>JBBRMF010000115.1:0-15328 GCA_038230975.1 Tepidisphaerales bacterium
CTCCTTCTGGTTGGTTTCTGCTAACAGCATTACCGCCCGCACCATGTTGTACACCAGAATGTAGATCATGATTTCCTTCGTAATGCCGTCGATTGTTTTGCATTTGAGTGGGTCCATTGTCAAGGTGATTTTCAGGTGTCGAAAGTTCAGCTCGATCTCCCAGCGAGGGCGATCTGCGCTTCAGATTCTTCAATGGCTGCAAGTTCTTCAGAATCCAGTTCGTCGCGCGAAGGTTCCAGCATCAGGCGAGCCAGACCCGCCTCCAGCACTTCGGTGGGTGATGAGAACCGGCCAGTGCTCATCTGATCTTCGATGAACCGTTACAATTCCGGCTTGAGAGTCACGTTTACCGCTTTATTCTAACATCTGTAGAGCGTGATCGCACGAGTTTTCGCAAAACGTTCCGGCTGACCGTGCAGCGCGCATTCTTCACAAGAGACTTGAAACAGGTTCGCAGGCAGCCCTGTACGGTCGGCAGGTACTCCAGCCGACCTTACTCGCGACCCCGCAGTCCCGTGTCGGCACTCTATGCGCTCATGCCCAACTATCGCCGCGCCTTCTGTCCCGGTGTCACGTTCTACTTTACGCTCGTGGTGTTGCGGATGTGACCGCATATCCGTAACCGTCCCGGATTTTGGCGGGCTGGACGTCGGGGGCATCGAGTCGGTGTTTGGGGAATGATGTCGTGCGCCGGGCGGAGGAATGGTCCGCAGGAGTACCTGCGGACCCTACTTGGCTTGCTTGCGTTGCCGCCAAGCTGTGAGCTGTGCGATGCTCAGCCAAAGCGCAATCGCGAGAACGATGCACCACTTCGTGGCTTCGACAACAAACGTGCTAAGTCCCGATCCCCGCGTGAACCAGTCCGTGGGATCATCGGCGATGTACCCAACCAGCAGGCGCGGCCTGAAATAGACTCCAAGCCGACCAACGTCCCTGCCAGTCACGCTGGAAACGCCGAGGTAATATCGGCCGGCTTGTGAAAGGTGCATCAGGGCGAACAAGGCAAGTGGAGTGACAAGAATCGCTGCAAGCCATTTCGTGCCGCTGCTGCGGAGTGCATCGAACAGCGGAACGCATGTCAGCAGAATGGCGGTCGACGAGAACCCAATAAGCACGAGCGCTGCGTTGTCCATTGGGTGGGGTCCGTAGCGAAGGCAGGCTGTGCTCACGTTAACGAACCATGGAGTTCCTTCGGGCTGGTATTTCAGCGGCATGCTTTGGAGAACGGCTGCGACCCCTACCGATATCAATGCGCCGATGAAGAGGACTTGCGCGACGCTGAGCAGCAACGCAACATAACTGCATACGACGCCCCAGCGACGCGTCCAATCCAGTCGGCCACGGCGCCGTCCCGGCTCTTTCGAGAACAGCAATACCACGCCGATGCAGAAGACCAGCGACTGATACACACCGGGCCAGCAGAGAAACGTATCGTCCAACACGCGGACGGTACCCCGATAGTCGAAAACGGTTGGCACGGGGATGCTCTGGGCCCATTTGAAAACCTGCAACGCATCGATGAGCGGCAGAAGCACCAAGACCCATGCGCCGGTTAGCATGCGCCGCCGCCAGCGCGGGTTGCTGTCACGCCAGGCGGGCCGACGAGGGATTGCGGCCGATTGCCGTGACTCAGCCACCGACTCCCCGCATTCCGGGCATTTCCCGTCTGGTGGATGGGCGCGCAGGTCGTAGCCGCAGCGGTGGCACGACAGATCAGC
Source organism: Tepidisphaerales bacterium (assembly GCA_038230975.1). Lineage (GTDB taxonomy): Bacteria > Planctomycetota > Phycisphaerae > Tepidisphaerales > Tepidisphaeraceae > JANXVV01. The sequence goes on from JBBRMF010000115.1 coordinate 1,719, forward strand.
GGACATCTCAGAAGTGTTATTCGTCATAGCAAAATTTCGGGCGGGTCGCGTCAGAATTAGACTTGAAACAGGTTCATAAGAAAACGTGTGCCTTCGGCACTACCGCTAAAAAAACATTTTCTCAAAAATGAAAATCGTAGATCACACCCCAGATGCAACCGATCGTTCCGCAGATCATGCCGGCGATGGCCATTCCTTTACCCCCGCCCTGAATGCCTGCTTTTGTCACCTGGCTGTAGCCGATGGCGCCGAAGATGATCGCCAGAGTTGGGGGGAGGATCATGCAACCGGCTGGTAGGCCGATGATGCCCAGTACCAATGATGCGACGCAGAATCCGTTGCTCGTTCCGGATGCTTCGATGGTTGTGCCTTCCATCGTGAATGGCATGCCGCAACTTTTGCAGTTGTTCGAACTGATCGGATTGACCGTTGCGCAGCGGGGACATTGGATATTTTGGCCGCCATCCGGACGGCGAAGGATCTGCGGTGCCCGATCGCCGGCGGCGGCGTAAGCATGAACGGGGTGCGGATCCTGCTTGATGATCTGTCGGGTTTTGGGATCGATCAATCGACCGTAGCGGTCGAGGATGGGGATGGTAATGTTGTTGCCACAGGTGGGGCATTGGCCTTCCTGGGCAGCCATGGATTCGGTGGCTTCGAGGCGGGATGAGCAGTATCCGCAATTGAACCCGTAGCGTTTGCCGTTACCGGCTCGGAAACCGCCCATTCTTTCGGGGTTAAAGGGAGCGGAAGACAAGGATGAAGGAGTCGATCCGCCTGCTCCCGCGGTTTGATATTGTTGCTTTTGCGGTTGCCGGGCCGGAACACGTACGGTGGCGGCACACGTGGGACATCGAACAAGCTTGCCAGCTTGCGCATCGTCCCCACTCAAAGGCGTCTGACAGGTTTGGCAGGGAAAAACGATCATAAGCTGACTTGCTTTGATCGTAGTTGCTTCAACTCGCTTTGGAAAGAGGCGATTCATCCTCCCAGTTCCGCGCGGCCTCCAATGCCCGGCGCCACTGTTGGGCCGTTCTCTCTGCGCCGGCAGACCGGACCTGGTAGAAATAATCGCTGCCATCTTCGTAGGCGCTCATAATCTGAGGCAATACGGCTGGTGTATCGTATCGCTCGCGGGCCAGTGCATGACTCGCGCGACCGAATTCTTCACTCAGTGGCCGATCCTGAAGCAGTCGGTCAATCGCTGATCCAAGCAGGGCAGGATTTTCCGGGGGAACGATCAATCCGTTTTGCTCCGGCTGAATTAACTCGGGAATCGCCCCGACCCGCGTGGCGACCAAGGGTCGGCCATACGACATTGCTTCCAGTGCCGCAAAGGAAAAGCTTTCGAAACCGCGGCTGGCGATCACGGACAATCGAGCGGCTTGCAAAATGCGGGGAATTTGAGCGAGCGGTATCGTGCCCAATAGATCGATGCGGGCTCGGATCTCCGGATCGGGTGAAAGCGTCGGCAGCAACTCGGCAAAGCGGAGCTTGCCGGGCCATCGATCCGGGCCGACGATTTGCAGGCGCGCTCGCGGGCGTTTGCGGGCAAAGGTATCAAACGCGCGGACGAGAATATCCTGCCCTTTGAGCGGTTCGATTCGGCCGATGCAGACAATATTCTGGATGCCATCTTCCGGGGGTAGTGGGGCGGCAGTGTCAGGGACATCCATGAAATTGGGAACGATGCGGGGCGGGCGGCGCATCTTCCAGGAGTGGGATAATTCCCGTTGCATCGCCCGGCTGGGCACCGTGATGCAGTCTGGCACGGTGGCGACGGTTTGATGTTCCAGGTGAGCCAAAACACGGTGCAAGGGATTGAATGGGAAGCGGTTGACGCGAACAAATAAATCCCACGGGCAATGGATGCGCATGACGATCGGCCAGCGATGAATTTTACCAGCCATCCATCCGTTGGCGGCATGCTCGGGAACTTCGATCAGGTCCAGGGGATGGCTCGCATGCAATTGCTCGATGGCGTCGAAGGAGGCCATGTCCCATTTGATCCAATGCCAAATGGCCGGGTGCATCCAGTTCATCACCCGGGCGAAACCGCGCCAGTAAAGCCATCTCAGCGCGCGGCTGCCGCTGCTTAAAATGTGCTGCGCCGGGATGCGATACAAATGCACATTCGCCTGTTCGACCGGCGCGAGATGGGACGGGCCGGCGATGACATGTACTTCGTGACCGGCCCGCCCAAGCGCCCCGGCGAGTCGAAACATGTACGAACCGACTCCACCCAGGCCTTGTTGAGGGGGATATTCGTAGGTGACCAGTCCAATTCTCATGTCGCTGTGTTATCGACCCGTCGCCGGTTGCGAATGAGTGAAGAAGTAAATCACGTATTCGTTCGGATTATAGGACGCGCGTCAATTTCAAATGCGCTGTACAGCGAACGCAGCGGTATCGCAGGGAGATATTCGACAAGCTGCGAAGATCGCTCGGATCGGCCGGGGTTCTTTACTCAGTTGTCCGCGTAGAACTCATTCATCGCTTATCACGTGCCGACAGTTAGAGTATAGTGACTGACCCGCTCAAAGGCAGATATGTTTTGGAGGTTCCAAATTTCCACGGCAGCTATGCTCAAAATTGATTATTTCTCATCCGGCACAGAAGAGTCACGTGTGTTCCCGCCGCTTGGTTCTCGCCGGTTGCTTAGTCTCGATCTGCTGCGCGCTGTGGCAATCTTGCTGGTTCTCTACGGCCACATCACGTTCCGAATCGATGAAAACGCGATCGGATTCCGATACTGGTTCATTCTCCGTCAGATGGGATTGATTGGCGTTGATTTGTTTTATGTCCTAAGTGGGTTCCTGATTGGCAGCTTGCTTTTAAGCGAACACAAATCCACCGGAAGGATTGCGGTGGGGAGATTCTACCTGAGGCGGGCGCTGCGAATTTGGCCCGCTTATTTCATGGCGGTACTGTTTGGATGGCAATGGTATCACGCGGTTCATCGCTTTCACTTGTTGCCGGCGGGTTCGAAAGAAATGACTTCACTGGCGGCGAGTCTGTATGACATGTGGCCGTTTTTTGCTCATGTGCAGAACTACGTTGAACCAGAGTTTGGGGCTGGGGCGGTGATGCAAACCTGGACGGTTGTTTCGCTGGTTCATTTTTACCTGTTATTTCCAATCATCTTGATGATGGCGATGATATTAGGGGATGGGAAAGCCGGGAAACCGATTAAGAGCTTGCCGTGGATCGTGCTGGGAATTGCAGTCATTTGTTTTGGTTTCCGCTACGCCAACGCACCGGCGCGAGGATACGATTACGATGCCTGGCGGAATTATTTCCCGACGCATTTGCGAATTGATGAGCCGATGTTCGGGGTGTTGGCGGCGTATTTTGTCGTTCAGTTTCCGGCTGCGGTTGAACGGGTGATGCGGTATTGGCTGGTGATTCTGATTGCGAGTGTCGCCACGCTTTTACCGACGGCATTTCGGAAAGAAGAGTCGCCTCGATTTTTGGTTATTTGGGGTTATACATTGGCCGCCGTTGGATGTACGGGATTTGTGATGCTGGCGTGGTGGGTGGGGCAGCGCAAGGCCGAGATGACCGACAAACCGGTGAGTTTCCCGGTTCGATTGCTGGCGTATCTGGGGATCTGGAGTTACTCGATCTACCTTTGGCATCAGCCGTTGGCGCAGTGGATGGCGATGAAGGCGCGCATTCGAATTAAAATGTGGGATTCCCCGTTTCATTTTCCGATCATGGTTTTTGTCTATCTGATGTTTTCGATCGGGATTGGCGCGGCGATGTATTACTTGATCGAGAAGCCGGCCTTGAAGCTCCGTGGCCGTGTGGTTCCGCGAGATTCGCGGGATGAATTGAAGCAGGATAAAATCGCGTTCGTGCAAAATAATTCATTGCGTCTATGATTCGGTGTAGCCCCGGCTGACAAAACCGGGGCGTTACTGGAGCGTAGACCCTCAATGAAGCCTTCGAATAACCCCCCGATGAAAATCCTCCTGGCCAATCCGCGCGGCTTTTGTGCCGGTGTGAACATGGCGATCGACTGCGTCAATCAAGTGCTCGAATTAAAGGGCTCCCCGATCTACGTTTTTCATGAGATCGTTCACAACAAGCACGTTGTGCAGGATTTCGAGCGTCGGGGCGTCAAGTTCGTGAACTATATCGACGAGGTTCCGGAAGGCGGCGTCCTCGTATACAGCGCACACGGCATCTCTCCGGATGTACGGCGGCAATCAAAAGAGCGTCGACTAATTGAAGTCGACGCCACCTGCCCGCTCGTGACAAAAGTCCATTTGGAAGTGCTGCGTTTTGCCAAAGATGGGTATCTGATCATTTTCATTGGACATAAGAATCACGATGAAGCGATCGGAACGATCGGTGAAGCCCCCGATTCCATGGTCGTGGTGGAATCTCCGGAAGAAGTCGAAAAACTGAATATTCCCGCAGATCGCAAATTGGCGTATGTGACCCAGACGACGCTAAGCATTTATGATGCGAATCGAATTGTCGATGCATTGAAAACCAAGTTTCCGCATATTATTTCGCCCCCTAAGGAAGATATTTGTTACGCGACCACCAATCGGCAGAATGCGGTGAGTGTGTTGTCTCCGGAAGTGGAAGTGGTGCTGGTGATCGGGAGCAAGAATAGTTCGAATTCGCGCCGGTTAGTCGAGACGGCGGATGCGAACGGGATTCCCGGGTATCTGATCGATGATGCTGCCGAAATGGACCCGGCTTGGTTAGCTGGCAAGCAGGCGGTGTTGGTGACGGCGGGGGCTTCGGCACCGGATCATCTGGTCAATGGATTGATCGATCGCCTTACGACCGAATTCAACGGGGTCGTTGAGACGCGTACGCTGGTTGAAGAAGATGTTTCGTTTTCTTTGCCCAAGTCGTTACGGAGTCTGGCCATTCTGGCTTAGAGAATCCCTGTTTGCGGGCAACCGAAAGGGTGCAGTCGTTGCCGGCGCGGCTAAATCTATCGTTCCACATCAAAATCCGGGATTGCCCACTTTATCGTTCGCCATTATAAGCAAGCGGGTCTAGGAGCGCTCGAAGATGGGCGTTCAGGTCCGATAAGCTGGTGTAAGTGGCTATATGTTCGACAGAATTCGCGGAATCGGCCTTGAACGCAGAAGCTCGATTGGTCGATAAAGATTGCGCCGCGAGACTTTTGGCTTGTGCGTTTCCGTTGCGCAAACCGCGCAGGCAGCCTAAGATATAAGGTGGCCATACAGGACGTGTTTGATGATCGCAGTCATGGGTGAAATGTTCGGCGAGTTGGTGCGCTACCGTGGCTTACTGGCGATGCTGGCGTGGCGGGATATCCGCGTCCGTTATAAGCAGTCGGTGCTTGGGGTGGCGTGGGCATTTTTGATGCCTTTGATCCAGACTCTGGTGCTCTGGGCAATTATTCAGTTCGGTCCGATGAAGATTGATGCGGCGGATCGCGACTTTATGCCGCCGTTTCTTTTTGTGTTGTCGGGGGTAATTCCGTGGACGCTTTTCAATTCGACGTTGGCTGCCAGCGTGGAGAGCCTGACGCGTAACAGCCGATTGGTCACGAAGATTTATTTTCCACGTGAGGTGTTCCCGCTGGGGACGGTGGCCGGGGCGATTGTCGATTTTTCGATCTCGCTGACGATTCTGATCCCGGTCTACACATATTACAGCATTCACGATCGATCCCTGGCAATACCGCATGTGCATTTTACGCCGATGCTGGCATTTTTGCCGGTGATTTTGCTGATTCAATTGTTACTCGTTGCCGGGCTGTCGCTCATCGTTTCGATGGCGAACCTATTCTTCCGAGACGTCAAATATCTGATGACTTTCGTTTTGCAGCTCTGGTTTTTTGCAACGAATGTGATGTATCCGATTAAGTTTGGGCATTACCCGGCCTTGCGATGGCTCGCATCGGCGAACCCGATGATTGCCATTCTAAACGCCTATCGCGACTGCCTGATGGGTTACGGTCTGCACGATGTCGCAGGTTTGATCGTCAGTGCTTTCGTGGCCATTCTGGTGTTTCTGGGTGGTTGGCGTGCGTTCCATGAAGCTGAATTTAAGTTTGCGGAGTATGTTTGAACTTGGTCAGTTGTCAGTAGTCAGTGGTCCTTTGTACATGCAATGCGGCATGTTTACTGACAACGGACGACTGACGACGAACAACTGACGACGAACAACTGACAACGGACAACTGACTAGTATCAATTTATGCCTGAACCTGTAATCGAATTTGACCACGTCTATAAGAAGTTCGCCCGAGGCGAGCAGCATAACAGCTTGCGCGACTTCATTCCGGCGATGGCCAAAAAGTGTTGGCCGTTCGGGAAGAAGCAGACGGCGCAGGAAATTGCGCTTCGCAACCAGGAATTCTGGGCCGTGCAGGATGTCAGCTTCAAGTTGTTCAAGGGCGAGTCGATGGGCATTATCGGGCCCAATGGATCTGGCAAAAGCACGACATTGAAATTACTCAGTGGGATCATTCGACCGGAGCGCGGCACGTATCGCGTTCGTGGCCGCCTAAGCGCGCTGATTGAAGTGGGGGCAGGTTTTCATCCGGATCTCACGGGACGGGAGAATATCTATCTGAATGGTTCGATCCTTGGTATGACTCGCAAGGAAGTCGCCAGCAAGTTCAACGATATCGTTGAGTTTGCCGGGGTGGAAGAATTCATTGATACGCCGGTCAAGCGCTACAGCAGCGGCATGGCGGTTCGGCTTGGTTTTGCGGTGTCGGCATTCATCGAGCCGGATGTGATGCTGGTGGATGAAGTGCTGGCGGTTGGCGATACCGAGTTCCGCAATCGCTGCCTCAATCGGATGAACAAAATGCTTCGGAATGGCGTGACGATGATTCTCGTCAGTCACAATTTATCCGAGGTGCGCAATCTCTGTCAGAACTGCCTGATGCTCTATAAAGGGCAATCCATGATGCAGGGACCGACGATCAAAGTGATCGAGGAATATCACCGCATCGTGGGTGAGAAGATCAAGATTGAACAGGAAAAACAGGCGGCGATTGAGTTGGTCGGCAAGCCGGAAAGCATCGCGGCAGTCACCGGCGCGGAGTTATTGAATGCTGCCGGTGAGCCTTGCGAAGTTTTCGGCACGGGGGATGAGCAGACGGTGCGCATCCATTATCATGCCCGCCAGCGGATCGCGAAGCCTGAGTTCAATGTTGAATTGCTCTGGGCGACGGAAGACTATGTCGCGGCGGCGTGCAGCACTGCCGCGCGCAAAGTTGTCATGGATCCGATCGAAGGTTCAGGCCATGTGGATCTTAAGGTTCGAGCGCTGCTGGTCGAACCGAATATGTATGCGTGGAGTATCACGATTAGTGACGGCGAGACCGGGCAGGCGATTGACACGTTGAAGAAGGTCCGATTCGTGGTCAACGAGCAAGTGCCCATTCCGGGCATATTTGGTTTGATGCACGAGTGGGGTCAACCCATTCCGGATCGCGTTTTAGAGCCTGCCGTCGAGTCGCAACCGTTGCCCGTCACAAATCAGACGACGGGCGCCGCAAGCCGCAGCGACGCCCGAGATCGTGCGGCGTAGAACGGATCGAACGATCATTGAGTTCCTGTTTTTGATCAACCATGCCGTTTAAATCGAATCATGCCAATCCGAAAGTCTCCGTGGGCATTCTCACGCGAAATGCGGGGCCGTTGTTCCAAGAGGTGATGCAAGCCCTGAAAGAGCAGCAGGTCGATTGGCCGTTTGAAGTGGTATTGCTCGACTCCGCCAGTAAAGACGGCACGGATCAATACGCGGCCAAACAGGGTGCCCGCGTGGTGGCATACAAGCCTAAGAAATTCAAATTCGGTTCGGCCCGAGACACGCTGTTTGAGAATTGTCGCGGCGACGTGATCGTGACAATCAGCCAGGATGTGGTGCCTTCCAATCCGGATTGGCTTCAACTGCTCGTGCGACCGATCCTCGAAAATACCGCCGATGCCGCGATTGGTGAGCAGGCCGAGCCGCCCGGTGGATATACTTTCTACTGGGATTATCACGGTTCATGGCTGCGTACTGTCGCAATACGGTTTGATGAAGCGTATGGAAGAATCGGATTGAGTTGTGCCGATTTGGCGATTCGCCGCGCCACCTGGGAAAAACTGCGGTTCGGTGATGTGGAGGCGATTGAAGACCGAGTCATGCAGGTCAAGCTGTATCAAAATGGATTCCGCATGATGCAGGTTCAAGGCGCGCTGAGCTACCACGGACACGATTACACCTGGCGGCAGCTCTACGATCGCAACGGCAGTTTCGCGATGGGTTGGGCTCAGCTCGGGTGGCCCTATACCTTCCGGCAAATGATCCGCGACTTGATGCAACCGAGTCGTTACGGGATCATTTTAGATGCGTTCATGCAGCGGAAATTGCGGAATTGGAAAGAATTTTGTTTCCCCGTCGTCATGTGTTTTATTCAGTGGCATGGAAGCCGTAAGAAACAATGGAGTTGATTTTGTCAGTTGTCAGTGGCCAGTTGCCCGTTGTTTAAGCAATATTGATGAGTTGAAGTCCTTTGACCACTGACCACTGACCACGAACCAATCATGCGTATCGGCTACATCGTTAACTCCTTTCCCTGCACGAGCGAAACGTTCATCGTGAACGATATTCGCGGGCTTGAGGCATTGGGGCATGAGGTGTGTGCGATCGCACTGGCCGGCGCGGACCCATTGACGGTGGGGAATCCAAATTATCAGATCAAGGGTAAGACGATTCGCGTCAAAGGACTTGGCACGCCGTTGCTGCGAAAAGTACAGAAGTTGACCGCCCGGCAGCGACTTCGCAAACGGCACGGGGCGATCTTCGAGCATTTGTATAACGATAAGCCTGAGATTCTTCCGGATGAGCTCTGGACCGATCGGTTGACTTGGGATGCGGCTCTGGAGCAGATCGATTGCGAGGGGTTCGATTTTCTCTACGTCCATTTCGCCATGCGGCAATTGCTGTTGGGATATCACGCCTCGCGGCTGCTTCGAATTCCGCTGGCGATCACTCTGCAGGCGCATGATATCTTCGTGAATCCGCTCTCCAAGTTTTTCCCGCATACGCTCGATCAGTGCGCGTTTGTCGTCACCGTAAGCCATTACAACCGAGAGGCGATTTTGAAGATGGCGCCGAATCTCGATGCGGGTCGGGTGCATGTATTGGCCAATGGCATCGACGTCGATGGCTTCAACGCCAAGTATCACACGCCGCATAAACCCTTCCGATTTGCCGGAACAGGGCGATTGGTTGAAATCAAGGGCTTCCATGTGTTGGTCGAGGCGGCGGGAATACTGGCGAAAAAACGTCGGGATTTTGTAGTGCAGCTTGTGGGTGAAGGTGTATTGCGGGAGCACCTCGAACGGCGGATCGCGGAACTTGGCATTGCGGACGTCTTCCAGCTTCTGGGCCGACACGACGCGACATTTCTCAAGGAATGGCTTCCGCAGCAGGATTGCTTCGCGCTGCCTTGCATCATTGCCAAAGACGGCAATCGGGATGGAATGCCCCTTGCGCTTCGCGAGGGAATGGCCTGTGGTTTACCCGCACTGTCAACACAATTGATCGGGCTGCATGAAACCGTGTCGCCGGGCACGGGAATTCTCGTGACGCCGGATGATGCTCATGCACTGGCGGAGGGAATGGAATCGATGATGAATCTTTCGCCGGCCGAACATGGCGCAATGGCGCGTGCTGCGCGGCAAAAAGCGGAGACTGAGTTTTCGCTGATGCATGAAGTCACTCTGCTGGAACAATGGATGAATGAGGAGCTGCGGTCACGAATGATTGAAGACCGCACTTCTTCTTCCGATTCCCGTCCCCTGGTACTTCGGGGGGAAGGGTAGACCGCTTTTCATTGTCACATAGCATGGTGTAGGGTGGGTGTACTCACCGACCGATTTGCCGAGTGACACGGATGGTGGGCGGGAACGTCCACCCTGCAAGACTTGGAGCGATACTGGAATTGTAAAGTCATTTGGCGGGTTGCGCGGACCCCTCACCCTAGCCCTCCCCCCGGAGTGCCGGGGGGAGGGGACCAGAAAAAAGATATGCCTGAATTGATCTCTGCCATCATCCCCACTTACAACCGCGCCCGGTATCTGCCGCGCGCGCTGAAGAGTGTGGTTGAGCAAGACTATCGCCCGATCGAGGCGATCGTGGTCGATGATGGCAGCAAGGACGACACTGCCGATCTGATTCCCGAGCAAAAGGCGATGATGGCGTCGCGCGGAATCGAACTTACTTATCTCAAACAATTGAATGGCGGACCCGCCCGAGCCCGCAATGCAGGGCTGGATCTGGCTAAGGGGCAATACATCGCCTGCCTCGACAGCGACGACCTTTGGAAGCCGGCATTTCTTTCGACGATGCTTCGACTTCTACGAACATATCCCACGGCAGGCATGGCATTCGGTGGATACCTGTGCATAGATACCGAGGATCGACTGACCGGCGAGCGACCCACGGGGCTTCCACCGGAGCCGCGCGAGGCGCTGCTTCAGAGTCCTTTTCCCGGGATCATGGATTACATGCCGACGGGCACGCCTTGCATCATGATGCGCCGGTCCGTGATCGACGACGTCGGTCACTTCGACATCAATTTGCATGTCGGTGAAGATTGGGACCTCTGGTATCGCATCGGGAAAAAATACGACTTTGCCTATTGTCTTGAAGGCTTAACGTGTTGTCGCGATCATCCTCAGAACATGGTCAAAGACAGCGCGATCGCATTGGCGGACAAAGCGAAGCTAATTCTGAAACATCTGCCAGACGTTCACGATGAATCGGTGCGCGCGGAGCAAATTCGTCGATTGCGTGGCGAAATGGAATTACTGCAGGAACAGATTCTTCGCGAAGAACGCCAAGCCAATGGATTGGCTCACCTTTTGGAGCATGAGTTGGCTCCCACGAGCCTTCGTTTCAAAGTGGGCGGGGTGATGCGACGCCAGCCGCGGTGGGTTGGCGGGGCGTATGCGAAACTAGTGCGAATCATCGGGGGTTTGCAGCGAGGTACCCTGGGACATAAGAAGGAACTCGAGAAAAGCAAAGAATGAACTCCGAGGGTTTGGGTTTTCGATCGCTACCTGAATTGGCTCATCGCCGCCTGTTAATGGTGGCTCACAGCAATTCCGCCCATACACTCCGCTGGGCACGATATTTCCAGAATGAAGGGATGATCGTCCGGGTCATCTCGCCCGTGGATGATTTGATTTCCGGGATCGATGTAAAGCGATTCCCGGCTCGCCGCGCCTGGTATCACAAGCTTAAAGGGCTGCATCTTCACATCGACTATCGCGCGTGGAAAAAAGAAATAGCCGACTTTTCGCCGGACATCGTTCATGTCCATTATCCCGATGGGGGTGGGCGAAACCATTTTTACTTCGACGGTGTCGCCGACCGTTTAGTCGTTTCCACCTGGGGAAGTGAAGTAACGGAGAGTCCGGAGTTTCCTCTTACCGAAAAGCATAAGGCTGGGGTCCGGGCGATCCTCCAAAAAGCGGCGGTGGTGACGGCGACCACCGAGTTTCTGGCGAAGGTCACGGCAGCCTACTGCCCGGCGAACAAGGTGATCCATATCATTCCCTTCGGTGTGGAATGCGAATTGTTCAAACCGCCGACCCGTCAAAAGACAAAATCCGAGACAGTCCGATTGGGATTCTTCAAAAACCTCGAACGAAAATATGGCCCTGAAGTGCTGGTGGAGGCGTTTGCGAGAATCGCGGCAGTTTGCCCTGAAGCGCGTTTGACCATGGCAGGCAAGGGGGAAATGACAGAGCGGTTGCGCGCTCGCGTGGTGGAATTGGGGTTGTCCGATAAAGTTGCTTTCCCCGGCCGTCTACCGCACGAGAAGATGGTGGCGGAATTGAACGCCACAGATATTTTCGTGATGCCCAGCACCTGCCAGGAAAGTTTTGGTGTGGCCGCGATCGAGGCATCGGCCTGCGAGGTGCCGGTGGTCGCCACACGAGTCGGCGGCGTGCCGGAGGCCGTGGTGGACGGTCAAACCGGCATTTTAGTGCCGCCGTTCGATTCCAATTCACTGGCGGAGGCCTGTATCGCGCTGATTCGGGATCCGGATCAGAGGGCTCGCCTGGGTCAGGCGGGGCGGCGGTTCGTGCTGGAGCACTACCAATGGCACGCAAATGCGGCGACAATGACCTCGGTTTATCGCCAATTGCTCGCGAGGCAAGCTGTTATCACGCGAAGCATGTATACGGCTATAACGACAAGCGTGAATGACGTAAAATGATTCTGGCGCAGACACCACGCCTTCCAGCCGATAAAGAATTACGGCAAGGCGAGACCGTCACGGAGGCGGTTCGCAGCCCGATTTGGGTGCTTTTCGGCACACCCGCACCATGAGGAACCGCTGTTTTGGACCGCACGCTTCTCTTTCTGGCCTACTTTTTTCCACCGCGCGGCGGCGCTGGAGTGCAGCGGTCCGTCAAATTTGCGAAGTATTTGCCCCAATTCGGTTGGAAACCACTGGTCATTGCCCACGGTGGAATGGCCGATAACGCCAGCGGGGTGATGGACCCGACATTGCTCAAAGATTTGCCGCCCGAGCATGTGGTCCGCTACACGGCGTTGCTCCAAGGGGAAAAAGACAGCTACTATCGAGCGCAAAAAAAATGGCGGCAGCCTTTGTTCGCCACGGACCCGATGGCGTGGTGGGCGGCCCCGGCCGCGCGATTGGGTCTGGAGCTGGCAGCCGAGAGCCATCCCTCGGCGATCTTTGTGACAATGTCTCCTTTCACGGCCGCCGGCGCGGGGATTCAACTCAAGAAAAAAACGGGACTGCCTCTGGTATTGGATCTGCGCGATCCCTGGGCGCTGGATGAAACGCGCATCTATACCACGCGTTGGCACGCAAGGCGCGATTGGAAGCAGATGCATGAGGCATTGGCGGCCGCGGATCTGATCATCATGAATACCCCCGAGGCGGCGGCGGCGGTCGAAAGCGAATTTGGAAAGGGGCGGCCTGCCAATGCTCCCGGCCCGCGCGTCAACGCGCGCGTGATCTCGATCACCAACGGCTACGATGCTGAAGATTTTGGAAAGAACTCTCCACAGGCAGCGCCACCGGATCTGTTGCGCATCGTTCACACGGGCATGTTTCATTCAGAACTAGCCGATGTATGGGACAAGATCTACAGCGGTGACGGCATGCTGAACAAGCTGAAGTACCCGCGCCGCCTGATCAATCTCTGGACCCGCACACCTCGATATCTGTTGGCCGCCATGGAAAAGCTCATCCAGTGTGGTGGGGTTCCAAAGGACAAGCTTCAGTTGGTTCTGGTGGGTGAAGTTTCGACCCGCGACCGGGAAATGATTCAGAACTCCCCCATGGCTGGCAACGTTAAGGTGCTGGGCTATCGATCACACGCCGAGAGTGTGAACTGGGTTGAATCTGCGGATGTGCTTTTTCTACCGTTGCATACACCGACGGATGGCGGGCCTGCATTGGTAGTTCCGGGCAAGGCGTACGAGTACCTGGGAAGTGGTAGACCGATCCTTGCGATGGGGCCACCGGGAGACATGAAAAATTTCGTTGGACAAACCGGCAGCGGAATCGCGATCGCCGGGGATGACATCAGCGGAGCAGCCGAAGCGCTTCAGAAATTTTA
>JBBRMF010000116.1:0-15049 GCA_038230975.1 Tepidisphaerales bacterium
GACCTTTACTTTACGATGCTCGACAATGTCGAAAACGTGCATCAAAGGCTCGTGCGGGATCACGAGATTGATCACAGCCTCAAAGACATCATGGTCTGGCGCGAGGAAGAATTGCTCGCGACGGAAATCATCGCCAATATCACGCGCGGGTACGGACATTTTTTCATGATCAGTCGCGGGCGAAACATTCCCACCACTCAGACGATCTACCGGCTGATGTTCGAGCGGGAAAAACGTAAGGTGTATCTGTCATTTCCGATGAGCCATGTGATGGATCTACCGAACACGCTGGCGGAAATTGATGCGTTCAAGGCCAAAATCAATGAAAACTTTATCTGCTTTGATCCGGCGGACGTGGATGAATTCATTCTCCACAAATTGGCCCTTCAGGCATTGGAAGAAGGAAGCACGACGATTCAGGTGGAAGCCTCGGATGGGCCCATCACGCTTAAAACGCAGGATGTGGATCAGATCAGCGGAGACATCCTCGGCCAGATTTATGCGCGCGATTTCAAGATGATCGATCAGTCCGACATGATCGTCAGCCTCGTCCCGGAACTTCCCAACGGCAAACCCGCCCTATCGAGCGGCGTCGAGCGGGAATTGCACCACGCTTTTGAGGGTGGTAAAGAGGTCTACGTCGTCTGGACCTGCAAGGGGATGCCGTCCCCTTTCATCACCGAGACGGCAACGCGCGTTTTCCAAAGCACACAACAGGCGCTCGAGTATTTTCGGACAAAGAGATATTTTTAAATCGCCGGTGAAGTATCAGGCCAAGACCTGTTTCACAAGTTCGCCGTGTACATCGGTCAGACGGAAATAGCGACCTTGGAACTTATACGTCAACCGCGTGTGATCGATCCCCAGTAGATGAAGGATCGTCGCGTGCAGGTCGTGGACATGCACCGGATCGCGGGTGATGTTGTAGCAGTAATCATCCGTCTCGCCGATCGTGATACCGCCTTTTACCCCCGCGCCAGCCATCCAGACCGTGAAACAACGCGGGTGGTGATCGCGACCGTAATTATCCGCCGACAAACCACCCTGTGAATAAACAGTTCGCCCGAACTCCCCGCCCCAGACGACGAGCGTGTCATCGAGCAAACCGCGTGATTGCAGATCTTTTAGAAGCGCGGTCGTAGGTTGATCCGTGTCGGAACATTGTCCGCGAATGGCCGTCGGAAGATTCCCGTGATGATCCCATCCCATGTGGAATAGCTGCACGAATCTGACATCGCGTTCGATGAGCCGCCGGGCCAATAGACAATTGGCGGCGTACGTGCCGGGCCTATGAACATTCGGCCCATACGAATCCACGACGCTCTTCGATTCGCCGCTAATGTTAGTCAGAGCCGGCACGGAAGCCTGCATCCGGAACGCCATTTCATATTGAGAAATACGCGTGTTGATTTCCGGATCGCCGACGATTTGGCTTCGCTGCCCGTTGAGTTGTGCGAGATCATCCAGCATGCCACGACGAATTTCACGGTCCACGCCTGGTGGATTAGACAGGTACAAGACCGGATCACCCGCGTTTCGGAACTTCACACCTTGATGTTGGGTCGGCAGGAATCCGCTTCCCCAGAGTCGATCGTAAAGCGGTTGATCATCGGGGCGGCCGGTCCCTTTGCTCGTCAAAACAACAAACGCGGGCATATCCTGATTTTCACTTCCCAAGCCATAGCTAAGCCACGACCCGATGCTGGGTCGGCCGGCCAGTTGCGAGCCGGTCTGAAAAAACGTGATCGCCGGATCGTGATTGATGGCTTCCGTGAACATCGATTTGATGAAACACAATTGATCGGCCACCGTGGCCGTGTGAGGAAGAAGTTCACTCAACCAGGCGCCGCTCTTGCCGTGCTGGGCGAACTGGAACGCTGTGGATGCGATCGGAAAAGATTTCTGCCCTGAGGTCATTCCCGTCAATCGCTGTCCGTTGCGGACCGAATCCGGCAACTCCGTGCCCCGGAGTTTGCTGAGGTTCGGCTTGTAATCAAACAAATCCATCTGCGACGGCGCACCCGATTGGAACAAGTAAATGACGCGCTTGGCTTTGGGTGCAAAGTGCGGCAGGCCCGGGATTCCGCCGGTGGACGTGAGACCCGTGGACATGCCATGGGCATCTTCATTCAGCAAAGAAGCGAGCGCTGCCAATCCCAGTCCCCCACCGCTTCGGCGTAAGAAAGTACGGCGATTGATCCGGTCGGCGAATAGTTGTGTTTGATTCATGAGCTACTCCTTCGTAATCGTCTCATCGAGATTCAGGATTACACTCGCGGTTGTCGTATAGGCCGCCAGTTCAGACGGATCGACGGTCGTCGGCGATTTGCTATCCCCGATCCCCACGAGGGCTTTGGCAGATTTCACATCCTGCTTATAGCGAACCAACCTTTGTTCCAATCCAGTCTTCAACACGCTCATTTCATGGGATTGCGGTTCCCGAGCAGTTGCACGTCGGAAGGCATAAGCGATGCGATCCTCAACGCTGTTCCCCCCTTCCAAAATCATCTTCTCCGCAAGCTTTCGAGACGCCTCGACGTATGTCTCGTCGTTCAACAATGCCAGCGCCTGCAGAGGTGTGTTCGTTCGACTCCGCCGCACCACACAGATCTCTCGGCCTGGTGCATCGAATAACGTCATGGATGGTGGCGCACTGGTTCGCTTCCAGATCGTGTACAAGCTGCGGCGATACTGGTTGCCGTCGGTATCGTGCTTGTAGTTGCGAAGATTACCGTAGACGTTGATTTCGTCCCATATCCCCTCGGGCTGGTAGGGTCGCACGGAAGGACCACCTATTTTTTCATTCAGCAAACCCGCTATCGCCATCGCCTGATCACGCACTACTTCGGCCTGTACTCGGAATCGAGGTCCGCGAGCCAACAGCCGATTCTCGGGATCTCGCTCAACCAGCGCAGGGGTAACCGCCGAAGACTGTCGATAGGTTGCGCTCATGACGATGGTCTTCTGAATCGCCTTCATATCCCAACCGAGGCGAACAAACTCCGTCGCCAGCCAATCCAGTAATTCCGGATGGCTCGGCCAATCAGACTGCGATCCAAAATTCTCGCTGCTTTTCACAAGACCGACGCCGAAAAATCGTTCCCAGAAACGGTTCACGGCAACTCGCGCGGTCAATGGATTCTTGGGGTCAACGATCCACCTCGCTAAACCCAGCCGATTCGCCGCTGTTCCCGCAGGCATGGGTGATAACGCGGCAGGGATGCCAGCCATTACTTTTTCACCGTGCTTATCGTACTGCCCGCGAAGCAACACAAATGCATCGCGCCGCTGCGGTGCTTCATCCATCACCATCACCGTGGGGATTTGCTGTGCGAATGCATCGCGCTCCGCGGTCGCCTTTTGAAGCGACCGGTCAGCAATGAGAACATCACCCGAATGATTCGCTCGGAAGTACACCGCCAAATCGGCCTTCTCTTTGCCTGAGCGCGTTTCCGTCGACGTTTTCAAAATAGACACGATCGCCGTCGGAATCGCTGCTTCGTGCGGTGAAGACGAATTCGTTGCCTGCAAGCGAAATTTGCCCAACTGATGTTGAGCGTGGATGGATGCGAAATCCAGCCGAACGGAAATTTTTACGGGTTCCGTCGATCGAATCGATTGCGCGAATGAGAAGACTGCAAAATGTGGCGCGTTCACCTTGGGATAGATAGCCCATCCAGTCTTTTGATCCTGATCGATCGCATTCGCCACGGGCCAATCCGGCTGGCTGTAGTCCGCCGATGCCTTCGCCATCTCCACCGGTTTGCCATTTGCCGTGACCTTGATATCGGTCAACACAAAATTTCCACCAGACGAACGACCGGGCCCACCGGCTGGTAGACCGCTTCCGGGCAAGGCTTCAAGTTTGATCGCCGAGATTTCTTTGAGCGGTGTCGTGAACCCAATGGTATAGGAGTCGGTATCGGGGTTTACGCCGGTCAGCAGGATCGATTTATCCGGCTGGAGGGTTAGCTTGGCCTTTCCGGCGGATTCCATCTCGGTCACGTCGCCCATCGTCCACTCGACGATTCCATTCTTCTGGAAGACGGTGCCTTCCCACGCCGTCTGCAATTGCGGCAAAGACTTTTCCTTCTCTGCGACCGCCTTTTGTGCGGCAACGACCATAGCCTCTAATCTCGCGATCTTCGCCCGCTGTTCATCATCGGGTACACGCAGAAGCGGTGGGTGATTTTCCGCCCCCTCCACGCCCGTGCCGGTTTCCAAGGCGTTGTTGTTGAAGAAGGCGTAGAACTGATAAAACTCTTTTTGCGTAATCGGATCGTATTTGTGATCGTGACAACGGCAGCAGCCCATCGTCAGACCAAGCCATACCGCTGATGTTGTCTCAACGCGATCGATGACGGTTTCAACAAGCCATTCTTCGGCAATGATGCCGCCTTCGGTATTGATTCGGTGATTGCGATTGAATCCCGTTGCGATCTTCTGATCAAGTGTGGCGTTAGGCAGCATGTCGCCAGCCAATTGATCGATCGTGAATTGATCGAATGGCTCGTTGCGATTGAACGCATTGATGACCCAGTCACGCCATCGCCACATGTAACGCTCGAAGTCTGCTTGATACCCATTGCTGTCGGCATACCGCGCGCCATCGAGCCATTGCATGGCCATCCGTTCACCGTAGCGCGGCGACGCCAACAATCGATCCACCACCTTCTCATACGCATTCACTGACGTATCTTCGATGTATGCCTTGACCGCTTCAGGTGTAGGCGGCAAGCCAGTCAGATCTAATGTGGATCGCCGAATCAGCGTTGGCTTGTCCGCTTCTTTGGAAGGGCTCAATCCTTCCTGCTCCAGCTTCGCCAACGCAAAATTATCGATCCCATTGCGCGGCCATCGAGAATCTTTCACGATCGGAAGCTCTGGACGAACCGGTGAAATAAACGCCCAATGTGCCTGGTACTCAGCCCCTTGTTGAATCCATTTCTCAATCAGTTTTTTTTGTCTCGGCGTAATTTTCAGGCCCGAATCCGCCGGCGGCATTACTTCCTCTTCATCGGTCGATGCGATACGCAGAAACGCTTCGCTCTTTTCAGGGTGCCCACTCACGATCGGTGTGCCGCCGCCTTTAAGCGGCCCGAATGCCCCGGCAGTCGTATCGAGGCGGAGATTCTTCTTCCGCTTCGTGGCATCAAACCCATGACATTTGAAGCAAGTGTCGAAAAAGACAGGCCGAATATCTCGATTGAATTGCACCTTCGCCGGCAGCGGCGCATCTTCTTCTCCCGCTCGAACCGATACCACGGTGCAAAGCGCCAACGATCCAATCAACCCGGCACACATAAAACGGAAACACTTGCTCATAGTCGTTATACGCAATAGCACGGCTCCATGTTGTGAATTTTAAAGGCCAGGGTGCGTCATCTGCTTGATGGTTCGAAAGTAGCATGGGCAACCTGCCCATGTTCGCGGTACGCCGCGATTTCGATTCGTACTCGGATCGAATCAGCAAGAGCGAAGCGATCTTCGGACTGCCTCAGAAGAAGATCGCTTCGCTCATGCTGATTGGCTGGAGTACCAGCCAAAATTGCGGAACACCGCAATCCATGGCCAGAATGGCCATGCCACTTGAGTTCAATGTCAGAATCACTTGCGAGCATGCAACCCGACCGCTACCGTCACTACTTCGTGAAACTGTTTTAGGCGACCTTTAACGGGAAATGAAGGCATGATGACGTTAAAACATTTTGCGCCCTTGATTGGAAGTTTACTTGGCTTGCTCGCCTGTTCTGAGCGACTGGCCGCTGCCGAACTTCCGGTTACCGGTCGGGACGATTCCAAGTTGGTCGCGTTCGACCGAATGATGCTTAAGTTCATGAACGATCACGACGTGCCCGGCGCAGCTTTGGCGATTGCGCGCCGCGGCAAAATCGTCTATGCCAGAGGATTTGGCTATTCCGATCTGGAGAAGCATAAGCCCGTCAATCCTGATGCGCTTTTTCGCATCGCCAGCGTCAGCAAGCCATTTACCTCCGCGGCAATCATGCAGCTCGTCGAGCGGGGAAAACTGAAACTGAGCGATCGCCCTTTCGCGATGCTTGGGTACAAACCCCACTTGGAAGGCAATGCCGCAGTTGATCCACGGCTCTATGCAATCACCGTGCAGCAACTCCTGCAACACACCGGTGGGTTCGATCGGGATGCTTCATTCGATCCGATGTTTCGCCCGATCGATATTGCAAAATCACTCGATACCAAGCCGCCGGCCGGCCCGGAAGACATCATCAAATACGTGATGGGCCGCCCGCTGGATTATGAGCCGGGAACGAAGGAATCCTATTCCAATTTTGGTTATTGCGTGCTTGGTCGGGTGATCGAAAAAGTCAGCGGAATGAATTACATCGAGTATGTTCAAAAGGAAGTGCTGGGCCCACTCGGAATCCATCGAATGCGCCTTGGCCGATCGCTTATCGCAGGCCGTGCAGTTGACGAAGTCCGGTACTATTCGAGCAATGATGGAAAGGTAGACAGCGTTTTTGGAGGGGAGAAAGTTCCGTGGTGTTACGGCGGATGGAATCTGGAGGCAATGGATTCTCACGGTGCCTGGATCGCATCGGCCCGGGAATTGGTCCGTTTTGCCAGTTCGTTTGACGCGCCTGAAAAATCCCCGATCCTCAAACCGAAATCGATCGCCGAAATTTTTTTGCGACCGGCCAAAGTCGGATTTACACCGGACGGAAAATTGAAACCCACCTATTACGCCGACGGCTGGATGGTGCGGCCCGTCAATCGCAATCAGGCCAATACATGGCACAATGGGTTACTCGATGGAACCTCAACGCTTCTCGTTCGACGTCATGACGGGCTGACCTGGGCCGTTCTGTTCAACACGGATCGAGATAAAAAGAAGCAGGTACTCGCAGGGTTGATCGATCCACTGTTGCATTCGGCCGCCGACGAAACAAAAGCCTGGCCGATCGGCGAAGATTTTAAAGAACCGCAATAAACCCAATTTCCCCGCGTTTCCATGCACGAGGATGAGGCTTGATCAAATGAAGAATGTGTCGATTGTCGATTCACGATCAAAGGCGGTGACCGTCTATTGTTCGTCGAGTTCTCATGTTCCGCGCGTTTACTTTGATGCGGCGGAAGCGATAGGCCGCGCGATCGCACTGGAGGGCTGGACGCTTGTGTACGGTGGCAACGCGTGCGGGTCGATGAAGGCGCTAGCCGATGGCGCACGGGCCGCGAACGGGAAGGTTATTGGGGTCACGCCCCAATCTTTGGTGGATAAGGGCTTGAGCGATGACCTTTGCGATGAGCTTTTGATCACGGTCGGCATGCGCGATCGAAAGGCGATCATGGAAAATCGAGGGGATGCATTCATCGCTCTACCCGGTGGATTCGGAACTTTTGAGGAAATCTTCGAGATCATTGTCGGCCGACAGTTGGGATACCACTCCAAGCCAATCGTCATTCTCAATATCGCCGGCTATTACGATCCGCTCTTGGCGATGCTCACCCACGGTGTCGAACATTGTTTTATCAAACCTTCCAGCATGGAATTGTTTGAAGTGACGTCCGACGTCCAGTCCGCAATGCAAACGTTACGTGTCGCAATGACGAAACACGAATTCGCGAAAACGATGTGAATTACTGTGTTCTGGAAGCAAAATGAGAAGAAACTTCACCGCTCGAACGATCATATAGTCGCGATTCATTCGTGAATTCGAATTTCGTAATTCGTAATTCCTAATTCCTCCTCGCCTTTAAAAGGCATATCATAGAAGGTTGAGGATTTGACTAGCTGATGAGACGGTTGACTGATGCAACGCAAGGACCTCTCTGTGACGATTGCCCTTAGCGTGTCCCTTCTGGTACACGGCGTGGGGATGATTGCGCTGACAGAGTACGAAATCCACAAGCAAACCCGTTCTCTTTATCGGCCACCCTTTAACCTGCGTCAATGGTTGGCACAGCATCCGAATGATGGCAAACATTCTTCGGTGGATGAGATCCCTAAACCAATTGTTTCGCAGGCTTTACCAGAGCCGAAGCTACCACCACTTCCAGAATTTGATGAACTATTTGGCGAGCGTGGTGCTAAGGGAAAGGCCCTGAACGCATCGATGGGGGAACAACTGATGCTGGCCGAGCAGGCACCTCAGGAACAAGCCGCACTGACACCGAATCCCGGCGCGGCCAGCAATGGTCCGAGTGAACGCGGCAACGATGGCACAGGCGGCAGTTCGCAAAAGTCGTCAAAATCCTCAGAAAATTCTCCGGCCATGGTTTTGCTGCCATTTGGGCCACCGGTCGATCCGGACGCAGCATTCGGCTTACCGCTCGCACCCGCCCCACCGCCGCTGCCTCCCAGGGAATTCAAGGCGGAGTCGCGCATCATCGGCATCCCGAGCTTGAGCAAAGATCCATCGCCCATCAAAAGTGTGGTAGCCATCGTCGATTCTTCGGCAACAAAACCAGTGAATGTAGCCTCCACGACACGTCCTGCTGATATCGCAACGGCGGCCCCCACGACCTCACCTTTTACGGACGCTTCAAGCACAAGACCTGTGCAGGTCGCGATGAAAGAGCCAACCGCCGAGAAGCTACCGGTCGGGCAAATTCCGACGACCACTCAACCTTCACTGGTGAAGATTCCGACGACTCAGCCCCGCGATCGCAATCCGATGCTGGCCTTGGCATCGACCGCCGATGGAATCCATCTCCCGGAAAACCCCGGCAATGGAGCGCCGGGCAGCAGCAATCCATCGCATGCGGGCGGCGATGCAGGCAATAAAAGTGATGCAGAATCCGACCCGTTTAGTAAAACATCGACGTTCGTTTATCGTAATGGCAAGCTGGAAGCCCGGGATGGCCGCAAGGTGAAGACCGTCCGCCCTAAACTGACCGAGGCGGGCATTCAAGCGGTCATTGCCATGGAGGAACCACTGGTGATTCTGGCGGTAAAAATTGACGAGCAGGGCAAAGTGATCGGGGTGGATTACGTACGAAAAAGCACGAGCAATGAGGTCGATCTTCCGACGTACCTTGCCGCGTGGAAATGGGAATTTGAACCTTCCAAAGATAAGGACGGGCACCCCAAGCCGGATGCGTTCGTCATTCCGTTCGTATGGCGTTAGAGCAGAGCATGAAACTTTCCGAGCTCTTTTATTCGGTCCAAGGTGAAGGCAAGCTATTGGGTGTGCCATCGGTGTTCGTACGCGCAAGCGGCTGCAACCTACGATGCGTCTGGTGCGATACGCCGTACACAAGTTGGAAACCGGAGGGGAACGATGTCGCGGTGGATGAGATCGTCCGTCGCGTGCTGGAGTTTCCCGCGAAGCACGTCGTTGTCACGGGCGGTGAACCGATGATCATGCCGGACATCGCAATACTATGCGACGAGTTAAAGGCAGCCGGCCTGCATATCACGATCGAGACCGCTGCAACCGTTTTTCAACCCGTCAAAGTCGACCTGGCGAGTCTTTCGCCCAAGCTCTCCAACTCCACCCCGCATTTTCGCGAAGGTGGAAAATTTGCCGTGATGCACGACAAACAACGGTTGAATTTCCCCGTGATTCAAAATTTCATTGATACTTCACCTGAATTTCAGTTGAAGTTTGTGGTGTCCGCCGAGAGCGACCTCGCGGAGATTGAAAGCATACTAGGCCGACTCAAAAACTGGTCCCCTGCTGATGTACAGTTGATGCCGGAAGGCATCGATTCCGCAACGCTCAACAGTCGCGCCGGCTGGATTGCGGAGATCTGCAAGCGAACCGGCTTTCGTTTTTGCCCTCGCCTGCATGTGCTTTTGTACGGGCACACGCGCGGCACATGATGTTGGAACCCCGCCGCGAATTATTGCCATTCCGTTGAAGGTAACCCGCTTGTTAAAGTGTGACGGTCGGTCCTACTTTTGAAAGGTACCGGGCGTAACTGGATGTTGAATATGGCTGAAATTCTCATCGTTGATGACTATCCTGACACTTGCCGACTGCTTACGAGGTTCATTCAGAAGGTGAATCCGTCGGTCGCCTGCGTTGAAAACGGTGAGTTAGCCCTGCACTATTGCCAGGATCACGACGTCAAACTTATTTTTCTGGACTGGATGATGCCGGGACTGACCGGTCTTGAGTTTCTGTACGCCCTTCGCGCGAACGATAAATTTGCAACCGTCTCCGTGGTCATGTTCTCGGCGTTGTCTGATGAAGTGCGTAAGGAGCGTGCTATACAAGCCGGAGCCCAGGATTTTATCGTCAAGGGAAAAATTGATGAGGTGCTAACGGCAGTGAATAAGTACGCCAAATAAGGACTGAATTCCTGCCCTCTCGACGCGGTATTCCTTTCCGCGAACAAACCTGCAAGTCGCCTAGTGAAACCACCCGATTGCTTTTTTCGCGACACGTTTCGGATTCTTTTTCGCGAGCTTTTTCTCCATCGAGTCAAGTCGCCTGGTCAGTTTCCGGATGTGCTTATCCTGCTCTTTCACTGCCTTGACCAGCGTTCGAATCACCTCGATTTGTTGTGCGAATTGAAGATGAGTCGCCTCATTGTAGCGGGTGATTTTATGAACCGCTTCGTAGACGTCCGCAATTCCCTGCCGTTGAACCTTCAGGACGGCGAGCATTTCGGGGAACGCCTCCGCGCTCGCTTCGGCCGGGCCGCCTTTGATTTTGCCCAACGCGGATAACATCTCTGAAACTTTGTCGCCATTCTGCCATTTCTTCGAATCGGTCCAATCGGTGCTCATGCCGCCGATGGTAAACGCCAACCGCGATGTCGAAAAGAGTTGCGGGAAATTCCGTGTGATCGATTTGACGTTACGTCATCACGCGCACGGCAAGGTCTTTCACGGGATCGCAGTTATTGCCAGAATTTCTTACCCGTCGATTCCACGCAGTCGCAACAACAGATCTTGAAGTGCGGGTTTGGCCGAGGGTAGATCCGGCAGACTGCTGGTCTCAAAAGAGGATTGCAATTCATTCCGTAGACGAAGGTATTCCCGCTGATAAAATTCAAAATCCGCACCATCCAGCGTGGACTTCTCGGGTCCAATCAGTTTTCGTGCTACCAAGTCTTTCACGTAAGGCAACGGATAGAGTTCGTTCAGTTTCAATAGGTTTGCTTCAACTTCACCTGAGTTCATCAGATGGATTCCCGTGAGCAAAACGCGGAGGACATACAGCAATGGTTTGACTCTACGCGGGTTCTCTTTTTCAAAAAGCTTCCACTGCGTTTCAGCAAAACCAAAGTAATGATGTAAATGATGACGTGTCACACAATCTCGAGCGATGTGCTTCAGCTCGACGTGTTCTGATGTCGACCGGACAATCAATGGCGAATGCAATTGCTCAAGAACATACCCGTTTTTCCGGAGCATGAGCAGGAAGAATTTGCGGACATCGTGGGTAACAAGGTCAACCTCCAGACCTCCATGCACACCCGACGTTTCGATCGTTTCAAGTCCCACATCCAATCCCGCAACGTCAGCCAATGGCAATAGGTGGACGCCGCGGAGATCCACATCACTGTCCGGCGAGGGAAATCCGTACAGATGCGCTCCGCTGATCGTGACAAATAAAAGCGGGTAAGGTTGAGCGCTCACCTGTTGGATAATTCTCGGGTCATTTGGTAATTCCATCTTTCCTCCTCTTCAGAGCATGCTGCGCCGGGCACGCAATAACCATGTATTGGCCAGTGCGTAGTCAGGTCGATCCGGCAAACTCGTTCGTTCCACCGCTTGGTCGAATCGGACTTGCAGTTGACGTCGCCATGCTTCGCAGTCATCCAGAGCTACCTCGCCGCGCTTGATCGATATCAGGCGTGTTCTGTGTTCACCGACCTGCAAAGGCACACGACCCTCTTCCAGTATCGTCACGCCCGCTAACAGAATGCGAAGCAGATGCATTACATGTTTCCACTTCACTTGCCCCTTATTGCGCAGATCGGCCTGCAACTTCTTGAACTGGCTCATCACATAGCCGCTGTAGGTTTGATAAACCATCTTCGACAAAAAACTGTTTCTCATCGAAAGTAACTCTTGGGCAAGCGGGGTTGCATTCTCGACGATCGGTGAGTTCAGACATTCGAGCACATTAGGATTGGCTTTTAACGCCATGACGATGAATTTTTGCGCCTCCCAATACACTTCTTGAGTCGCGTCGTTTTCAATCTGCTCGGGCACACCGTACAAAGACCAGTGCATTTCAGCGGAAGGTAGATAGATTCCGCGACGATCCGTATCGCTGGCTGCGTCCTCCAAGCCGTACGCCCGCGAGCCGACAATACATCGATAGATCACATGTTTGTAGAGATCAATTTCCGGGGGTGCGTCAGCGCCAGGTCGCAACATTTCCCCGTACTTATAATGTGCTAACACGTCCATGTCCTGCCGCCGCAGCGAAACTTCAAATCCATCAGAAAACCGGACGCGGTAGCTATGCCAATAGTCGCTGGGCGCTTGAATGATGACGCCAACCGCTCCCGACGGATGGACGGGCTTTCCATCGGAACCTTTAACTTCGGTCAATGTAACGACCTGCGTACCCAGGGAAAGGATCAAATTCGGATTGGGTACTTTTGGGTCAAACATGGCGGATGATCACTTCAACGGGTATCCGTTCCACAGCCAAAGCAATGCTTCCGGGAGCGTCTGGCGGGTGACTTTGCCGTCCGTATGACCAGCGGCCTCGGCAAAGACGTAACGGTAATGATAACCCTTGGCCTTCAACACCGCCGCCATCCGTTGGTTCGCCAGCACCCAGTTGTGATAGGACTCTTCGCTCTTCTTTGCACCGTTGTCATTTTCGCTGACTTCCAGCCAGATTCGAAGGGGCTTGGGCTCGCTTTTGGCAATGAGGTGATCGTGATACTCCCAGGCCCCGTGAAGCGTTTCCTTATTGAACGGCGATTGCTGATTCACATACGTTCCGGAATAGGTCAACACTCGGTGATATAAATCGGGCCGAAACCATGCCATCGTAAACGCCGCCGCCCCGCCGGAGCTACCTCCCATCGTCGCTCGGCCTTCCGGGTCTTGCGTGAATTTAAGTTGATAGTCTTTGGCGATTTTCGGCAGGACCTCCGTCTCAACAAAGTTCGCGTATTGGTCGGAGACCGTGTCGTATTCGAGGCCGCGTTCGCTGCCCTGGCCGTCACCACCGCCGGAATTGATGAGGATCGCGATCATTGCCGGCAGACGATGCTCGGCGATCATGTTGTCCAGAATCGGGAGTAGTGTCCCCTTATAACCCAGCCCATCCTGCGCGATGATGAACGGGGCGGCAGTTCCAGGCACGTATTGCGCTGGAACGTAGACTATTACCTTCCGCTTGTAGGGCCCTTTGATTCCGGGGTAGATCTTGCTGTCCTCCGAATTCATGGTGAATTCGTGGACCTGGCCTTTCGCCACGCCTTCCTTTACAAGCAACTCCGGCGCGTTTGTATATGTGGGGCCGACTTTCGAATCAACGTCACCGGCCGTTGCGGTGTCCGTAGCATTTGCCATCAAGGGGATTAGGCTAAATACAAGGCTTAGAAGTGTCGCGTAGCTAGGGAATGGGATCATCGGGTTTCCTCAACTTTTTGAATTGTCACTGAGCACCTTGAACAGAGTTTTGTAAGGTGGGCGTACCCGCACACCTTCCGTGTCAATCGGCAAATTGGTGGGCGATTATGCTCACCCTACACCATGGTTCAGCAGGCGTACGAATTGTCTGGTTTCGTAACGTTCTAAACAACCCCCTCCGTTCAAAATGTTCTGCACTTACTTTGCTTTCTCTCCGGGGCCGGCGAGAAGATTGGCCAGAATGATCAAGCTTGCGCCGATGATCGTGAGGCCAGTCAAATTCCGGCCGACGATCCACCAGGCCCAAACCGCTGCCACAATCGGTTCAGCCAGATAAATGAGCGTGGCTTGCGTCGGATTGATTCGGGGTTGGAATCGCATCATCAACCCATAAGCGACTACCGTGGGAAGTAACGTCAACAGCAATGCATTTCGCAAGACAGTAGGGTCAACGATGAATATCTGCCACCCTTCGCCCACAAAAGCTGGGCCTTGGGGGAGCAGCGCTATGACGCCGACACAGACAAAGGATACGATGACAAATTGGACTCCCGTCAATCGGAACGGTTCCGCGGTGGATCCAATCCAGTCGACCGCCAGAATGTAAACGGAGTAAACGATCGCGCAACCCAACCCGAACAGTTCACCCCTTCCGATTCCCGCCGGTGCTGCTCCAGTCATGAGATAGATGCCCGCGACAGCCATCGCAATGGCCGCAGACATCCGGAAGGATGGCCAGCGCCGGGCGAAAATGGCGATGATCAGCGGAACGAAAATGACCGTCAGGTTGGTCAGGAATGCACTGACGGCTTCAGACGTGTGATCGAGCCCCAGATGCTGACTGATGGCCCCCAGTGCCAGCAGAATGCCTAAAGGAATGGAACGGCTAAGATTTCGGCGCGTCCATCCTCGCCGCGCCTTCGGAAAAATGCAGAACCATAAGATGGATCCCAATGCGAATCGCACCGCTAACAGCCGCACCGGGCCTTGTGCGGATCCGGGCGGAACGTGCAAGTGCGCATTGATGGCTTCTCCGGTGGCTTTGGCCCAGGTAAAACCCATTCCCCAAAAGATCGACGCCAGTAGAAGTGCCAGAAGCGGAATATACGCCGAGCGAGCGCGCGAAACGGACATACGCGCATCGTCTCATCCACGATGTTTCATCGCAATAGCGATCGTCATAATAGTGGATGGAAAGGAGCGTGACATTTCCGGTGTGCCCGATTTTTCCCTCCCCCGGACTTTGACGAGATCCGTCGAGTCGTACTTCTGGAGAGGGGCTGGTACCCGCCGATCTTGTCACGCATCCACAAAAAAAGACGGAGGCGTGCAGAATTGCATGCCTCCGTCGCACTTCCCTCGACCGGTCAATATAACGAGCCTCTTGCAAAACCCCCCG
The DNA here is from genome assembly GCA_038230975.1 of Tepidisphaerales bacterium. Classification (GTDB taxonomy): domain Bacteria; phylum Planctomycetota; class Phycisphaerae; order Tepidisphaerales; family Tepidisphaeraceae; genus JANXVV01. The sequence continues at coordinate 14,931 of JBBRMF010000116.1, forward strand.
AAGATTGGCGGAACGCCCGCCCTCACGTCTTCAGAGAGCCTGCCTGAGATTGATTGAAAGTGTACCGCGCTTTGCTCAATCTGTCCAGTGATTTACCCCCCCCCAAGAATATCTGTAAC
>JBBRMF010000117.1:0-14956 GCA_038230975.1 Tepidisphaerales bacterium
ATTCACTCCAAATGCCTTTCTTGTCTGTGGGTATCAACAACACAACAGACGGCGAAGTTCGCCAAAAGACAGGCATTTGGAGTTATTTTTGTGAACAATCGCTGATCGAGGCCGTCGGTAACACGCTGGTTTAAGGACTAGATCGCGTTTTTCATCGATTGTTTACGGACATTTTTTCCCAAGTTAGGAGATTCGACACGGATGTTGAATCGAACGATATATCGTCAGGTTTCTGAGGATCGAAACTTCACTTCAGCGCGAGTCAACAAAGCATTGCCCGATGGATCGAATAGTGATTGGAGTGTCGGCGATGCGCCGGTGCAATGGGATGTCTCATTCTCCGACCGCGTTCGGCTTTCGGTTCGACGCCTTTTCTTGCGCGACTCTTCAATGGGCGGGAATAAGAACATTCGTTGAGGCAAAAGGTGGCGTGGGCGTCTCGCCCGCGTTTTCTTCGGAAAAAAATGCACGGGCGAGACGCCCATGCCACCTGCAGGGATATCGATTCCTAAAAAACGCGAAGCCGGGCGATGTGAATCGTCCGGCTTCGTGGTTTGTGTCGCGGCTGCGTGTAAGCCGATTTTTGTTTCCACTTCCGTCCTTGCGGAAGGTTGTGGAGGCGATCATTTCTCTGGAGCGAGCGTTGCCGCGCGCCTCGGGATTTTCATCCCCGCAACCTACCCGCGGATCAGACGTTCAGGGCTGTGAACGTGGGTCTTGCGACCCGTTCCCGCTGTTTGGTCTTGCTGCCGGTGGGGTTTACCTTGCCGTTCGAGTCACCCCGAACGCGGTGCGCTCTTACCGCACCATTTCACCCTTACCATTTATTTGTCAGTGGTCAGTAGTCCGGGGTCCGTTGTAATTTGCATTATCAACTGACAACGGACAACAAACCACTGACAAATTCATGGCGGTTTCTTTTCTGTTGCACTTTCCGTCGGCTTGGTCCCGCCGCCGCTTTCACAGCGACAGACTTGCTCCGCCTTGACGTTATCAAGCACCGGGCCCCCCGGTGATTGAGTCAATCACCGGGCCAGTTCGGACTTTCCTCACCCGGCTTAAAAGCGAACTTTCAAACCGAGCGCGACCGCCACTACAACCGCGACGGTTGAGAGTATACATCAAAATTGAATTGCAAGTGGATCACTTTGCGGAACGGTGTGTCCCGCTTATCCTCCCTAGTTCTACCGTAGTACGGGATCCAACTATGAGCAATGCAATTGATTTGTCGGCCTTGCAAAGACAACGTGGGATGGCGCTTCGCGCGCTATTCCTGTTGATGGCAGCGGTGTTGATCGTCAGTGTGTTCGCAAATTATCTGATGAAACAGGCCGCCAGTCGGTCTAATCTGGCTTTAACGCGCGAGGACGTTGCGATCGATCAATTACAGGAAGTTTTATCGACGATAAAGGATGCCGAGACCGGGCTACGTGGATATTTACTGACCGAGGATAAGAAATATCTTGAGCCTTACGAATCGGCACGCAATCGCATTGGTGATGAGTTAAAGCAGATCGAGGATATGGCTGAAAAGGGCATCCTCACACCGAGCGACAAACGTCAGTTCAAGGAGGCTGTAAACGCGAAGCTGATGGAAACTGAAAAGGCGATCCTTCTCTACCGAACCGACGGGCGCGAGGCTGCGGTCAAATACGTTCAGTCGGATAGAGGCAAAAACGCCATGGACCGGCTTCGGGCGTTGTCGAACGAGATTGTCGCCAAAGAAAGAGTTGAATTATACGCCCAGCAAGCGGCTGCGATTCGATTTGCCGGGTACATGACCTTGACGTTCGCCGCGACGATTCTGGTCAATCTCGCGTTTTTGGGTTGGGCTTACCGGGTGATTGTCAGGGAAGTATCTCGTCGCGAGGCGGTGGCGGATGAATTGCGTCAGCAGAAGGAATTGCTCGGAGTGACGCTTGCCAGCATCGGCGACGGTGTGATTGTGACGGACAACAATGGGCGAATCACTTTCATGAATGAAATCGCCGAGAGGCTCACCGGTTGGGCTTTGCAGGAGGCCGTGAATCAACCTTGTGCCAGCGTCTTTAAGATCGTGAATGAAGCCAGTCGAAAGCCGGTGGAAAGTCCGGTTGAGAAAGTCTTGAGAGAGGGATTAATTGTCGGTCTGGCGAATCATACCTTGCTGATTCGTCGGGATGGAACGGAATTGTCGATCGATGACAGTGGCGCGCCGATTCGCGACGCAGGCGGTCGTGTGCGCGGCGTTATTCTTGTGTTCCGGGATTTCACGGTTCACAAGAAGGCCGAACATCAATTGCAGCAGAATGAATCGCGGTATCGCGCGTTGGTCACCGCCGCGGCTCAAGTGAATTGGGTCACCAACGCGGAAGGTCAAAACATTGAGGACTCGCCCACATGGCGGGCTTTTACCGGTCAGACTTTCGAGGAGTGGCGCGGATGGGGCTGGCTGGATGCCATCCATCCGGACGACCGAAAACAGGCGGCGGAAGTCTGGAGTCAGGCGGTTGCGAACAAGGCAACCTATCTCAACGAATATCGGGTTCGACGGCCGGATGGTTCCTTTCGATGGATGGTGGCTCGAGGCGTGCCGGTGCTGGGTGCCGATGGTGGCATTGTAGAGTGGGTCGGGATGAACACGGACATCACCGACCGCATGGAAGGGGAACAAAAGTTGCAGCAGTCCAAGGAAGACGCGGAGGCGGCGAATATTGCCAAGGACAATTTTCTGGCGACGCTATCTCACGAATTGCGCACACCTCTGTCCCCGGTTCTGGCGATATTGACGGCATGGGAGACCGATAGCCGATTGCCGGCAACTCTGATTGAAGACGTGCAAATGATGCGGCGGAACGTGGACCTTGAAGCGCGGTTGATCGACGATCTTCTGGACCTGACTCGCATTGTGCGCGGCAAGCTCTCATTGAATCCGGAAGTTGCCGACGTACACAAATTGATCGAGTCGGTCACCAACATGTATCAGAGCGAGATACGAACGAAACGACTTCATTTGACGATGCTGTTACGGGCCGATCATTTTCACGTCTTCGCCGATACCGCCCGGTTGCAACAGGTCTTTTTGAATCTCCTGAAAAACGCGACGAAGTTTACGCCTGAAGGCGGTTATATCGAACTGCAAACGCAAAGCGACCTGGACGGTCGGCTACAGGTGACGATTCGCGATGATGGGATTGGCATGACCGAGGAATTGCTGCACCGGCTTTTCCTGCCTTTCGAGCAAGGATCGGCGGAAACCGTCAGGCGGTATGGTGGGCTGGGATTGGGGCTTTCAATCTCCAAGGCATTGATGGACGCGCAGGGAGGCACTTTGGCGGCTACCAGTGAAGGGTTGGGGCAAGGCTCGACCTTTACCGTGAGTCTACCGTCCGTGAAGACTCCCGATCGCCAGGATGTGCTGATTCCCACGGCTCAGTCTGAATTTCCATCGCGGTCGCTCAATATATTGCTGGTGGAAGACCACGCTGATACGGCGCGGGTGATGAGCCGGTTACTTAAAAATCTGGGGCATCGAGTCAGTATCGCCGATACGGTAAAAGGGGCAAAAACGACGGTTGAATCCGATAGGTTCGATGTGCTGCTGAGCGACATTGGATTGCCGGATGGCACGGGATTGGATCTGATTCGGAGCATTCGGCTTCACAGCGATTTGCCGGCAATCGCTCTGACCGGTTATGGGATGGAAGAGGATGTCGCCAAGTGCCTGGACGCTGGATTTAACGGCCATCTGACCAAACCCGTCAACTTCCAGAAATTGGAGAGCGTTATCCGGCAGTTGGCGTCACAAAACATCAATGCCCGCTGAGCGATCGCGCACGGTCGTTTAGTTTACAAATGGCGAATCAACCGCGCTTTTTTGTGTGGAGTATTCATGGCTTCAATTATCGACAGCGATTTGCTGGATCACATTCCGCTGTTTTCCAATCTGACCGTAGAGGAACGAGCGGAATTGTCGAGTCTTCTCAAACCCAGGCAGTTTACACCAGGCCAGCACATCGTTTTTGTCGGTGAACCCGGGAAGGAGTTTTTCATTATCCAACGTGGCCGTGTGGCCATTACGCTTCCGGATGAGCATGGACGGGATATGGTTCTGGCATCCCTGGGACCGGGACAGTTTTTCGGGGAGATCTCCCTGCTGGACGGGGGGCCGCGCACCGCCACGGCTCGAGCGGAAACCGACTCCACGCTGATGGAGCTGGGTCGCGAAGAGTTCCTGCAATTTGTTCGAAAGACGCCTGCGGCCGCAGTTCATCTCATGACCGTCCTCGGACAACGCCAGCGCGAAACCAATGAAAAATTGCGCGGAATCAAGAATGCCAATGAAGTGATCGCCGAAAAAAGCACCAGCGGCCAGCGTATCGCCGAGCGCGTTGCCAGGGCATTTGCCAGCAATCGGTTCGTCATGGCCAACCTCATCTTCTTCGCGTTTTGGATCGTGGGGAATGTCGTGCTGCAGAGATTCGGTCGAAATTTTGACGACCCACCCACTTTTTTTACACTCGGCTTCGTAATCACGTTGGAATCCATCCTGCTTTCGATGTTCGTGTTGGCCAGCCAGAAGCTGCAATCGGAGCGAGATCGCATTAGCGCGGATCTGGAATATCAAGTGAACGTCAAAGCGCATCTGGAAGTCGTGCAACTGCATCAGAAAGTTGATCGCCTGGAAGCCATGCTCGAACAGGTGACAGGCGACGACAACAAGGCGGCCAAGGCAGGAATCGTGCAACCCACGTAGAGCTTTGTCGCTCCCAGCCCAGACGGCGATCCCCGCGCCGGCGGCGGGGTTGCCGTTGGGCCTCATGGGGCTCGCGTTGGGCGACATGCTGATCGTCGCGGTTCTGGGGCTGATCTTCCTCCTGTGGTATTTCAGGCGTCCGGCCGCCGGGCGGACGGATGGCGAGAGCCATTGCGGCAAGTGCGGTTACATCGTGCGGGGGCTGACGACCTCAATAGTGCGGAAAATCGAGGTGTCGCCAATGAGTGATAACTCGTTTTCCCGCTGTTCAACCTGTCCGGTCAGTCCGTTGACATACACACCCCGTACAGCGCGATAAACGCAGCCTGTCATGCCGAGATGCACTCGTAGCCAAGTCCGCGTATTGCGAATAATTCCGCGGAACTTCTTCATCCCTCCGCCTTACTTTTATTGATTGTACCGCGGAGCGACCGATTGCATCATCCCGGATTCTTCTGGTTCATCCATCTGATATAAAGCAGCTGCGTACCGACAAAACCATCACCGCATTGCGACAGCGACATCGCTGTAAATCCGTCGGCGATCCCCGGGTCGTCAAGTAGGCGCAATCCTTTAATTTCTCCCTCAATTTATAACGGATTTCACACCGAAGTTTCATATGATGGGCCGATGGCAAAGTCTGCGGTAGCAAAACAGGCGGTTCGGACGCAGGCCACGCATCATGCGTTGTCGGGGCGGCGGAAGGCTGAAGCGGTGATGCGCGTCATGCACGGGGAACATGCGCACAAGGTGGCGGATGGGGGAGCTGCCGTTGGGTATGTTCGAGCGCTGCCTGAGCCCTTTCGAGAGACTGGTTCCGTTGGCGACGTTGATCAGCGTTTCGATCGGCGTTCTTCTGTATGTTCAAGGGCAGAAGAAAGCACAGTTGCAGTAGGTGACGGACAACTTTAACGCGCTGGATGACAAGTACATCGAATATGCGAAGCTGTGTCTACAACACTCGGAATTGGATGTATTTGACATTCCGATTCAGCACCCGGCCCCTCGCACGGTGGCGCAGTTGCGGGAGGAATCGATGATGTTTTCGGTGTTAATGAGCATGCTCGAGCGGGCGTTCATGACGTATCACGATCAGCCCGATGCGTTCAATCGGCAGGAATGGGGCAGTTGGAGCGCCTATACCCGCACCTGGCTTACGCGCGACAATTTCCTGGCTGAGTGGGTGCGCACCAAGGGAGTCTACGACCAGGATTTTCGAGTCTATGTCGACGGACAGATCGCGAACTTCGCGGGTCCGAGCACGCGGAGATTCAGGCCCTGACAAGCCGCGATGGATTCCAGTTGAAAGAAAAGCCCCGGCAAGCAATTTGCCGGGGCTGTTCGCTTTAGAATAAAGGGACATCCGATCCGATTCCATCCATTCAATGACCACTATTGGAGTTTACCGCGCGGCGTGGATCGTTTCGATGATGTTGCCATACGCATCCACAAGGTAAACGGCATCGGTCACATTTCGAGCGACGAACGTGCCATCGTCATCGATTTGATAGTTGTCGATTTCCGTGACGAGAGATTCGTTGAGGTTGTAGCAGGTCGGGTGGGTGTACTCTTCTCTTTACCCACATCTCGTTTGACCCGCCATTATGCTACCGAAAACACGGGTCACGATCAGCGGTCGACCGCCTTCCTAGCACCCGAAATGCGCATCAGGTAGATTGTGGGTAAAAATGAGAGTCTACCCACCCTACATGGCTCGTTACATAAGGATCCCCCATGAAAACCTTCCAAATCTCACGCCGCGACTTCCTCAAGCGCGCGGCGCTTACGACTGCCGCTGCCGGACTGCCATCTTGGTATTTATCGCAACGACTGGATGCGGCGGAGCCGGTGAATCCGATCTCGCCAAATGACCGGCCGGGCATCGCGCTGATCGGCTGCGGTGGGCAAGGGCGCTACGATGCGAAGCTGGCGGCGGCGTTTGGGAATATCGTCGCGGTCTGTGATGTGGATACGAAGCGCTCGGCGGAGGCGGCGCAGCAGTTCGGGGGCGCGCAAGTGTTCAGCGAGTTCCGCAAAGTGCTGGAGCGCGACGATGTTCACGCCGTCATCAATGGCACGCCGGACCACTGGCACACTCTGGTGAATCTGGCCGCGATGAAGGCAGGCAAGGATGTGTATAGCGAGAAGCCGTTGACGCTCACGATCGACGAAGGACGGCGGGTCGTGGAGGCGGCTCGGAAGTCGAATCGCGTTTTCCAAACCGGCAGTCAGCAGCGGAGCGATGCTCGTTTTCGTCTCGCCTGCGAACTCGTGCGTAATGGACGCATTGGCACGCTCAAACACATCCAGGTCGTGCTGCCATGCGGGTTGCACGGCGGACCGTTTGTCGCGGCACCTGTGCCGGCAGAGTTGGATTGGAACGTGTGGCAGGGTCAGACGGTGGCGCGCGATTACGTGCCTGAGCGGTGCCACCGCACCTTTCGTTACTGGCTCGATTACTCCGGCGGCACGATGACGGATTGGGGAGCGCACCATCACGACATCGCGCTGTGGGGCGCGGATTGCGAGCGCAGCGGGCCAGTGAGCATCGAAGGCCGGAGGCTCGTCGAACCCATTGCCGGCGGCTACGATGCGCCGAGCCAATACGAGGTGCATTACGAATACGCGAGCGGCGTGACGCAGACGACGCTGAGCACGCTGCGCAACCGCTTCGATGGGTCGACCGCGCCCGACCAAAGCAAGGATCTGCCCGAGCACGGCGTGAAGTTTGAGGGCAGCGACGGCTGGATTTTCGTGACCCGCGCAAAGATCGAAGCGAGCCGCCCGGAGTTACTCGCCGAGCCGCTCACAAAGCGCAAGGTGGAGCTTTATGTGAGCACGAATCACATGGGCAATTTCTTCGACTGCATCCGCTCGCGGAAGCCGACCATCTGCGACGCGGAAATCGGTCATCGCTCAGTCAGCGTCTGCCATCTCGGGGTGCTGGCGATCCGTCTGGGGCGCAAACTCAAATGGAATCCGGAGACGGAGCAGTTCACTGGCGACGTGGAAGCGAATGGCCAGCTCACAAGGGAACAACGAAAACCGTTCCCCTACCATATGATTGGCTGACAGCGGGTCGTGGACTCCGCCCGGAACAACGCATCACGAATGAATCCAACTGCAAACTTAACCGAATCGCCCATCACGTATGAATTTAAGCAGACTCTTAAATCGCCGGACGTTGGCATCGGCTCTTCTCGCCGGGGTGTGCCTCGCATTCCTGTTATCCAATGAAGCAGGCGCGGAGACACCCATTTCCAGGGACGGTCTGCTGCTCTGGCTTCACGCCGATGCCGGCGTGCAGAGCAAGGACGGGACTATCACCGGATGGCAGGATTCAAGCGCTGCCGGAAATCATGCCGAACGAGACGGAGCGTTCCCGCCGCGCGCCCATAGTCCGATACTCATTCCCGGCGCGGTGAACGGTCACAGCCTCCTTCGGTTCGATGGCTCAGACGCCGCGTTCCATTTTCCCCGGTTGACGAATATCGTGACTGTCTTCTGGGTCGTCGCCAAGGACGCGAAATCATTCGGTCAGAACAACGAACGGTTCGTTTTAGGTGACAGCACTGGAAAAGATTTCCATGTTGGCACTCATAAAACGGCGTTTCTTCTGCATCCCTCTGAATCTTCTGCTGCTCTGCGCCAGGGAACCGTGCGCGTGAATGGCCGGGTTATTGATCCGCTCAAGACGGATTTCCCCAACCGGCTTTCGGTGATCTCCATGGTCGCGACCGGCTCCGTTCCGGCAGACCAAATCAGCAAAGATCGCCAGTTCAAGGATCGCTCATGGCAGGGCGACATCGCGGAGGTCATCCTCTACAGTCGGGCATTGCCGGATGCGGAGCGTGAGCAGATCGAGAAGCAGCTTCTGGCCAAGTATGACATCGCCTCCGCGCCGCCTGTTGCGGCGAACCATTTCTTACCCCGCGCTACGCTCAACCAATCCACGACATGGCTTGGCAACACCTTTTCCGGTGGCGGGAGGAATACGAAGTGGGTGCAGAACTTTATGTTCACCTCGGCGGTCAATGCAGGTGGCCGGGTTTTCACGGCAAGCCATTGGGATGAGGCCCACCGCGAATCCGGCATCTACGAAAATGGCGACGTGATCGGCAACTGTGCCGGGGCCATCGGGGAAGCTGTCGCGGTCAATGGCACGCACGTCTTTGTGGGTGCGAAAAACGGGATCAAGCAGTTCACTTTCGATGGAAAGCCCACGGGCAAAGTCTTCGCGCTGCCCAACATGCCGCGATATCTGTCCGCCAATGCGTCGGAAATCTATGTCAGCGATGCGGTGGAAAATCGCGTGATTGTCCTGAATATTGAAAGCAGCGCGCAGACAGCGGGTTGGAGTGTCTCGCAGCCGGGAGCGCTGGCGGCCACAGCAGCCGGTGAGGTGTGGGTGGTGGAGAATATCCAGCGTCAGGCCTGGGATGGACGTTATTGGATGATTGATGAGGCCAAGCCCGCAAAGATTCTGCATTATTCCCGCAGCGGCGAAAAGCTGCCCGGTGAGATCGCGGGCGATAAGCCGGATTGGAAGCCGACGGCGCTGGCCTTCGACCCGCAGGGGCGTTTGATGATTGGCGACGATGGCCCGCGTCATCAGGTGTTGTTTTTCGACGTGACGGTGGCGCCGAAGCTAGTGTCCGCCTTCGGCGCGCACGGCGGCCTCGGGTCGGGCACGCCGGGCGTGGCGGAACCGGACAAATTCTGGGGCATCACCGGCGTGGGCGCGGACAGGGACGGGAACATTTTCGTCACGCTGAATGAACAGGGCTGCGTGCTGCGCAAGTTCACGCCCGCCGGAAAACTTGCGTGGGAACTCGCCAACCACATTTTCGTGGATGTCGCGGACTTCGATCCGGCGAGCGACGGCGAACACATCTACGCCAAGCAGGAACACTTCGTTTTCGATTACACAAAACCGCCCGGCCAGGGCTGGCGGCTGCACGCGCATACGCTCGATGCCACGAAGTATCCCCAAGACCCTCGCCTCTGGATGGCGAACGATGGACACTCGCTTATGTCGCCTTTCATGCGGCGGCTCAACAACGGCAAGCTCTATATGTTCATCGGCGGCATGAATTCGGAAACGCTGGCGATTTACCGTTTCGTTGGCGAAATCGCCGTGCCGGCCGGCCTGGTCGCGAAGTCGCATTACTCATCCAAAGGCGCACCGAACTACCCGCCGCATCAGCCCGGGAACGGGGAATGGCTTTGGCGCGATTCAAACGGTGACGGAGCTTTTCAAGCGGACGAATTTTCCCAGCCCGCGAACCCGCAGACTCATTCCGAACGGTGGAACTGGTTCGTGGATGCCCGCGGTGACATTTGGACGGACGTGAAGGAAGGCCTTCGCAAGTTTCCGCTGCAAGGTTTCGACGCGCACGGCAATCCGATTTACGACTTTGCGTCTGCGCAAGTCATCGCCTCACCCGCACCGTTCGATCGCGTCAGCCGCATGGAATATGATGCGACGACGGACACCCTGTTTCTCAGCGGCTACACGCCGGAGCATCCGCACGATGGCAAGTTCTGGAAAGAAGGCGGGCGCGTTCTCGCCCGCTACAATGAGTGGAGTACAGGAAACCGCACACCAAAGTGGACGAGCCTCTGGCATTGGGCCGAGGGCGGGCCTGAGACCTACGCAACGCCGCACTGCTTCGCGGTCGTGGGAGATTTCATCCACGTCGGCTACTTCCATCGCGGCGGGCCGGTGGTGAACCGGATCTACAACGCACACACCGGCGAATTGGTTGGCGAGATGCGTCCCGGTCCGGAAGTGAACGGCGTCATTGGCGATATCGACGCTGTGTCGGCCATCCGGGCGATGCAACGAAAGAACGGCGAGCAAATCATTCTGCAAGAAGACGACCGCTACGGAAAGGTCGTGATGTTCCGCTGGCGGCCTGGGAAGGAAGGGGCGGGCCAACCCCGCCCGCGCTAAAGGCCGAACGCACAAACCATGAAGACACATTTGCCATCAGGCCAACCCCGTTGTTCCTCCTGCCAGCACGCGCGTTCACGCTCGCCGCACGCAGCGAATAAAAACTCAGTCGGGTGTCGTTGAAGTGGAAAATCTCCCACGCGTGTTCGGCGATGGCAAACATGAATCCGAGGATCGGAATGCAGAAGAGAACATGTTGCAAGCGGATGACGCCGATTTTCACGAGCTTATCGTAGGGCACCCGATAAAAAACCGGTTCATCCGGCTCTTGCGAAGGGACTGGCGCTTGCGAGTATTCCCCACACGAAGCCAAAGAATCCCCAGAGTGTCCCGATCAGCCCAATGGTACGCACGACAAGCCCGAACGATTCTTTTGCGGTCATTGTATCTTTCCCTGTGTCATTTCCTTTTTTTCCCTGTTTCGCGATCAGCAGCGGCATAGGTCTAGCGACATGAAGACGCTGTTCGAGTCGCGCACTTAATCGCCAAACGGTTCACATTTAACAAATCCGTGTTTTGCGTAGAACGCGCGGGCAGGCAGAAAATACGCGGAGGAACCAGTCTCCAGATTCAGGCGATTTATCCCGTCGGCCAGCGCCGTTTTTATCACATGGCGCAACAAAGTACTGCCGACACCCCGACGGCGGGCGGACTCGGAGGTGTGCATCGACTTCAGTTCGCTGTGCGACCCAGAAAGACGTTTCAGGGCGGCCGTTCCTAGGAGGAAACCACCCTCGCAAGCCGTCCGGAAGCGGATATCGGGCGATCGTAGTCCGCTCAGGTCAAGCGCGTGTGCGCTGCCTGGTGCGGTCTCTGCAGTTGCCTTGAGCACATAGGTCGTAATCAACTGGATGAGCCGAGGGTCGCGGAGATCGTCAAGTGTGATTTCTATACCCATATTACAAACGCTATTGCTGATCCCACGGGTTGCGTTGCGCCCGTGGCTACAATCCAACCCTCCCCCGGAGTACCGGAAGAGGGAGTAAGACAGCGGGTTCACGCGCGACTAACTAAAGGGACATCCGATCCCGAGTCCATCCATTCAGTGACCACTATTGGAGTTTACCGCGCGGCGTGGATCGTTTCGATGATGTTGCCATACGCATCCACAAGGTAGACGGCATCGGTCACATTTCGAGCGACGAACGTGCCATCGTCATCGCTTTGATAGATGTCGATCTCCTTGAATAGAGATTCGTTCAAGTTGTAGTTCAGCAGGAAATCGACGCTGACGTGGATGATTTTGTTCGTGCCGCTGCCAGTTTGAGTGATGATGATCAAATCATCGCGAGTCAATCCACCGATCGCGAGGATGTTGCCTTCGAGGGCGACGGGGGTGATAGCCATGTTCAGCGTGGCGGCGGCGCTGGGGGCGTTGTCTTTGTCGGTGGCGGTGACGGTAATGTGGTAGTTACCGTCCCACTTGTAAATATGAGAGGGATCGGAGGCGGCGGTTGTTCGGGCAATTTGCGAGGTTGTGCCATCTCCCCAGTTGACGGTGTATGAGAATCCGGCGGCGGTGTCGGCCGATGAAGGATCGGTGGCGACCGGAATGTGGATCTTGCGATTTTGCCCGCGCACGCCAATGGCTCCGATCGCGTCGGCGGTGACGGAAGCGGTGGGCGCAACGTTCGTGACATTGATCGTTGACGAAACGCTGGCTGAGGTACCCCCGGTATCGTTGGAGGTGAACGTCAGTACGTAGGTACCATTGTCAGTTGGGACGAAGTTGATGGCCGTGCCGACACCGGCGACGAACGGTGTGCCGTCCTTTGTGACCGCCCAGGTGTTTGTCAGATTTGCGGGGGTAAAGTCGACGACGCTGGCCGATACACTAATGGCAACGCCTTCCGGTGAGTTTAAGGGGACACTGCTCAACGTGACGACCGGTGCGACATCGGCCACGAAAACAATCACGGGTGTGGCGGAAGCGGTGAGGCCGAACTGTTGAAGCACGAGCGAAGTTACTCCACCCGCGTTGGTTCCGCCGGCAACCAGAATGCGCCCGCCGGGCAGCAAGACCATTGCGTTTGCGGTGTCGATGGGAGTGCCAAAGTCGGTGACGACCGCCCCGCCGTTACCGAAGCTACTGTCAAGCGTTCCATCGACGTTGTATCGAACGGTGGCAAAGTCACTGCTTCCGCCGTTGCTATCCGTCGATCCGGTGACGAGGATTTTTCCGTCAGTTTGAATGGCGATACTGGAGAGGGTGGCAACGGGTGCACTATTGTTGGGTCGCGAGAAAACTGGGGAGAAGGTGAGGTCGGGCACGCCCAGACTACTGACGCGGATGACGGTCCATTGTTCGATGCTGGCGTTATCACTGATCACACCCGTCGCGACGATACTACCGCTGGCATCGACTGCCACGGCACTCAGGAATCCGAGTGTCGGCGTGGCATATTTTCCCGCGACGCCAAAGCTGGTATCCAGCGAGCCATCGGCGTTAAAACGGATGATCGCACCATGATCGGCGGAGCGTCCGACGACGACGACTTTATCGTCCGATTGCAAAGCGATCTGTCCACCGATATCAGAAGCGGTGCCTGGGTAAGCGACATAGCCCGAAGGCAAATTGGTCGCAGTGTCTATTGTGCCGAAGGTGGTATCGGTCGTTCCGTTGGCATTCAGTCTGCCAGCAAATATTTCGCGGATGTGGCCGTCACCGGCGGTGCCGGTAATGCCACCCAGGATGATTTTGCCAAGATTCGGGCTGGTGGCGTTGTTATCGATCGCGAGGCTCACGACAGATCCACCATTGGAGTTCGGAGAGACAAAACGGAAGACATAGATTCCGTCGCCATTGGGTCCGAATGAGGTATCCAGCGAACCGTTGGGTTTGTATCGGACGACCCCCACCCGGTTGGTACTAAAGAGGAGTGCATCACCGGCGACCACAATATTACCATCACTCTGGACGGCGATGGCATTTCCGTAGGCAGTGGTTCCATCGAAATTGGTGGAAACCGAACCGCCGGTGCCGAAGAAGTCACCGGGCGTGGTGTCGGTTACAGTGCCGTCATCGAGTGAGCCATCGACATTGTAGCGGGTGGTCGTCATTCCGTTGGTCGTTGAGCTGACGACAAGAATCTTACCATCTACCTGTACGGCGACGGCATTTGCCGGTTTTCCGGCAACGACAAGTATGCCCGTCAAGTTAAAACCGGGATCGGGCGTGCCGGTTACGGTGCTGCCACCGCTGTTGGCGGGAAAGACGTTGCTGCCGTCCGTCGCAGTGGCAGTGACGTGATATGGCGTGGTGCTATCGACGTATTTATGCGCCAGGGACGTAGTGGCGATGGGGACGGCCACATCACTTTGGCCGTCACCCCAGTTAATCGTCCAGCTTGTCAGGGTTGGGTCGGGGGACGCATTGAGATTCAAAACGTAGTCTTGTCCTTCGTTGGCAGTGGGCGCTCCGCTGATTGTAAGTACTGGCGTTCCGCTGAGTAACTGCCGTGGTTCAAGCGATTCAAGCGTTGCCGAAACGGCTGATCCAATCGCAGGATGCCTCTTGGAATTGCGGGAAACCATTTGATTGCGAGAAAAGAATTTGCTGAAACGTCCGTATTGAACCGACATGTGTCTGCCTTCCCTCCCACATCGGGGAGATTGTTTTAAAGCAGCGTCGGCGGCGTTCACTACAACTTTCGCACATCCATCCTTCAGCGCGTCGTCATTGGTGCGACTGGCTCCGAAGTAGTTACCCCCACGATAGTTGTCGCTTAGACCTGTCGAACTGCTGCAGAATTGAAAAAACCAAAAGCCCTACGCAACACAACTTTCATTAGAACACACTTGAAATGAACCTGTTTAAAACGTTACACAGAATCGCTGCGGGGCCATAATACTTTTGAAGTTATCGACACGGGCTCACAAAATGCTCCAACCTAAGAAATTTCCTTGTGGGGATGTTCTATGTCTTTGCGTCTGGCGGCAGTGTATCGCCGCAACGCTAAGAGAACATTAATGTCAGCATTGTTTAGGGTTGATTTTCTCAGGCAATGCTGGATTCATCACACACCGAAACCGATCAAGAGATATTGATATCACATTGATATGGCAGGAGATTTCTCGCCAAATGATGAGAGCAACGATCCACGAAACCACAGGACAAGGGCAAAATCCAGCGAGCAACAGCCTCATGTCTCCTGAGGGCCACTAGCGCATTGTCAAAGCTGGGATTTAGGGTGCCACGGGTCGCGGTACTCCGAGACCTTTGTTTTTCCGGCGCCAGAAGAGCACAGGTCTCGGAGTACCGCGAC
>JBBRMF010000118.1:0-14916 GCA_038230975.1 Tepidisphaerales bacterium
GTACACCGTCGATCACCTGAACAAAGATGCCAAGGGCAACGTCGTCTCGATCACCCTCCGCAATCCCTGGGGCGTCGACGGTGCCGGCAACGACGGCAAGAACGACGGCTACGTCACCGCCACCCCCGCCCAGGTCTTCGGTGGCCTGCTCGGCGCCGTGGCCGCGATCGTCTGATCGATGCCTCGGTGAAACAAACTTCCTTCCTTCCCCACCAGCACACCTTGTATGAGGTGTGCTGGATTTATTTTTAGCGGGAGTGCGCATTCTGGCATTTTTCGATTATTTCATCCAAGATAGTAGTCACTATGAACTCTGTCGTTTCAGACAAACCCTACGTTCCGGTGCTGCCGTATCACGGAACGCTTTGGCCACGGGCGATGACGCTGTACATCCCACGTTATTTGCGTCGGCGTTATAGCGTGGCCAAGGTGGAAATCCTTGAGGCCGAAAGACTGCGCGCGTCGATGAGCGCCGGACATGGCATCCTGATTACGCCGAACCATTGCCGCGATGAAGACCCGTTTATTCTGAGCCTGCTGGCGCGGGAAGTGGGCCAACCGTTTTTTGTCGTGGCCAGCGCACACTTGTTCATGGGCCATAAGCTCGCGACGTTTTTGCTTCGCCGCGCCGGTGCGTTTTCGATCTATCGCGAAGGGATGGACAAGCAAGCGGTTCAGACCTCGATCGATATTCTCGAGACCGGCGAACGGCCGTTGGTGATCTTCCCCGAAGGCCACATCTCGCGTACCAATGATCGGCTTACCCCGATGCTGGAAGGCACGGCCCTCATCACCCGTCAAGCCGCCAAAAAACGCGCGAAGGACAACAAAAAAGTTGTCGTGCACCCGGTGGCGATTCGTTACTCGTTTCCGTTTGATGTTGAAGCGGCCGCCGCGAAAATGCTCGACGTGATCGAAGCACGGCTGACCTGGCGGCCCAGTCGCAATCTCCCATTGCCGGAGCGCATCCGAAAAGTCGGTGACGGTTTACTCGCACTGAAGGAGCTTCAATACCTTGGCCACACGCAAGATGGTACGATCGCCGAGCGCATTCCGAAGCTGATCGACGTGCTGCTCAAACCTCTGGAAACCGAATGGACGCATGGCAACGGTGAAGGCCATGTCGTCGCCCGCGTGAAACGGCTTCGCAGTGCGATTCTCCCGGACATGATCAAAGGCGACCTCGCCGAATCCGAAAAAGCCCGCCGCTGGCAGCTTCTTGAAGATGCCGACCTAGCCCAGCAGCTCTATCACTACCCGCCGAACTATGTCACCGAAGGTGCTTCCAAAGGTCGCATCATCGAAATGGTGGAGCGATTTGAAGAAGACCTCACCGGCAAGGTCACCGTTCACGGGCCGGTGGAAGTGAAGGTGACGGTGGGCGACGCGATTGAAGTTGGCACCGGCCGTGAAGCGCGCGGTGAAAGCGACCCGCTCATGTCCGCGATTGATGATCAACTCCGATCCATGCTCGGACTTTCCAAAGAGGTGGCCCCCGTATGACCATCGCCCCCCTGCCGATCGTTTTGGTGCGCACCGGTTTCGTCGCCGTCGGCATTGTCGCGTGGTACGCCACGCAGGCATTGCTCGGCAAGCGCGTGCCGAAAGTCGCCAACGAAATCCCGCTGACCGATGGCATCCACGTCCTCACCGCCCGCCTGCACGAACGATATTTTACCAACAAACGTGCCGGCAATCGGCTGCTGATTCTCTCCTCGCTCGTCATCGATCTGCTCGGCGCGTATCTGCTCTGCTCCGCGATTTTTGGCGAGTCGATCCGCCCTTACCTCGGCCTGGTGATGGTCTTCTCGCTTCGCCAAATCTGCCAGATGCTCTGCCCGCTGCCGGCCCCTTCCGGAATGGTCTGGCACTACCCCGGCGTCCCGGCGATCCTCGTCACCTACGGCACCGCCAACGACCTTTTCTTCTCCGGCCACACCGCCATCGCCGTCTACGGCGCGGCGACATTGGCCGGCCATTGGGGAACCCTTGGCCTCGCGCTCGGCCTGCTGATCGCGATCTTCGAAGCAGTCACGGTTCTGATTCTTCGCGCCCATTACACGATGGATGTGTTTACAGGGATTGTGTGTGCGCTGTGGGTGTATTCACTGAGCGGGACGATGGCGGGGTGGGTGGATGGGGTCATTCGGCACTGGGTGGGGTGACGACAAGAACTGGATTTCAAGTGGATGCGCTTTCGAAACGAGGAATGACGCCCGAGGATCTCGAGCGGCAATATCGATATGGAAGAACTCCTTGTCTTGATCCTGCAATTCTTTTTCGAGGTCATTTTGCAAGTACTTCTTGAATTGCCTTGGGACGAAATTCTTAAATCGAGAAAGAATGATTCAAATAGTGAGAGCCATCTGGGGCTCTGGATTGTTCTGAGTTTTTTTGCAGGCGCATTTGTCGGCCTTGCTTCATTGATCGTTCTTCCAAACACCTTGCTACATTCGGGTGCGGCACGCATGGCCAATCTGGTCGTGGTGCCGACAATCTCAGCGCTGGTCCCTCTGATGCTCTCGCGGTTAAGTAAAAATCGCAGTGGGAATCGATCGAGCCCAAAGACTCGCGCCATCTGTGCGGCTTGTTTTACGTTCGCGTTGGCGATTATTCGGTTTACGTATGCAGGACGCCCGCATGTTTGAATCGCAGTCACTACCAAATGCGGGATCGCGCGTGAGCGTTTTGTTATTTACCCAGACACGACGATCGCACCGTGGATGGATGGGGTGATTCGACATTGGGTTGGGTGAGAATCGGGTGACAACACCACCCGCAAGCAGTATCCCAACATCCCAACGTCTACTTCTAGTTCTGCTGGTCTTTCAGAGGTTGCTGGTATACAGTAACTATGCATTGAAGAGAGGCCGAGGGTTATCAGCCAGGTCGAGGTATGGCATTTACTCGTCGTAGCAGCGGAAGTTTTTTCCGTACATTCAGTTGTATATCTGCTTACACACGAGGAGGTGCCTATGAAAGCACATGCACCAGCAAGCACTGAGACGTTAGTTGTAAAGTTCTGTCGATTTGGCATTACTGTCATTCTTCACTACTTCACTGCGATGGCAGGTGATGCCATGCTGCTCGCCCTCGCCTTCTTTTCAACGCCTCGTAAAATCCATTCCGTTTCCGTCAAATCCATTTCAATATTTCAACCCAGCACACCATGTTCCCCACAAGATGTACTCGGCGAAGGGCCGTTGAATCGAGAGGGTTCGCATATTTTTCGTTCGATTGCCAAGCGTGCGTCTCTCAGGCATTAACAAATGCGATAACTTGATTAAGTATCTGCCAAATTTCCGTCCATGACTGGCTATTTGAATCAGTCCGTGTGCTAGCGTGACTGATGGCAGTTTGAATTCGTTCGATCAATTTTCGATAGTCGGCTTGAGCCTTCTTTTGAGAAAAGTCCTGATTGAAAGCGACTTTCCACTGTCTCTTCACTCGCCCAAGTACCGCGTTGCAAGAGTCGAATTGTTCACCAGTGTCTATGAAATGAGCAAGGGTCCAAATCTCGAAGCATGGTTGAGACAGCGCTATATTGACGTTGCCCTTCTTTGCCAGTTGACGACATTCTCTTGCAAGCTTTATGCTGTTTGATGCCATCTCCAAATCAATGATCGCCCACAGAGTTGTCGTGCTATCCGGATCGGACATACGCTCGGCTATGGTAGCGGCGAACTCGATGACATCTTTTGCCGTAGCGCCTTCTCGCGGTGCGGCTTCGACTTTGAGGGTGCAGCCTTTCTTCACATAGGAGCGTACCTCGGCGAAATATGCAGGCGCAGTCTTTGTGTCATCGCAGACCACAACAATAAGCGGCAGCGGGTTGCGATTTCGTGAAGGTCTCTTCGCGCCAAATCTAGCCATTGTTATTCCGGAAAGCGTCCGACGGCGGGGATGGCTCCGTAGCGTCCCTCAAGGTAACGCTTTCGCATGTTTAGAACATTGCGTTCCTTGAACTCTGCTACAGAATAGAGCCTCGCAGATCCGTCAGTTGCCTTCTCCGTTAGATAAACTTGGTCGCGACGCAAGGTGGCGCGCTTGACCTCTGCGTCAATCAGGAAAGTCTCATGGGTGACAAATACGAGCTGTCCACAAACATTTTTATTCGGCGGCTCGCAGTTGAAGTGATGAATCAATCCCTTGAACACAGTGGGGTGCAATGATGCGTCAAGTTCGTCAGCGAAGCAAACACGTCCTTTTTTGTCATGAGCAAGGTCGAATAGTACTGGGGCTATGTCGACCAATCTCTTAGTGCCGAGAGATTCTCGATGAAACGCGATTGGAGCGGCTTCCGAGCCAAATGCATGCACCAACGACAAACGGTAATCCGTCTCAATTTGTTCAGTAACGCCCTCGGATTCCCCATTTTCATCATGGCCAGGATCGGGCGCAACCTGCACCACCATCTTCACCTCTTCGGTGCGTAGATCTGTGACGCCCAGATCGGCGGCCTTCAGGTGGCTCAAAAGCCAGCCAGCGAAATCCGGTTCATCACGCACGCGTCTTGCAACTCCACTGCCGCGATCGAAATACCACTGTGGGGCTGCTCCGTCGAAACCGCCAAGGAGTCTTCGAAATCCCGGCACGATTCCACGGGCCAACGACGGCATCAATCGATCAGCTAATGAAAGAAGTAATTTGTTCGGTCCGAAATCTATTGCTAGCAGCTTAAAGTTCTCTTCTTCCTTCCACAAGCCGATCACATCCTGACCGGTCCGTTTGAACAACGTCGCGGGCTTGCCGTCCTCCCATCTCTCAAGATGCTCGAAGACGAACGATTTCCGATCGAACTGAATCTCATAGTCATACACGACTCCCTCGATGATGGCCTTAAGCCCTAATCGAGTGGGTGATTTCGCTGATGGCCCGAATGCGAAGGGTTCATAAAAAGGAATCGTAGAATCCGAGCGAAACCGACGGGATCCACTGATTGCGTCGCGTAGTGCGCCTGCGGCGCGTAGAACAGTGGATTTGCCGGAAGCGTTAGGTCCGTAAATCGCGGCTGCCCGCAAGAGCCTCAACGGTTCAGGGTCGCCCTTGATTTGAACATTGACCGTCCCGCGTTCGGAATCGCGATCAATTTCCGTCGCAAGCATCGAGAGGCGAAACTCATCACGGAAGCACCCAAAATTTGTACCAAATAACTCGATAAGCACTTTGTCACCTTCCGCGCAGGAGGCCTGCGCAGCTCATAATATACTTCATCGACCGTCCGGCCAAGGGGCTTAAATAACTTCGCAAAGCGAACAACATTGGATTTTCGACGGCGAACACCTTGCGACTCGCCACTGCTGACGTCGGCTGGGAAGTCTCGCCGGATCTGTGGCGTCGGCGGATGAGTGCATATTGGCGACGACATTCCACCCGGTGCGCGAGAAGCGCACCGCGATTGCGTGGCATATGACGCTTGAGGCACCAGTGACCAGGATTGTCGTTGGAATGGCGTTCATTTTAGTGCCGGTGATTACGCGCTGCCTGTTGATCGGAACCGGTTGGCAGGTTGAAATACCCTCGTGCCACTCCCCTTCCATCCCCACGACCCCTCCTTCAACCGCGAGAACGCGCTCTATCTCGCCCATGCATCCGATGTCGCCTATATCCGCTCACCCGGCGTCGAGGCAACGGAACGGCTGGGGTTGGAGGCGTCGGCGTTTTTGAATCGGTTGACGCGGACGCGGGGGTTTCTGGGGGTGTGTGAGACGCATGCGGTGTTGTCGTTTCGCGGATCGGATCCTTTGAATATTCAGACGTGGGTGACGGATGCGGTGGTGAAGCTGGTGGAATCCAGCGAGTATGACGGGCGGGTGCATCATGGGTTCAGCTCGGCGTTGCGGCGGACGTGGAAAAAGATCGAGGCGATTTTGGACGAGGTGCGGGATAAGCCGTTGTTTTTGACGGGGCATTCGATGGGCGGGGCGCTGGCGGTGTTGACGGCGTGCAGGTTGGCGAAGATGGGTCGACCACCGGTGGCGATTTATACGTTTGGGTCGCCGCGCGTGGGGGATGTGCATTTTTGTTCGAATTATTCGATTCCGACGTATCGCGTGGTGAATCGGCTGGACTTGGTGCCGGAGATGCCGTTGGCGGCGGTGCGGCGGCGGGCGATCGTGAAGGTCGCGGAAATCAAACGGAAAACGAAACGGGTTCACCGGTATGGGCATGTGAAGACATTGGTGTACATCGACATCGACGGCGAAATTACGACCGATGCGGAGATTGCGCCATGGCATTCGCACGCGGTGTACCGGGCGATCGCGACGCGTGGGAAGAGTTTTCTGGAAGGGGTGACCGACCATTTGATCTCAAATTATATTCGCGGGCTTGAGGGGAAAAACACCCGGAAAGTCACGGGCAAGCGACGGCGAAAACAAGCGGAATGAGGAAGGGAAGCCGGTTCGTCGGAAACGCCGGGTGTCTTTTCAAGTTAGATGAGTTGCACACGATCGCCATCATTTCAACAATTTTGAAGATGCTTCTCGCGATTCGCGGGCAAATTGAGTAGTCTTGATCCTGCACGTTGGTTTCGGGTTGCGGTCGACACTGCGGCCCCCGGCGGCAATCGGAGTCTATCCATGCGAAAACTTCTTCTGACGTTGTTGTTCTTTGGAACGATCTGCTGCGGATTCGGATGTGGGCATTCCGCTGCGTCTGCTGTAAGCACAGCCGTCGCCGCGTTTTTACCCAGCAACACCGCGCAGCAGGCGACCGCCCGGCAGAATGCCCTTACCAATCCCAATAATGGCTCGGATCGGTCCCCGATTTATAGCCAGGTTGGAGCGAACTACGGCAGATAGAGTGACGCCAGATTCAACTTGTTAATACAGATCAAATCTTCTCGCGATTCTCGCTTCACTTGAGTAAGTTGTCAGTTCGATTCGCGAAGCATGAGCTTCGCCACGGCAGCCGCCACTAAATTGCCGTTCAACTCGACGGCTTCTTGTAGAACGCTCGCGCGTTCTTCTTCCTTCGTCACCTGCCCGAGTTCCAGCAACAGCCGCGTGCGAATATCGGTATCGGCCTGGCATTCCAGACCTCGCCGCAATTCACTTTGCATCTCAACGGTTTTACCGAGCGCACCGAGGCACTGCGCGTGTTCCAGCCGGAACACAGCCAGATCTGCAAATTGCTCGATTGCCTTTTGTGCCATTTCCAACTTCCTGGGATCCTCTGCCCTGAGCCTGCTCACACTCATCACCATCGACAATGCATACGACGGAAATTCACCTGCCAACATTCGCTGCACAAACCATAGGCCGGTGCGGCAATAGGGCCATCCGGGGGCCATTTTTTCTACCTCTTCGAAACACTCAATCGATTCATAATATCGCTCGGTAAATGCCAAAACGAATGCTTGATTGAGCAGCGGTTCCGGATCGTATGGATCAGCCGCGTGGGCTTGGCGGAATAAATTCAAGGCGTCGTCAATTCGACCGGCATCGCGCGCCGCCTGGCCTTGCTGAACGAGGGTGGCCGCCGGCTGCAAACCGATTCGATTTCGTTCAATCGTCAACTTCAGTTCGGCATCTTTGACGATAGGAAGTTCATCGAGTTCGTAGCGGGTTGATCCCATCCAAACGACCACCCGTGTCAATGGTTCGCCAGGACCGGCAAGGAGTCTGGCCTGTGTGCGGAAGAAACGGGCGGTTTCGGGTTCACTGTTCGCGAGTAGCTCTGCCGTCTGACTGGCGTACTGCGACGATTCGGTCGAATTTCCAAAGTATCGATGAACCTCATACAAGTGCTTCAGATAGCGCACGACATACTTGCGATCATCATGGATTCGTTCGGTAATTTGCAGCGAGCGCTCTCCGTGCCCGATGGCTTTCTGTGGCTCCTGCCGAAGCCAATAACATTGCGATAGATACCAGTGCGTCGTAGCCGACAAATGCAGGTGCCCATGGCCGGCAAGGGTTCGGGCATCAATGAGCTGGTTTGTCAAAATAGCAATGGCGTCGTCATATTGAAACGATCGCAATCGCTGCATTGCCGCCGACAACCTGGTTTCCCAATCGGCGATCTCGCTGGATGGTCCATCAGCCAACAGCAAGCGGAGCAATTCCGTGTTGTTCAGATGATTGGCGAACACCTTCGCGACCGTATACAGGCCACCGATCCGTGTTTCCCAGACCGGATGTTGGGTCTCAATGCCGTCAGACTGACACCATTCTGCAAAATGCTCGGTAATCAATGACGCCTGCGCACGACATAGATGGATGAGGCGGTCATGGCTACCCGTAGCAGCCGCCAGAAGCAAAGCCTCACGCAACTTCGTTGGCTCAATCGGTGATTCGTCCGTGTCGTTCATACATCCCTTGATCCCACCTTTCGACCTTCGCTGAAGTTTAAATGATTAGCGAGCGCGATACAAAACCGAATGACACAGGAGCGAATACCGGGTTCTCTGGAAAGTTGGATCAGCACAACATCGGCACAATTCCATGGCTCTGCAACTGCCTGATAAATATTGCCCGGTCTCCGATTATTTCTTGACAGTCGGGGGGTATACCCGGTGAAATCATGGAATCCGCGCAAAAGCGATGAACCGCCATCGTGCGATTTGCAGTTATTGGTTCCAATGAAAGGTGCGCCCATGTTGTTCCATTCATGCGTCCGTCGGATGTCCTGCCTGTCGGTGTTGTTGTCCGTGATGATTTCATCTCACGTCGTCGCCGAGGAGAAGGTGGCGATTCGTCTGAATATTCGTGGTGGGGAATCGTGGGCTTTTGATCGAACGATGGACATGAAGATGACCAACAAGGGGACATCGGAAGGTCAGACGCAAACGTTCGAGTCCAAGATGACGCAACGGCGGGCCGGCAAGCTGGTAGTCATCGCCGCCAGTGATGGGAAGCCGACCGAAATCAAAGTGACGTTCGACAAATCCTGCGAGACGAACGCGGAGATGACCGGACAACCACCGCAAAAAATGCCGTTCCCACTGGCGGGCGAGACGGTGACCATCAGTCGTGCGGCGGACGGGTCGGTCCGCAATGACTACCGCGGCCAACTTGATCCGATGACTCTCAGTGAGCTGCAGGCAGCGCTCGAACCCGATACGACCTTCTATACCGACAAGGAAGTAGCAGTTGGCGAGGAGTGGAAGGGAAACAACGAGGCGCTGACCAAATCGTTTCAGCTCACCGGGCCGAATGACCGCGCGCGAATGACGCTGAAACTGCTTTCGTTGAAGGACATCAAAGGCCGCCCGACAGCCGAGATCAAAGTATCGGCGGCGGGTTTCAAAGAGATGCAGGGAATTTCCAACCAGACGATCATGCAGGGAACCATTTTGGTTGACCTGCCGACGGGTCATGTGCTGAAGGGCGATCTCAAGAGTACCGCCACTCAGAAAGGAACGACAACCGGTCCCGGGCCGGACGGTCAACAGCATACGATGACGGTGGAAGGCGACGGGACCACGAGCATCTCCCTTACGTCAGAACTGCTGGATGGCAAAATGCCGGCACGGGAGAATCCGACTCGCGATCCGAAACCAAATCCTCTGGCGGGTGGGAAACCCAATCCACTCGGCGCACCCGCCGGTTTTCGCGGCATTTTTACCGATGGGAAGTTGAAGCTGGACCTTCAGGAGTCCGCCGACGGATACATTGGAACTCTCACGCTCGGTGAGCAAAACTTCAAAGCCACCGCGACCGAGAAAAACGGCACACTCGACGGCAAATTTGAAGCGAGTGGCCAAACCTACTCGTTCACGGCAACTCGCGAGAACGACACGGTCCACTTCAAGACCGGCGACACCGCCTACACACTCAAAAGGAAGGTTAATCCGCTGGATCAGTCCAACAGCGATTTGCCGCCGAAGCCCGCACCACCCAAAAACCCGCTTGCGGGGAATGTATCACCGGTAGTGCAAGGTCCAAAGAATACGATGCGGTTTGAGTCGTACATCCTCAAGGATGATCCAAGCTACATCGGCGGCGAGGTGAGCCAGGCTCTGATTCCAGCGGGCTGGAAAGTCGAAGGCGGAGTCGTCTGGAATCTTTCCAACACCTACTTCCCCGCGCAGTGTCGGCTGCAAGTTTTTGATCCGAAGGGGGTCTCGTCCCTTGGGTCGTATCCCAATCTGTACTATTTCTGGTCATCGAGCCCCATGTCGCAACAACTACTGCCACCGGGGACAAATTACATGGGCTGCATCGTCCGTTACCCGATCGAGGATCCGATCAAAGCGGTTCGCGAACTGGTGCTTCCCACGTATCGCAAAGAGCTGTTGCGGGCCCGGGTGGTCGAACAGGAAGAGCTTCCCAAGATGGCCGATAAAGTGACCGAAGCCTCGGAAAAAATCCCTGGCACAAAGTATTTGGTCAAAGCCTGCCGTATTCGTTTTGAATATGAAGTGGATGGTCAGTCGGTGGAAGAGGATTTGTACGCCGTGCTTGAAGCGCGAGTCACACCGCAGATGCAGTTTATGAACTGGACCGTCTCCAACATCACCTCCAACCGCGCCGCCAAGGGGAAAATGGAGGAACTGCGGGGCATTCAGAAGATCATCGAGCGTTCGGTGCGGCCGAATCTTGAATGGACCAATAAGTATGTTCAGTTCGTGCAGGCGATGCACAATATCGGCATGGACGCGATTCGCCAGGCCGGCGTTCGAAGCAAGATCATCGCGGACATGAGCAACGACATCAGCGATACGATGCGGAAGAGCTACGATAACACGCAAGCCGCGAACGACCGCATTTCCGAAGCCCGCAGCCAAACCATGCGCGGCGTCACGCCTTACGAGGCCGGCGGTGGACGGAAGGTCGAGTTGCCAAGCGAATTCAAGCAAGCCTGGCGCACCAATGACGGACAATATATCGTCAGCAATGATCCCAATTATAACCCAAATGCGGATCTCAACAACCACTCAACTTGGGAGGAAATGCACCCGGCACACTGAGAGATTTATGGAGTGCATAGAGATAAACAACTCGTGTCACCAACCGATCATTTCCCATGTTCAAACAGCCTGCACTGATTCGATCGATCGGGGATGGCCACCGTCATTCAGACGAATTCAATCGCTTCATTTCCTGGTTAACTTGTCATCATTGTAACTCAAGACCAGCGTGGCGGGAGACCTATTGGCCTTGTCGTAATCAACCCCGGGATAAGCCAACAAATAGACTCTTCCGTCGGTGTAGCGGAAGGTGATCGTGTGATCTCTCACCGAGTATGTGCCGCCGCCGGGTTCCGCGGTGGTTCGCAGAGCGCCGCAACTGCCGTGATCCAGCACGTATAGCGCCACCTCATCCTGAAAATGACCCTCAGCGGTAAAGGTGAGCGTGGGGATCACACCATTCCAGGCGGGCAGCACATACTCGCCGTTAAAAGTCGCGCCGTCGACGTTGGGGAGGCGGACGTAGGTATGGTCGGTCTTGTTCGTGGTGAGGACGAGATCATTCCCTTTGACTTGGATGGGGATCTCACCATAGGACATTTTGATGAGGCCCGCATCGTCTTTGAGCGAGTATGTGCCCCAGTAACGGGGGGTTTCTTCGGCGTTGACCCAGGTGTTTTGCCCGTCGCAGCCGCGCAGGTGGAAACGGCTGGCGAAGAAAACCTGGCCGTTGGAATAGAAGATGGCATAGCTGCCTTTGAGGCCGCCGCCCACCATCGAAACGCCCTGCCAGACGCCGATGATGCCGGGACCTTTGAGAGTCGCTGGCTCGACAACAGCATCCTTCCAGTCGTCAAACTTCATCGAAAAGATGTATTCCAGCACCACCGTCTCAAGATCGTGGGAACGATAGAGGATATGGTTGTGGTCTCGGTTCAGGCTGAAGACCGTGAGGCGTTCGAAGCGGTCGTTGATCTTGATAACGAACAGATCGAGGAAGTAATCCTTGTGGTCGGCATTGGCGGTCATGATGCCGGAGGCACGAATATATTCCCAGCCTTTGAACGACTTGCGAGCCTCCCGCGCGGTGTAAACGGTGTTGTTGACGGTGCGGTTTTTCGTTCCGGCAAGCTGCGCGCAGGCATCATCCCACGCGGTTTCCAGGGCTTGATCCAAAGTTCCGGCGGCGGGCTTGGGCGTCATGAGCAGCAGTTCGAGGTGTTCACCGATGGGTGGATGGGCGAGCGTGAGAATGACGCCGTTGGAGTAGTGCTTCTCTGTCCAGCCGCGCGGCGTGGCGTACCGCATGTGCCCGAATTCGCCGGCAGGACCCGACTCCGCGACCGGGACGGCGGGCGGCGTGACCGGGACGAATGTGGTCCCGTTGACCAGTGCCGAAGCCGCCGCCGCGTACTTGTTGAAGGTTTCGATCGGAGTGGCGACGAAGATCATCCGCTGGATGCGCCCGCTACCGTGAACGATTACCATCCAGACATGGATCGATGCTTTTCCGGTCACGGCAATGGTTCCCGCCCGATTGGCAATCTCCATGGGACTGCCGGCCCCGTCAAGTTTCCCCTTGTCGTCCCAGACGATGTTTTGGGTGGCGCCCAATTCCTTCCAATCCGCCGCCAGACGATCCATGACCGAGCCCGTGAACGGCTCACCGCCCAGCAGCGTCAGGGTGCAGACGCTCCCCTCGGCCACATCCCTGGGGCGCAGCACGACAACGCCGTTCGCTTCGTCGTGGGCCCATCCCTCGGGTACCGTCACCACCGCGCCGCCGAAAGTCACCGTCTCGGCTTGCGCGATCGAGCCGGCGAGTAGGAAATGTACGCAGAGCCATCCGATTGTGAAACGTCGCATGTTGCTCCTTGGAAGGAAGGATATGATTGACAGAATCAGCACCGGCGCGTTCAGGGAGCCAGAAGCAACTTGCTTCCTTGCAGAAACAGTTCGCGCGGCCTGCTTCTGCCTATTTGCGTGTTGGTGATCAGGAATGTCATGCTGATCTTCTTGCCGTCGCTGTAGGTCAGGTTCAAAGTATTCTTCTCGATCGTGTACTTCCCGTTGCCTCCGTTGGCTGGCAAACCACTGCCTACTCGACCACCGCCTTCTTTAACAGTCATCGGAATGACCTCATGGATGAGCCCATCCTCGGAGAAATCTCCATCGGACGTAAACTTGATCGATGGAATCGGACCCACCGGCTTGTCCAGCCGAAAGGAGGCCGACAATTTCAAGCCGTCGCAGGGGTCCACATGGGTTATGCGAAGCGTCGTAGGAACCTCATCGGTCCACGCGGCAATTGTGTTTCCATGTCGGCCTGAAGATCGATCTTGAAAATCGCGCGTCACCGGCGCAGTCCAAAAATCTTTTCCCTTCGAGAAGCGTGTCGGTTCTTTAACTTTCTCGAACGTCGCCACCACTTCGTCGCCAACGATGCGATACACACCGAAGGCACCAACTCGGCGAATGCGTTGATACTCCAGATCCAGCGTTGCGGGTCCGCCGGTCGGAAATCCCCGATAGACCACACCAGCAGGCAAAAAAAACCAGCACTCCGGCCGGGTGTCTGTCTTAACCTGCGAAAACCCAAAACAAACGCCGCTCAGCGGTTCGAGGGCTTTGGGCGCAACGTATTTCGTTGCCGCCATCACTTCCGATACCACCACGCTGTACTTTTGAAATGCCTCGAAATCGCTGCTGACAAAGACCATCTTGTCGACACGCTGGTTCGACTTGACCACGTACAGCAGGACGAAAATGCTCTTTTCCGCGCTAACGTCGATTCGTGCCGAGCGGGCACCTATTTCCACCAGGCTACCGGCACCGATGATCGAGTCGCCACTATCACTGGCGAGGGTGCCCAGCGCCTGAAACCCCTTCCATTCAGCGGCCAACTGGTCCGTCACCGTACCGTTGTACGGTTCGCCCCCCAGCAGTGTTAATGAGCAGGCCACCCCCGCCGGCAATTCGGGCGGTGTGAGCACGAGCGTGTCATCTTTTTCAGATTGCTTCCAACCCTCAGGGATCTTCACGACCGCCCCACCGACCGTCACCGTCTCCTCAGCGCGTAGCAAATTGCAGAGCGAAAGAGATATGACGGCCAAGACAAACGCTGCAAGCCTCATAAACTTCCTTCCAAAAGACGGTGAAGCATGACCGATGCCCAAATGGAAAACAATTAAAAAATTCGATTCGAAGGGTTTGTTTTTGATCGCCTGCATAAATCGTCCAACGACGAAGAGTTGATTCCAGCTTTGTATTGCTGCCGGGGCACAATATTTCATTGACATTTGCCTATCCAAGTGCTCTGCTTTGCAATCGAGACAGGAGTCAATCGGACCCCTGCGAGGAGTCTGCGATGCTCGCCGTGGAAATTGCCTGGTGTGAGCGAGAGATGTTTCAATTCCTCGGACAACGATGGTGCTCGTTCACGTTCCCGTGATCCATTTACCCGGGGAAGAGTTGGAATCATGAATTCTCGAAAAAGACTATCGTGCGGCCTCTGCAATCGACTGCTGCATTCGGTTTCATCTGTTGCAATGTTGATCGCAGGCATATTGCTTTTGCTGGCGACGGCGCGCGTCGCCTTGGCAGTCGATGACGGCACCGTTGTCCTGCCCGCCGACCCTGCGAACCGTCCGGCTCCGCAGGAATCTCGCGTCGCCAGTCTAGCTCGGCTGATGGATCAGTTGTCCGAAACTGCCAGAGAACTTCCCCGAGATGCATTCGACTACCAGGTCATCATCGAATCGGTCGGCCGTAATCCCGCAAAGCTCGCGATGTGGGTGAAGGAAAACACCCGGCTGGTTCCCTATTCCGGCGTGCTGAAAGGACCGCAGGGGGTTTTGATGGATCGATTGGGAAATGATCTCGATCGCGCGCTTCTGCTGGCCCAACTGGTCAATTCCAGCGGGTATGAGTGCCGGTTGGCACGGGCAAAGCTGGCCGACAATGAAGCCGCCGCGCTTGTTGCATCAATGACGCTCAAGCCGTTGCCGGAGCTTAGCGGGAAACCGTCCGATTCCTACCTGACCATGAACGGTGAAGTGGAC
>JBBRMF010000119.1:0-14897 GCA_038230975.1 Tepidisphaerales bacterium
ATCGAAACATCGGACGAAGTTGAGCGCCGACTAGTCGAAGAAGCCGGACTTCCGCCTACACATCTCTTTCTGACATCTGCGGAGTTGATCGAGCAGGCCTACGACATTCAAGCGGACAAAATTGCGTATACCGCATCGGACATAGTTCCAACTGCCGGAGAAGGTGTTTCGTGATTGTTCAAATATTTACTATCGGGTTTGCCGAAACGACTGCGGAATCATTTTTTTCCCTGCTTAGGAGTTCCGGAGTCCGGCGGGTCGTCGACGTTCGACTAAACAATACTTCCCAATTGGCGGGCTTCTCGAAGAAGAACGACCTAAGTTTTTTTTTGCGAGAAATGTGTGGAATAGAATATATTCACATTCCGGAACTGGCACCGACTCAAGACATTCTTGACACGTTCAAAAAGCACAAAGGTAAATGGGACGTCTACGAACAGGAATTCAACAGTCTTATGGCAAAGCGGGAAATTGAGAAAGTCATCCCGCGCAATACGGTCGATTTGGGATGCTTACTTTGCAGTGAAAAGAGTCCTCACCACTGTCATCGTCGTTTAGTGGCGGAATATCTTCAGAAGCACTGGGAAAACGTAACTACGAAACTCCTCACTTGACTCGGAGTATAAGAATGCCCCTCAAAGACCTCGCGACGACAAGCAAGTCCGCCGACACCTGGCGCGTCTTTCGCATCATGGCGGAGTTCGTCGAAGGGTTCGAGGCGCTGGCCAATATCGGCGAGTCGGTGACGATTTTCGGAAGCGCACGCACCCGCCCGGAAGATCCCTACTTCAAAGCCGCCGAGGAGACAGCGAGGCTTCTGGCGAAAGCAGGATTTTCGGTCATCACCGGCGGTGGACCGGGCATCATGGAGGCGGGCAATAAAGGTGCGTTTGAGGCCGGCGGGCAATCGGCCGGGCTGAATATCACGTTGCCGCATGAGCAGGAGGGGAACAAATATCAAACGATTACGCTCGACTTTCACTACTTCTACGTTCGCAAAGTCATGTTCGTGAAATACGCCAGTGCTTTCGTCTGCTTCCCGGGTGGATATGGCACTCTCGATGAATTTTTCGAGACGATTACACTGATCCAAACCTTAAAAATCGAGCCATTCCCAATCATCCTTTACGGCTCTGCCTACTGGAGTGGTTTGATCGACTGGATGACCAAGCAACTTGTTCCCCACTTTATCGACGATGAGGATCTAGCCATATTTCGGTTGGTGGATGATCCGCAGGAAGTATTGGAGATCGTGAAACAGGGTCAAATACTCTGTTGGTGGGAGCCAGGCGATGACAAACTGAAGGCACCTGATAGTTCCACCACGGAACTACAAAATCCACTGGCAGGGCCAAATGCGTCAGACACTGGTGAAGGCACGCGGTATGGGCGTCGCGCCAAGCGGTCCTCGAAAAATCACCTTGATGCACCGTTCAAACCCCAACAATAAGAAGTGGTTGCGCAGAATCGGTCGCCATTATTTTTCCGTCCACGCATCCAGCGGTCGCGCCGAAGGAACGCGTTTATTTCTGGCGCCTCAGGAGTAAAGATCAGACTACTTCGTCCCATACCCTGCCAACGGCTTCCCATCCGCGTCGAGTTTATCGCAGGCCCATAGCAGCCCCATAGCCAGCAGTTGGTGGTAGTCGGTATCTTCTGCGGTCTTCACATCATGGCCGAGGGTTGTACCGAAGATTTTTGCCTTTCCGTAGTGATTTACCCACGCTACGGTATGCACCTTTCCCGTCGCAGGGCTGGTCGACTGGAGCAGGGGCGTCGAGGTGGGCATCATCTTGACGGTGTTATACAACTCATCGCCGACGGTCTTCCAATGGTCGGGGAATGTTTTCATGATCGGGTGATCCCCTGCGACTTTGATGGTGCTGAAGCCCGCGTATTTGTCGTGGATGCGCGTATCCATGCCGACCAGCGCGTGCCATTTCTGATCTACGATGATGTCGCGTTCGGGAAAATCTTTGACCTTAATGTCGCGCGGGGCGCGATAGGTATGCATCGCGCAGTGGATGAACACCGCGGGTTTCCCTTCATTGGCAAGCTTCAGTGCCGGATCGTAGTCACCATCCGTCCACTTCTCGCCGAAACAGATGTCGTAGATGATGACGTCATACCCTTCGCCGAATTTTGGATTTCTGAATTCTTTGACCATCTCGTCGGCTGTGTTCATGAGCTTTACATCCACCTTGACGCTGGCGATTTCGCCCATCTTTTCCGCCAGGTACAGGGGGAACTTCTTGTAATCATGGCAGCATCCCCCGACATACATCACCGCTTTCAACTTCGGTTCATCAGCACGGGCGGCTGTCACCAAAATGATTAAAAATAAAAGCGATAACGTCGCAATGAATCGATTCATCGAATGCTCCGGTTACATCGCACAAATAATGCGAGGCGTGAGAAATACCAGATACACAGCCGCCACGCGAATGCCGGTCAGTTTTTCGATCGCTTGCCGATAGAGCTGCACTTGCGGTTGATACAACTCTTTACGCGATTCAATTTCTTTGGCGGTAACGCGATCGGTCTTATAGTCGATGACCGTGTATGAATCATTCTCTTTGATAAGCAAATCGATTCGCCCTCGCAGCATGAGTTGATCGAGGGGAGCCAACTCAAGTTTCGTCGATAGATGGCTGGCCGATGGCTGAGCCAGATTGAATGCGATCTCGCGAAAAATATCTTCGGGGCGCGTGTCTCGCAGTCGGCGACCAAGCTCGCTGCCGGCGAACCATTCAATCGTACTCTTGTCGACGGCATTTGCTTCATCAAACGTGATCAGCTTTCGATCTAACATTCGATCGATTTGTGATTGCAAGTTGAGTTCATCGCAAGGCTGCGCCAGATCCAAATGTTCCAGCACCAGGTGCGTGGCGGTACCCCGATCGGTTGCCGCGATTTCTGATTTTCCAGCCACCACGTACGGAAGGCGCAAGGCATTCGTGGCACCGAGTGGTGCTTTCTCACAGAAAAGCGATTGCTCGTCTTCGGAATGTCGCTTTGCGGGACCCCGTTTTTGATTCTTGATCCACTCCGTGACCGGCATCGCGGCACGAAGTTCGGAGGCTTCACGATAGGGGTAAACAAACGCCAGTCGCTGGATGACCGCATCGGCAATCGCGTTGGATGGCGGAGCAGGATCAAGAGGTTTGAGAGCCGCGTACTGAGCCTGCTCGGGGGTTAACGAGGTATTGACCGACCCGTTCAACGACCATTCAGTGATCTCTTCGGTATCGTGCAGTGTCACAGAAAAATCATGACGACCCGCGCCGATCGTTGCCGCCGCGACGGGGCCGATCCAATCGAGCATGTTGCCGGCCGACAATACCGTGTCCGCCGAAAGCGGGCCGACATGTGAACCGTATAGCGTACGCCATTGCTCCGGTGTTCTGGCATCGCAAGTGCCGACGAGAACCAAATGTTCCTTGGCGCGTGTTGTCGCGACATAGAGCACGCGGAGCTCCTCGGCCATCGCCTGTTGTCGCAATCGCTCGGAAACCAATACCGATGCCAGCGATGGATACCGAACCTGTTTCGCCTCATCGACGGCGGGCATTCCCACAAACCGAGCGCGATCGACCAATACGCGACCGGTGCTGTTCCCCAAGTTGAATCGCTTGCCGAGATCCGGAAGAAACACGACGGGAAACTCCAGACCCTTCGATCGATGCACGCTCATGATGCGAACGACATCTTCACCTGGCCCGAGAATGGATGGCAAGCCCAGGTCTGATTCATTCTGCAGGCGGCTGAGGAATCGAAGGAATCGATACAAACCCTGACGGGAAAATCCGCCGAATTGCTGTGCTTTGGAGTGGAGAAACAGAAGATTGGCGCATCGCTGCTCGCCATTTTCCAGTCCGCTGCAAAAAGAAAAATAGCCGGTTTCGTCGTAGATCCGCCAGATCAGTTCTGCCAAGGGGCGAAGGCGGGAGAGAGTCCGCCATGTATTGAATCTGGAAAGAAAATCATTCAATCGAGCGGCTAATTCGTCGGTCTGCTCAGCAGCATACCGCGTGACGGCTTCGTGAAATGGAATCGCATTTTCCGCATTGCAGTAAGCCAACCGAACTCGGGCCAGGCAGTCTTCGACGCGCGATAAATTCGCCAGCGGGCTGCGCAGCACCGTCGCCAGCGGAATATCCTGTCGGCTATTGTCGAGCAGATGAAGCAGCGCGAGCATGTCTCGGACTTCGGTCGAATTAAAATATCCCGTGCCACTATCGCGATGAACGGGTATGCCGTGCTGCCTGAGGATTCCGCTGAATTGCTCCGCCTTCATGACGGTCGAACGCAGCAGGATGACAATATCGCGCCGTTGAATCGGACGCAGGATTGAAGTGCCACCTGGCGCGCGGTCGGTGACGTGAATCGGAAGGCTGCCGCCATGGCCCATCATCTCGTGAATTTTCGCGGCAATGAATGATGCTTCCCGTTCGGTACGATCCAGGTCGTTCCCGTTTTCCTCTGACTCTTCCGATCGATCCATCTTTTTTGGCAATAGATGAAGCTCGATCGGCGCGCCTGAAAAGAACGACGAATCGGTTGCATCCGGGAAAACAGCGCCCGGCCGTAACTCTTGCGATTCATCGTAATCCAGATCGGCGGCTTCTTTGGTCATCA
Organism: Tepidisphaerales bacterium; assembly: GCA_038230975.1. Lineage (GTDB taxonomy): Bacteria > Planctomycetota > Phycisphaerae > Tepidisphaerales > Tepidisphaeraceae > JANXVV01. The sequence continues at coordinate 4,639 of JBBRMF010000119.1, forward strand.
ACCTTGCGAACAAACTATTCAGCGCGTTCAAAAGCGGCGCACGGCTGCGGAAGTTCGCCTGCAGGTCGATGACCTGACCCTCCACCGCACCGGATTTGAAGCGATCATAGCGTTCCAGAAAACGCACCGGCTCGGCTAAACGGAATCCGTAGATGCTTTGTTTGACGTCACCCACGCAGAAAAGATTGGGGACCATTCGCCGTGCGGAATCCGATTGCAGGCATTCATGGCTTACCAGATTGAGGATCGCCTCCTGCACACCGTTGTTATCCTGATATTCGTCGACCAACACATGCGCGATTTGCCGGTGACAGGCTCGTGCAACGGGCGATGGAACCCAATTACCATTTTCGCGCGCGCGCAATACTTTAAGAGTCAACCGTTCGAGATCTGCGAAATCGACGCCATGTACCCGTTCTTTCGCGACGGTGTATCGGTGACCAAACGCTTCTACGAGATCCAAAAAAACTTGTATGAATGGTTGAACGGATTGAAGGCCGCAAGACCATTCTTCGGCCGTAAACCGAATCAGCGGTCGAAGCGAACTTTTTGTTCCCATGTCGGAATGAACCGAGTCCAAAGCCGCCATCGCCGCCGCTTTGCCGGGTGTATCATTCTTGATTGAAGGTTTCTTTGCCGGCTCAAACCCACTTACCTGTTTGGCCAACGCAGTAAAATGATGATCCCCGAACGCCTGAACCCAGGCATCAATCGTGGTGGATAAATTCTGAAGGTAGCCCACGTACTTTCCAAAGCCATCCATCTGACGGACCGTTTCAATTGCGATTCGGCATCGGTCGGTCAATGACGACAGACGGCGATGAATGAGGCCCGCCAGTTCCTTTCCTAATGCGGAGCCTTGCAATGGTTTGTTTGCGCCATCCGCGATGCGAGAACGAGCGGTGGCGAGCCATTCTTCGGGGTCGATCAAGCTTCCGAGCAACTCATGCGTGTGAATGACATGACTCTGAAGCTGGTCTTCCTGACCGTCGCCGTAGATGTCGATGAATTTCTGGAAAATACCGTTTTCGTCGGTTTCGTATCGGTCGGCAAATAATTCGCGGACGATTTCGAGACGTAAGAGCCGGGCTTCGTCGCCGTCCAGTGTTCTGAAACTCGGATCGAGATTGAGGAGGTGAAAATGTTGGCGGAGAATCCCGGAGCAAAATCCATGCAGTGTGCTGACGCGAGCCCGATCGATCTGTGCGACCTGCGCCCGCAGGCGCGGGTCTTCGGGATCTTGTTCCAGCCGTTTGCGAAGGGAGGCTTCGATGCGACTTTTCATCTCCGTCGCCGTTGCGTCCGTGAAGGTGACCACGAGCAGTTGATCGACATCGCACGGCGGGGTTGCGTCGCAAACGAGGTAGGCGCATCGCTCTGACAGGACCGCCGTCTTCCCTGATCCGGCGGCGGCGGAAACGAGCAGATTGACGCCGGTGGTTTCAATGCCGGCTTGCTGCTCAGGAGTCCAATGGGGAGTGTGGGAAGTCATGACGATTCTTCCTGTTGCTCCATTGCGCTTAGGAGTACGTCTTCACGACTCATGACTCTCAACACGCGGTATCCCGTGTGCGATTCAAAGCGACAGACCCCTTTATATTCGCAGTGTGGGCAGGGTGTTTTCTGGCCGAGCATGTAGGGGGTAATTCCGATTTCGCCTTCAAGAATTCCGTCGGCGAGTGTGCCAAGATGTCGGCGAACCGTGTTCAGCAGCGCGGTCAATTCCTCGGCAGTGGCCAAGTCAGATTGGCCTTTGGAACCAAACCCGCCGTCCTTAATGATACGAGCGTGGACTACTTCTGAAACACCCAATTCCAAGGCAGTATCGAGCGATTTTACAAATTGCTCATCGAGCAGACCGCGCGGTTTTGCCGCCAGATGAAACGCCGGATCTTCCGGGGACAATGCCTCACCCGGATGATCGACATCGCCGAGCCAGCGGAGCATTCGAACATAGAACGCGGCGGCCGGCGTCAGCTTGCGTCCGCTCAGTGCCTCGCCCTGCGTTTCCAGCACCAACAGGTAGGTGAGCAGTTGCAATGTCAATCCGTGATACACCTCATCCAACGCGAGCTTATGCTCACCGAGGCGATAATCGATGACGGAAAACCCACCGCTCTCTTCGTTGAGATCGACGCGATCCATTTTTCCACTCAATCGCAGCTCGCGGTGGCGCGGCGTCGGCAGGGTAAGCTCTCCAAGCGACTCTCCTTCTCCAAAGCGAAGATTTGAATATTTCGGGCTGAATCGCCCGCGCGATGCGCTTGTTTTTTGAGTGGCGATCACCTGATTAAGTGTCTTTTCGATCCGGTTCAGTAAATAGCGGTTTCGAGCATTGCTGAGCAGGATTTCACCGCGAAGTGTTGAACCGATGTGCCCAACCGCCGCGCTCACCAATTTGTTTTTTTGCGAATCGGTTAGATCAGCCCACGATTTCCGCTGCTTCAGAAGATGAGAAACCACTTTGCCCAGCACCTGATGAAAGGCATTGCCTAGATCCAGCGCCGATACATCAAGCGAATCATCGCGCTGCTGAAGACGAAGGCCGTATTTGACAAAATGTTTGAACGGACATGCGGCGAACGTTTCAATCTGCGCGACCCCCGCGCGCAACGGATTTGAAAATAATTGACCGGCGATTTCCAAAGACAACGCCGCGGTATTGTCGTAGCTCAGCGCCCGCCATGCCCGGGATCGCGCCGAATGCACGGGGTTATTCTCTGAAGTCTGCGTGGTGAACCAATGATAGATCGGCGGCCAGGATTCCCCGGTCGGTTTTCGTACCCAGCGCATTAACGCCGTAACCAATTGGCCCGGTGTCGCGATAAAAGCGGGATCGTCGCGGTGCGTTTGCGGCAGAACCACGGGCGGCGCGGTTGGAAACATTCTGACGATTCGTTGCCAGAATGAAGACGGCCCGAGCGGTTTGCCGCCGGCATCGCTGAGAGAACGGCTTAAATACAACGTCTCCGATGCGCTCGTGAACGCGAAGTAACCGAGCAATTGCTCGTCGAGCAGCTGCCGGTCCGTCGTTGCAGAAACTTCCAGATTGCGGCGATGAAGTTCACGGCGATCTGCATCCGAAAGCACGGATTCCTCACGCGGCACGCGCGGAAAACATCCTTCATTCAGCCCGAGAATCAACACGGCTTTGAGTTCGGGAGTGCGCGTCCGATCGACCTGGCCCACAAGCACTTCATCCACCGTCGGAGGGATAAGGCCCAGATCAAATTGATCCAGTCCCGCCTCCAATACCTCCTGAAATCCAGCCAATGAAAGCCGTTCGTCGCCGAGCAAATCCACCATCTGATTGAAGAGTTGAACCATCTCTGACCAGACTTGTGCATGCTCATTCGCTTGCTCAAAATCTCCGGTGGAGTTGGCGGTATCAATCCATTTCGAAAGGTTGGCACGGACGGGAAGTTGTTCGATGACCTCAAACAAAGCGGTGATAATTTCCCGAACGGTAATGCTGCCTTTTGTTTTGTCTGCGAACGGGCTGATCGCTGCGGTTAAAGTGTGACGATGCGTATCGGCATGATCGAGTGGATCGGTATTAGGCGTGGATTCCTGGTCGATTTCTGAAAGAGTTTCAGGGGTGGCCGAATCCGATTGTTCTTCCGGGGTCAGAATTGATTTGTGATGAAATGCCCATGGTTCGGGCGCAGTCCACTGTTCGCCGCGAATGCGATGAGCCAGCACGTAGTTCTCCAACGCATCGACATCGGCCGTGGCTATGCCGGTGAGGTCGGTTTTGAGGAGCGTCATGATCCATTCGTGCGGCCAGTTTTGTTGCGAGATTTCAAAAACGGCGCGAATGAACTGCAGCAGCGGGTGATGTGCTGTTTGCCGACGGCGATCAACGAAATAGCGGATGGAATGTTCAGCAAAGCTGACGTTGATCAGTTCCTGATAGGCCGAAAGATCTCGTGCGAGAACCGCGATGTCGCGAAGACGATGGCCGTCGGCAAGCAGTTGTTTGATGCGCCGCGCCGCCGCATCCACTTCGGCCGTGCGATCAGGTGCGGCAAGCAGTTCGATACCCTCGGCAGATTTCTGAACGTAAGTGATTGCCGTCCCGAACGCATGTTTTTCGACCGCTCGTGGTCCGGGTCTCGTGAATCGATGTACTTCCGTCAGAAGCGTAACCGGATCATCGACCGGCACCCCTTCTTCGCGAAAAGCCATCCGAAGACGTCGATAAGTCGTTTCGACGGAATGGAAAAGACTCAGTTCTTCCGGAAGCAAATCAGGTTGTCGAATCACCGCGCTGCGAGGGTCCATCGGCAGTGTGATTTCAACCTGACGGCTGACTTTTCCCAGACGGGCAAGTACACGCCGTTCATACTCGGAAAAATCTCTGAATCCATCCACATAGACAGTGGCGTCACGAAAAAGCGTGCAACTCTCAAGAGACTTCAAGGTGAGCAAAAGTCGCTGGTGGGGATCAAGACGTTCCTGCCCGAGGTATTTTGTGTAGGCGTTATAGATCAGATACAGATCGTGGATTTTGTCGATCAATCCACCTCCGTCGCTTGCGTCGGAGAGTGTCCCCATTCCGTGCAGAAGTACATCGAGGTCGGTGGCATTCTTCCCGCATCTCTCAAACTCGCTGAAGGTATTGTCGAGTTTGGCGGCTAATCCGGGTTGGCGCGCGGAGTTTTTGAAGAATTTGAGTGCCGATGTATTTCGTCGGAGTAGATATCCAAGAATGATCTGTCGACCCACCGGCGTAATTTCAGGAATGCCGGCCCCTCCGCATTCTCGCATGATTTCATGGCCAAGCTGGTCAAATGAAAGGACGCGTGCCCGAAGAAACCCACCGAGTCCGCCTTTGCAGGCGAGATCTCTTTCGGCGGAGAAAGTTGCCTGCCGAGGCAGGAGCCAGAAAATAGGCGGACCCACAGGTTGGTTTCGAAGGGCATCGACAATGCTCGAAAAGCAGCGGTGCGTTTTCCCCGAACCTGCTCGTCCAATCACGAAGCTGACCGCCATGTTTGTTGTTCCTAAGAGATCTTCGTTCAAGGAGAACTCCATTGTATCCGAATCGCCTCCACCTGCGTAGTCATTTGAACGAATAATGAGATGATGCAAGGGGACGCCAATCGGATTTGGATGGGTTATAGTTTGTGAGTGGAGACGCGATCTTTGCTCATTTTCACTGCGGTGCATTCCGAGGCGCGGGCGGTCAGGAAGGCGCTGCGGTCGGCCGGAGCTCTTGACGCGGTTCGGATATTTGTGATCGGGATTCGTGCGATGGAGCTTCCGCAGGACCTGTCTGCGGGTGTAGCGTGCGGCATTATTTTGGCGGGTTTCGCCGGCGCATTGGATCCGAAGCTTCAAATCGGCGACGTTGTGGTCGATGGTGTGCTGCCCCAGGGGCATGGCGCGTCCACTTTTCTCGTTGGACCCATTCACACGGCGTCGGACATCGCCGCAACACCGGCGCAGAAATCGTCGTTACTTCGTGAGACCGGCGCGATCGCCGTCGATATGGAAGGCGCAAAAGTCCGCCGATTTGCAGACTCACTGGGTGTTCCATTTCTTAATGTTAGAGCGATCAGCGACACAGCGATGGAGATGCTGGATCCGGCCGTTCTCAGTTTTGTCGATACTTTCGGCGGCATACGGCCGCGGGTTCTGGCTCGCGGTCTTGTGTGCCGACCGAATCTCATTCCCGCACTAATACGGCTCGGACGGAATTCTCGTTTGGCGGGCATTCAGCTTGGGAAAGCGGTCGTGCAACTGGTCGCGTCCAATCCCTTCGGAACTTGAGAATGTTCTTTTGATATTTACCGTTATTGGACCGGGCGATATTCGAGTTGCGTACTTTTTGGGCAAACCTGGGATGTCATCTGAAGAATAATGCATAAGATACGACAAAATAGGACATTCGGGCCGAACTGTGGCAGAATCATTTAACTGTCGAAAGCGTTTCGCCGACACCATGAGGGATGTTTCGTCTTCACGAGTCTTTTCTTTCCTGGCGTTCCAACAGAATCGCGACGTCCGAGGACTTACTGCGTCAACAGATGGACACATCCAAACCACTCATTTCGCGAGCGGAGTCTGGAAAAAGTCGACTCGTATTCATTGACGGGGTAAGAGCGCTCGCATCTTTATATGTGGTGCTTCATCACTGCTGTCAGATTTATCAGGATCCGGATGCATCGCCAAGGTACGGGTATTATGGATTTATCCCCTGGCTTCTGCGCGGAAGAGCGGTGGCGGTGTTCATGGCATTGTCGGGATTCGTCCTGATGCTGCCGGTGGCTGCCTCACCGACACGAACCATCAATGGTGGATTCCTCAGTTATATCAAACGTCGAGCAAGGCGAATCTTGCCTCCTTACTACGCAGCGCTGGTTTTGACGCTATTGTGCATCGCATACTTTCCGGGCATGAATCGAGCCTCGGGAGAGTTCTGGAGCAAGGCGTTACCGGCTTTTTCCGCACGCAATCTGATATCTCATGTTCTGATGATGCATTGGGTAAATCCGGACATGATTTACAAAATCAATCCACCCTGGTGGACGCTCGGGGTTGAATCCTTGTTGTACGTGATGTTTCCGCTCCTGCTATTGCCCATCTGGCGGAACTGGGGAACAAGGGCACTGTTGGCTATTGCGATCCCGATTGGATTTCTTCCTCATCTATTACTTCGAAAAACGAGCTGGCATTTTGATTGGGTCAGCCCCTGGTTCATCGGGCTTTTCGCGATCGGGATGGCTGGGGCCGTTGCACAGGCATCGACAAATCTTTCTGAAGTTGCCGTACGGTTCAGAAAGCTGATGATCGGACCGATCGGAATCGTCATTCTGGCGATTGGATTTGCCACGCTGTGGAGATATCGCGTTGCGATGGATTACTTATTCGGGTTGACCGCGATGTGGATCATCCTCTACTGCGGGCAGGCCACGGAGCAACGGTCTATCGGGCAACAATTTCTATTAAGATTGCTGGAATCAGCTCCGCTTCGCAACATCGGCGCTTTTTCGTACAGCATCTATCTGACTCATGGCGTTGTGCTGATGCTGCTCTATCGAACGATCGAACCAAAGCATATTTCAGAAGGCTGGCGCGCAGTGATCATGTTTGCCATTGCGCCGCTACTTGCGGTGCTGGCGGCATTATTGTTCTATTACACGGTTGAACGACCTATGCTCCCGGTTTCCAGTCGAAAAAAAAGCTTCTATGCCGGAAAGCGGATTGCTTCGAACCAGTGGAGCGCGACGAATGCGCTCGAAACAGTCGGTAGCCCACCCACCTCAAACGTCCCGATCATCAAGTAGTCATTTCCGCAGATACACGATTGCCTGACCGAATGACAAAGGCGTCATTCTGTTGTTAACTGTTCGGCCAGCACGCGCTTGAGAACCTTGCCGGTCGGCGAGCGGGGAAATTCTTTCACGACGATAATTTCCCGGGGAACCTTAAACGCCGCCAAACCTTGCGCGCGGCATGTTTCCTTCAGTTCATCGGGTCGCGGTGATTGGCCTTCCCGCAGCACAATAAACGCCACGACCACCTCACCACGCGAAGGATCTTTTTTTCCCAGCACGGCCGCCTCCTCGACGGCGGGGTTTGTCATCAAGGCTTCCTCAATCTCCCGCGGCACGGCTTTTTCACCTGCGACAATGATCAAGTCTTTCTTACGGCCCGTGATATACAAAAACCCTTTTTCATCCAACCGACCCAAGTCACCGGTTTTGAAGAATCCATCGGCGGTCATCGCCGTGGCAGTCTCCTGCGGAAGGTTGAAATACCCTTTCATGATCATCGGGCCCGCAAGCCAGACTTCACCGCTTTGGCCCTGCGGAAGCGGATTGCCGTCATCGTCCGTGATCTTAATGATGACACCGGGCATCGGTGTGCCGACGCTTCCGTCGACGCGAGCGTGCGGTACATTGACCGTGACCGGGCCGATGGTTTCCGTGAGGCCGTAGCCTTCGAGAATGTGTTTCTGAAATTTCTGGAAAAATCTTTCGCGAATGTTTGCCGGCAGCGGTTCACCGCCGCTGAGCGGTGCGTAAAGCGTCTGAACATCGGCGGGGGTGGCATCTTTCAATCGAGCAAGCGCGCCATACATGCTTGGGACGGCGGCCATCACGGAAATGCCGTGCTCACGAATGGCTTTAATCGTGCCGACGGGACTGAAGCGCGCGATATAAACCGTCATTGCGCCAAGCTGCATCGGGGCCAGCATCGTCGCCAGCATTCCCGTCGAGTGGAACAGCGGCAGGATGCCGAGGAATTTGTGCTGCCCGACGAGCTGCGCATGAGCGATGGCCGCATCGACATCACTTTGTAGATTTCCGTAGCTGAGAATAACCCCTTTCGGCAGCCCACTCGTGCCGCTGGTGTACATCAGGACGGCCATGTCATCGGGCTTGGGCGATGGGAATTGCGGGGCAATTCCGGCAGACGTCGGCGGAAGTTGCGTGATGTCAACGATCTTGAGCGGTGAGTCTTTTAAGCGAGCCGCGAGCAATGGCATGGAGACGATCGTGTCGATCCCGCTGTCGGCGACGATGTGCGCGATCTCACGCTCGCCCAGCATGAAGTTGATCGGCACCACGCTCTTGCCAGCCAACAGCGTTCCGTAGAAACTGGCGACGAACCCGGCTCCGGCAGGTAGCAGCAATCCCACGCGCGGTTTTTGAGTTTGTGCCGAGAGGTAGATGCCCAGCCCGGCCGCCATGGTGGCAACCTGCTGGAAAGTGTATCGGCCATGATCGTCAATGATCGCCAATTCCTGCGGATGCGAGCGGGCGTGAGCGAAGAGCGGTTCGAAAAGCATGGTTCTCCCGGATAACTGGTTCGATCTTGTCCGACTCAAGCTTGCTGAGGCAAGGCTAGCTGACACTATATAACGAAGAGGCATGGATGCGAAAGTCTGACGTCTATTTCTGTTTTCCTCCCGCGCGATTCCTATTGATTTTCTGTGGGTTGCTGATGACAGGCTGCGCCACTCAACAGGATGACGTACAGCGTCTTCGAGCCGGATATGACGCATTGAACGCGCGTCGACTTGATGAGGCGCTGGCGGCGGCGGACGTGGTATTAGCCGACTCACCCAAAGATACGCTTCCGGCGGAGGCACATTATTTGCGCGGTCGGGTCTATGAAGAACGTGCCATTGCAAATCCTCAAGGCGGGGCGAGTCAGATGCAAACGGCACGCACGGAGTATGTTGCCGCCCTTAGCCTGCCGCACAAAGCGGATCTGGATGGCCGCGCTCGGGCAGGAGTGGCGAACGTAGCCTTTCATCAGGATGACTACGCGACTGCGTTTGGCCAATGGTCGGCTGCGTACGAGAAACTCGATCGGCCGGAAGACAAATTGTTGACACTGTATCAGTTGGGTCGCACTTCCCAGCGTCTTGGAAAATGGGAAGAAGCGGATCGCTATTTCGCGGAGCTTCAGATCTCTGCTGCCGGGACTGAGCTTGCCCAAAAAGCGCGGCGGATCCAAGGGGCGCGCGGATTCATCGTCCAATTCGCCACGTTTTCCAATCGCAAACAAGCCGACGCCGCCGTGGCAGAATTGCGGAAGCAGGGGATCACTGCGCAGCATTTTATCGATCCCGTAAATCCCGGGCTTGATTCGATTCGAGTCAGTTCGCTGAGAACGTACTCCGAGTCAAAGGCATTGAAAACGCGGTTTGCGAACCAGTATCCTTCCCTCATTATTTTGCCCTAATCGCCTCGGCAACGTCAAAAAAACGGGTTTTGGATCGCCTCCAAAATCTGCTGCGTTTTCTAACAGTTAGTTGATGCTTTGGATCGATGGCAGATGCTATAATGGTCCTTATGGATACGTGTCCCTATTGCGGTGGTAAAAGAATTGACCGTTATTGCGGCTCATGCGGGCACGTCGCTGAACCGCCTTCCGCAGTTGCCTCATTGTCTGCGCAATTTGCTCCCTATCCGGCGCGGCGCGCCAAAGTTGGCCGAGTTGTTGCATTCCTGGGATTGGGAGCCGTTGGATTTCTGGCGTTTACACTTTTGTCGGTTCGCCAGGTCGCTTATCCACCGTCGCCAACTCCTGTTGCAACACAATTCCTCGCGGTGCCTTCGCTTCAACCCCGAATTTTCGATGCGTTGGAAACGCAGATCCTGGCACGCGTGAGCATCGGTCGGGCGTCTCTTTATTCGCTGAACGCGCGTGCTTCGTTTTTGCAGAATGATTTGGATCGCTTCAGTGCCGAACGAAACGATGTCTATAAGTTTCGCCAAAGGCTCTCTCAAGCCCGCCTC
>JBBRMF010000120.1:0-14896 GCA_038230975.1 Tepidisphaerales bacterium
CTATGAAAACCAAAATGTGTCTTTGCAAAGCGATGATTTGCCTCGGTGTTCTTTATCCGGCCGCTGGTTATGCGGCTTCACCGGCCGCACCGACATCCCTGCCCTCCGTATCGAAACTTACGCTGCATCCATCGGCGCTGACTGGCCTGCCGTTTCGGTATCGAATGTTGCCTGATGCCGTTGATTTGCAACCGGGCAATGCTGCGTCACTTTATATGAGCGCGTGTACCCTCATGAGTGGTTTTGACACCAAGGAGAACCTCGCGGCTCTGGATGAAACAGAGGAAGTCCCGGTTGACAAAATTGACCGCACGAAAGCTTCAAAGCTACTCGCTTACACTGCGACTTTGCGACTGGTCGAGTTGGGAGCACGGCGGGAATATTGCCGTTGGGATTTGCCCGTTCGAGATGAAGGTTTCTCCACGTTGCTTCCGCATTTGAGTCAAATCAGATCGATCTGCAGACTCTTGTCGCTACAAGCCAAGTTGCAAATCGCGGATGGAAAGTTCGATGCGGCTGCCCACACCATTCAAACAGGCTTGGCGATCGCAAAGCATCTGGATTCCGATGGGCTGCTCATCCAGCAGTTGGTCGGGGCCGCAACGACGGAGCTGATGCTAAGCCGTGTTGAGCAGTGGATCACCACGCCGGGTTCCCCGAATATTTACTGGTCCATTACGGATCTGCCGACACCGTTTTTCGATCTGCGAAGCTCGCTTCGTGCCGAGCGGGCGGTCACCTATTGGGCGATTCCCCATTTGAAGGAAGCCATCGATGGGAAGCTCACGCCAGAGCATTTCCGAGAGATGTCGGCGAAGCTGAATGAGATTTCCATCACCGAACGTTCGGCGGAAATTCGCGATGCCGTATCGCCCAAGGCCACCGGGAATGATATCGAAGCTCTGGGGTCCAAAGCAAAACTTAAGCTTCATGCGATGGGCCGTTCCGACAAATCGCTGGAAGGGATGAGCAACGAGCAGAGGGTGGGGCTCTGGTGGGGTCTTTCGTATGAACAGGCGATTCAGGATTACACGAAAGCCCTGGCGCTTCCGGTGTATCAGGATCCAACCCTTGTGCAGCTCGCGGGCGCGACGGAATCACCAGCCCAGGCTGATCCATCGAACCCGATTCTGCAGGTGTTGCCGTCCATGCTTTGGGCTCGGTTGGCGATGTCTCGAGTGGATCGACGCATCGGAGAAATGCGGTGTCTTGAGATGATCCGTGCCTATGCGGCGGCTCACGAGAATGCCGCACCGAAATCGCTCGCGGCCACACCGGAAGTCCCCGCGCCGATCGACCCGCTGACAGGATTGCCGTTCCAATATCGTGTGGATGCCGGTCTGATCGTCATTGAGGCCCCCGTTCCAGCCGGTGGGCAGGCGCGGCAGGGTTGGAAGGCGGAGATACGGCTGGAGAAGTAATCGATTTGCGATCCAGTCACGTTTTCAGATCGGTAGAAAAACTCTGAAAATTGCGCCTGTTCCGTCCGTCCTCTGTTTCGGGTATCGTCCCGTACCCCAGGCGCTCGCGCGGCCATGTGGCCCGGTGCATGGTTCGATACCCGTTCAGAGGTTCCCCAAAGTGGAACGAAAGGATCGTTTTATGAACGTTCGAGAGATTGCACGACTCACCGCGAGCGCAGCGGTTTTTGCGGTGGCATTGATATGCGGTCGCGTACAGGCCGCCGCCCCGCAGTTGCCGGCGACGGCGATCGCAGAGGACACGTATATTGTGGCCACTGTGAATGTTGCCAAGCTTGCTCCTGCCAGCCTGGATGCTTCGGCCAAAGCGGTGCTCGGCGCACAGGCCGCGATGGTTGCCGACGGCCTTGCCAAGTACAAAGCCAAGTACGATGAATACGCCGGCACCGGCGCTGAATCCGTCTCATTTGTGATGAGTGGTGTTCCGAATCAGGATGGCAAGCCCGACCCGGAACCGGTCGTCTATGTGAAGTTCAAGGCGGGTTCCGATCAGGCTGCTGCTGAAAAGAAAGTGCGTGAAGCGCAGGCGAAAGAAGGTAAGCCTGATGACATGGAGATCACCCATGAAGGTGATTTTATGATCATGCACAAGAAGGGTGCTGAATTGCCGAAGGCCTCGTCCGCCGACCGCGCCCGCGCCTTTGCCGAGATCCTCGGCGATGCCGAAAAAGCCGTCACCGTGGCTTTCAATCCCACGGACAAGATCCGCGAGAACATGAAGAAAGACCTGAAGCCCGATGCTTCCAAGCCAGCATGGTTGCAGGCGATGATGCCGTTCCTGTCCGACAGCAAGTGGGCGGTGATCGATGCCAAATTCGGCGATGCTCCGGTGATTGGAATCGCCATTCAAGCCGCCGACGAAGCCGGTGCGAAAGGCATCTCTGATTCGGTGACCCAGGGCGGCCAACAGCTTAAAGCTCAGGCCGATCAGATGAAGCAGGCCGGCCCGCAGTTTGCCGGCATGGTCGATGCGATGAACAGCCTGGCCGATGTCCTCAAACCGACGCAAGCCGGCTCCAAGGTTTCGCTGAGCATTGATGCCAAGGCCGTCGGGCCGGCGGTCACCAATCTCCTGCCGTTCATCATGATGGGTGCTGGCGGTGGTGGCGCTTCTCCGCGTGCAGTGCCGCAGTAATCCCTGCCAACGTTCTTTAACCCGACTATAGGCCCAATTGAAAAAAGCCCACCGATGCAGATCGGCGGGCTTTTTTTATAATGCAATCGTCACGATTCTGATCGCTCCAAGGGAACAATCGGCGGTTACTCTTAAAACGGGCTGGGAGCCCGTGCCACAAATAGGTTCTTAGAGTCTAAATCGGACCCAACGAAGAGCAATTCATTCGGCGGGAGGCAATCTCGGGATAATCAAACCGGTCATGTCATCGAGTTGTGGGGCACCTTCGGCGAAGTCGTGGGTGATGGAGATAATTTGGTTGAGGAGGTCGCGGGCGGGGAGGTGGTGATGGCGGAGGATGATGTCGCCGATGCGTTGTTGGCCGAGAAGTTCACCGTGGGGGTTTTGGTATTCGTAAAAGCCGTCGGTGAGAAGGATGATCAGGTCGCCGGGTTCCAGGAGCATGTGTTGAATGCCGTCGCTCTGGGCGTCTTCGTCGATCCCGAGGGGGATCATGGAGGAATCGAGCCATTCAAATCGGTGGTTGTGCGCGTGAAAGTGAAGGAGGGGTGCCTGCCCGGCGGAGTGGTAGTCGATGCAATGGGCGATCGGGTTTAGTAGCCCGAGGAACGCGGTGACGAATCGCTCGGCGGCCAGATCCTGGCAGAGTTGGCGATTGATCTGGGAGAGAACATCTTCCAGACCGGCTTGCAGTCGAACGCCGATTCGCAGCATGGAGCGGACTTGCGTGACGGAGAGCGCCGGTCCGATGCCGTGACCGGTGGCGTCGGCTAGAAGCAGCACGGTGGATGGCGGGTCGATGGGGCGCTGCGGATCGATTGCCATGGTGATCAGATCGTAAATATCGCCGCCGGTCTGCTCGGCGGGCAAAGAGAAGGCTGCCATCTCGTAGCCGGGACAAACGGGCAGTTTCTTGGGCAGCACATCCATCTGAATTTTCCGTGCCAGCGCCAGATCGCGCTCCATTTTGACGCGTTCCTCGCGCAGATTATCGCGTTCCTTCAGACCGAGGGCCATTTCGTTAAAGCTGTCGGCCAGGGTTCCCAGTTCATCGCGCCTGCGGATCTGTACGGGTTTGTCGAACTGGCCTTGAGCGATGCGATGTGTGCCATCGACGAGCTCGCGAATGGGCCGGGCGATGATGGATGCGATGGCGCGGCAGGCGATCACCGCAATGAGGCAAGCCGGCAGCGCCGTCCACAGGATTTGTCGTTCCAAACGATGAAGGGGTGCCAGCGCATGATCGAGGGAACTTGCCAGAATTAAACGACCGGCCTTGGGATCTTTGGGATTCAAATCGAAAGATTGGCCGAGGAAATGTTCACCGGCGACTTCAAACTGAATGGGATCGGCGGCAGGCCCAAATGTGGCGGCGGAACGATCGACGTGGCGTAGCGGTGTGTCGGGGCGGAAGGCATTGATGGCGGTGTCGGCCGGATCGGTTGAAGCGCGCGCGACGATCTTGCCGTCTACCAGAAACCACGCGGCCAATAGTGCCGCAGTGGTTTGGGTGGTTCCCCGCTCGGCCAGAATTTGCTGCCGAATCCATTCATCGTTCACGCGGAATCCGACAAAGTAGGCGTTGTCCGGCGCTTCATCGAGTTGGGTGTGCAGGGGGATCCCCATGGCCAGAAACAGACCCGCCGGCGTTGGAATATATTGAATCACCGGCGCGGGTTTTGGCTTTAGAACCAGGTCGGCCGGCCAATGAATCTGGTCGGACGATAGGAGTGTTTCCAGGTTGGGATCTTTGGCCGAAATGAGAACAATCTCATGGGCGAGATTCATCAGCAGATGAAAGCTCGGGCTTCCTTCTCTCAACTGCAATTCAGACTGCACATCACGGCCGAGCACCTCTTGTTTAAGTTGCTCGCGCGTTGCGGAATCCGCAGGGTCGCTGGCGGCCTGCAACAGTGAGCGTTGCGCGGGAGCCTCAAGCATTGCGCATACAATCCGACTGATTTGCTGGTGCTGATTCTCCAGGTGATGCGAGTATCGCGCAAGGGCCAGAGAGATTTGATCGTTGGCGCGAACGGTCTCATACCGAGTCACGTTGATCGTGACGATGGAACTGACGATCGCCAGCGAGCCAATCGTGATCAGCAGCATGAGCAGGAGGATTTTAGTTCCGATTCGCATGGCCTTGAAACTCCCTCAAAACGAAGAATCAGAGTAACCACGGATGAACACAGATACACACTGATCAGAAAGAGATCCTGAATTAAATCTGTGTCTATCTGTGTTGATCTGTGGTTCATTCAGTTTTGAGCGGGTTTTTTAGTAGTACACGTTACTGGATTTTTTTTCGGTCTTTTTGCGGTGGCAACCGGGTCAATCGCTCAACCCGGCTTTATCGGGGCCCAATTTTTGGCAGGGCGTTCACGCCGACTTTGATTGTTGCGGTGGTGACTTGATCGGCAGGCAGCGTCACAAAGATTTCATAGCCCGGGAGACGCGGATGCCACGAGGCGATTTTGTATCGGCCGGGTGGCAGATTCATAAAGCTGATTTCGCTCCCTGAATGCCCGGTGGCGATCCATTTCGAAGGCGCGGCGTAGACCTCGGCCACGGGATCACTGGAAGAGTCGCTCAGTATTTCGATGAGTCCCGCCGAGCGCACGGTGTAATCTTTTTGTCCACCCGGTGGAATCGATCCGAGATCAAATTCATTTCCGTCGGAAACGCTGTAAAAGTTTGCGGCTTGCGGCCCGATATTGCGGAGGATGAGCCGTTGATTGACGGAAACACCGGGAGCTGCGCCGGAGGTCGGCTTTTTGGCCGCCACATCGATCGTGGCCGTTGCGGCGGGGGTCGAAGTGGACGAGGGCGATGATTCCATCCAAACGATAATTCCGCCCAGGCTTGAATAGTCGACTCGTTGAAAAGCAACGCCTTTACCGAGGTCGCCGTCGCCGGGAAAATCGTAATCCGATCCACTGATCGAGGGGATATAACCGGCTTTAGGTTCGGCGAAGACCTGGATACGAATCGAAGCCATACCCGGGGTTGGCTGTGGAAACGACTGGCAACCGGCGAGCAGCGCCGACACGAACGCGAGGATGAGGGTGCGGGGACTCATTTGCGCCGAAGCTCCAGATCAGTTGTCGCGATTTTGTTCACTTCGGACAGAACGGGGATCGAGATTTCGGGAAAATGTCGGCGGCGCTGCCATGTCTTCACGACCCAGATGCCGGGCGGCACGCCTTCGAGGGTGTAAGAACCATCTTTTTCAACCCGGCTTGTATACGGGGTCGGTGAAACGAAAACCACGCCGTCCATGTGGCGATGAATCGAGCAATAGAGAAAGACCGCGCCCGGTTTATCGAACGTAACCGACCGCGATTCTCCCGGTTTAAAAAGACCAAGATCAAACTTCTTCACGAAGGTATTGGAAAAGACATTGTGTTCGATGGATCGTTCTTCGTCATTCAGAAAATCCACGGTTTGACCGACGCATGTCACGACCACTGCGGGAGAAAATTTCGCGCCTTTCTGAGAGACCTTTACCGGATCTTTCGGCGCGGCGATTTCTCGTTTTGGATCGGGCGATTCCAGATAGATGATCATTTCTGACAGAGGCACTTCTCCGGGCGAGGTCACCTTTCCGGAGATACGGCCCGAGGGCTGAGAGGTTGGACTGGCGGCGAGGGTCGTGGGAAAGTAGCGCAGGAGAAAAAGCATCACGACGGAGAGGATGATCGCTTGATTCCCATTCTGCATCGGTGGATCCTCGCATTCCCGTTCACCACGCTGGAGGATGAATTTACACGAACTTGCAAAAGATGGGAAGACGCGTGGACACTCCTTCGTGTGTGGAAATTCGATCGAATCGTGAATTGCGCACGTCCGTTTCGCAAGAGGAATCTCAAATGGGGCACGCGTTGTAAGTATTTGTCCGACCCGCGCAATTTTATCCTGCGGGGTGCGGAAACTGCTTCGTCCGATAAGAATTGAAACGCACGGACTGGTCTTCCCATCCATTGGAAAGAAGAAAGTGCCGGTGGCGCATCCTCTGCGGATTCGGACGTTTGAGACGCGTAATCACATCTAAAGTACCCCTCCTGCGCACGACGATAGGAACGATGAATTGGAAGGTTCCGGTCCAATGAGGATTGGGCCTTTGGGCTTGCGAAAAGCCCGGCTTGTGAGAAGGGAGGTTTTGGATGGATGGAAGTTGAAGGTAAGGGAACCGCGTGCAGTTCCCGAATCGGCCATGAGACTTGCGTAGTCGAGTCTCGATCCGGTCGTTTGCCGCAGGCTGTTGGCGAGGATAGCCCTAACCGCCAACGTAAGGTGCGATGCTTTTTAAGTGCCGCTCTTTTGTAGATAGCCTTTCAAGGGAATGAAGGCAAACATGTTGGGAGCTCGCCAATTCGGGTTACCCCCCGAGCGAATTCCCGGCCAACCGATGCTGGACCGCAGATCCGGTGACGAGTTGGTCTAACCGTCAAGGAAAGACTTCAATGAGCAGAATTAACACCAACGTCAACTCGCTGATTGCACAACGTGCATTGGCCAAAAATACAGAAGCAACGAGCCAGAGTCTCCAGCGTTTGAGCACGGGTTTGCAGATCAACTCCGGTAAGGATGATCCTGCAGGCTTGATCGCCAGCGAAAATTTTCGCCAGGAACAAACAGGTATCACGACTGCCCTTTCCAACGCACAGCGCGCCGGCAACGTCATCGGTACGGCTGAAGGTGGTTTGAGCGAAGTCAGCGGACTCTTGAACCAGCTTCAAGGGCTCGTGGGTCAGTCGGCGAATAGCGGTGGCCTTTCAACTGACGAAATTGCCGCGAATCAGTCGCAGGTCGATACGATTCTATCGACGATTAACCGCATCGCCGGTTCGACGAACTTCAACGGCCAGAAGCTGTTGAACGGTAACCTCGGTTATACCACCAGCGGTGTCAACGCGACCAACGTGAATGCGCTGCAGGTGAACTCCGCCTTGCTGCCTGCGAACGCCGCGACGAATATCGTGATCGGTGTCACTCAGAGCGCGCAGACGGCCACGATTGGTTACGCCAACGGTGCTCTGGGTGCCGCCAACAACGTGACGCTCGAAATTTCGGGTATCAGCGGCACTCAGCAGGTTTCTGTTGCGGGCGGTTCGACGGTGGCGAACATTATTTCCGCCATCAACACGGTGAAGGCGGCCACGGGCGTCAGCGCGACTGCTTCGGCTGCGAACCTCCGCCTGGATAGTACCTCGTTTGGGTCCAAACAGTTCGTGAATCTGAAGACGGTCAGCGGCACGTTTGTGCCCACTGCCGCAAGTGCATCGGGTCGCGATGCGGCTGTCACGGTCAACGGTGCTGCCGCGCAGGTGGATGGACTGTCCGCAAAGCTGTCTACTTCTAACTTCGATCTGTCGTTCAATGTCGGATCGGCGATCAACATAACCGCGGGCGCGACCAGCTTCTATATCACGGGCGGTGGTGCACAGTTCGCGCTCGGTTCGCGCGTCACTGAAACGGATAAGGCCGCAATCGGCATTAGCTCGGTGACGGCGGGTAGCCTGGGTGATTCGGTGAACGGCTTCCTCAGCTCGCTGGCGAGCGGTCAGGCCAACCAGTTGTCTTCCAAGAACCTCACCGGCGCACAGACGATCTTGAGCGAAGCGGTCAAGCAGGTCAGCACGCTTCGCGGTCGACTGGGTGCCTTCCAGAAGTTCACGATCGGTTCGACTGTGAACAATCTCGGCGTGGCTTACGAAAACGCCTCGGCTGCTGAAAGTGCCATCCGCGACACCGACTTCGCGTCGCAGACGGCGGCATTGACCCGGTCGCAGATTCTGTCGCAAGCCGCGACCACCGTGTTGAGCCAGGCTAACTCAAGCCCTCAGCAGGCCCTGAAGCTTCTTCAATAAGAAGTAATTTAGGGCGTCAGGGAAAGTTTGCTTCGAGCTATATGAGGCTCGTGGTGGACTGATCAAGATCGGATTGAATCTCTCGAAATCTCACAAGCCTATGAACCCCCGGCCTCACCGCCGGGGGTTTCTTTTTTGGGGGGAAACGGTGACCGGTAGCGGGGAGTCGACGACGCGCAATGATATAAGACAGCGATCCCGTCGGCGTGTCATCCATGAAGCCATTCTGTCGCGGTCCTTCGATTTGTTGGATGAAGATTAGTCGCCAAGCAACCTCAACTCAGGGTTTCCGATGATATGGCATCCCATTTGTTCTACGGAGTGGATATCACCCGTGACGGAATGGCTGTCACGGTCCGAATCGAATCGGCGAAGTGTATTCGCCGAATGTACGAACGTATCTTGTTTTGCCGCTTTTGCGGCAATGGAGCTTTTATGAAGTCGATCTACACGTCATTGGTTCTGATGTCATTGTCGCTGGCTGTTTCAGGTGTCTTTGCGGGCTGCTCAGCGAGCGGCAGCATCGAGCCCAACCACGATACCTCGACATCGACTGGCAACAGTTCTTCGTCTTCCTACAAGAAGACGGAAGTTCGCGATGCGAACGGCAACCTGGTTGAGAAGAAGGTTGAAACCAAGAACAACAACTAGAGCATTGTCATGCCTAGAAATTAGGGTGACGTTGGATCGGGTGCCACCGGTCTCGGAGTACCGCGACCGGTGGCACCCTAAATCCTATTCGTGACAAATTTCTACGCCAAAATCTTTTCGACGACTTTTCCGTGTACATCCGTCAATCGGAAATCACGTCCCTGGAAGCGGTAGGTTAGCTTCGTGTGATCGAGTCCCATGCAGTGCAGAATGGTGGCCTGCAGATCGTGAACATGTACGCCTTGTTCGGCAACGTGATATCCCAATTCATCGGTGGAACCATGGCTGATGCCGGGTTTGATTCCACCGCCGGCCATCCAGATCGTGAAGCAGTGCGGGTGATGATCGCGCCCAAGGAATTTGCTGCCGCCGCGCGCTTCGTTCATGGGGGTTCGACCAAATTCACCGCCCCATACCACGAGTGTGTCTTCGAGCAATCCGCGCTGTTTGAGATCTTTCAGAAGCGCCGTTGAAGCCTGATCCGTTTCGTGACATCGCCTGGGAAGGCCGGTCGTCAAATCATCGCCCGTGCCGGTGCCGTGAGTATCCCAACCCCAGTGGTAGAGCTGGATAAAACGAACGCCGCGCTCGACCAGCCGGCGGGCGAGCAGGCAGTTGTTGGCGAAGGAGGTTTTGCCCGGTTCAGTGCCGTACATTTCGTGGATTTCCTTCGGTTCCTTTGCGATCTCCATCAGTTCCGGCACGGTGGTCTGCATGCGGTACGCCAACTCATACTGAGCGATGCGCGTGGCAATCTCGGGATCGTGCGATTGTGCAAGATGCAACCGATTCAAATCTCCCAATGCATCGAGTGACTCACGGCGAACCTGCGGGCTGATGCCATTGGGGTTCGACACGAAGAGAACCGGATCGCCTTGCGAGCGAAACTGCGTGCCTTGGTAGACGCTCGGAAGAAAACCATTCCCCCACAGGGCCGTGCCACCGTCTGGCGCGACGCCACCACTTGTAAGTACCACAAAACCGGGCAAATCTTTGTTGGGTGTGCCCAGGCCATAGGTCAACCAGGAGCCCATGCTGGGTCGTCCTTGCAACTGCGAGCCGGTGTGGACGAAGAGTTGGGCGGGGGCATGGTTGAAGTGATCCGTATGCATCGACTTAACAAAGCAGACGTCGTCGACCATCGTGGATAAATGCGGCAGGAGGTTGGAAATTTCCGCGCCGCTTTGGCCATGCTTCGAGAAGGTATGCGGCGTTGCCAGACATTTCGGGGTGCCTTTGATGAAGGCGAACCGCTCGTTCTTAATAAGTTCCGCCGGAACATCTTTACCATTGAATTCGACGAGCTTGGGTTTGTAGTCGAACAAATCCAACTGCGATGGCGCGCCGGCCATGTGCATGTAGATGATTCGCTTGGCCTTGCCGGGGAAGTGCGGCTGACGCGCGGAAAGCGCGTCCATGGCTCCTGTAGGCGTGGCCGCGAGCACATCGTCGTTTAAGAGCGAGGCCAGCGCAATGGCCCCCATGCCGGTGGTGCATCGCTGGAACAATTGGCGGCGGGTCAGGGCTTTTAAGGATTCTCCACGATTGATCATGATTGCTTTCAAAAAGCACGGGCGAGTCGCCCATGCCACCCTAATTCATCCTTTGGTCAACGTCTCATCGAGGTTGAGTAAGACGTTGGAGACCACGGTCCATGCCGCAAGCTCCGGTGCGGACAATGTAACCGGTGGGGCACCGAGGCCACTGTCGGCCATCACGGCGGCGGATTTTGGGTCGTGCTGATACTGCTCCAATTCTCTCTGATAGAGCGCGGTAAGTCGCTCGATTTCCGACGGCTCTGGATTTCGGATCAACACGCGTCGAAACGCAAAGGTGATTTTTTCGGATATTGTCGTTCCACCCTCGCGAAGCACGACGCGGGCCAAGGCGGCGGCGGGTTGAATGAAGGCTGGATCGTTCAGCGTCGTCAGTGCCTGCAAAGGCGTATCCGTGCGCGGGCGGCGCGTGCAGATTGATTCCCGGCTGGTCGCGTCAAATGTCGTGAACATCGGATACGGCGATGATCGCTTCATGAACGTATAAATGCCCCGACGATATCGACCTTCGCCCGGACTCTCGATCCATTGGTCACCGCTGTAAGGCGAATTCCAAACACCGGCCGGCTGCGAGGGGAACACACTTGGCCCACCTCGCGTGCGGCTTAGCAATCCACTGACCGCCAACGCCTGATCCCGCAGCAACTCAGCCTCCAGCCGAAACCGTGGCCCCCGGCCTAAAAGTTTATTCGATGGATCCTTTTCGATGAGTGACGCAGAGGCATCCGAACTCTGTCGATAGGTTCCCGACATGACAATCTTCTTATGCATCGCCTTCATGTCCCAATGCCGGTCCATGAATTCCACCGCAAGCCAATCGAGCAATTCCGGATGAGTCGGCGGCGATCCCTGCGTGCCGAAATCCTCGCTGGTTTCGACCAGGCCACTTCCAAAATAGCACTCCCAGAAGCGATTGAGGGTTACTCTCGCGGTCAATGGGTTCTCAGTGCTGATGAGCCATTTCGCCAGATCGAGACGGTTGCGAGTCGATGCGGCGGGCTGCGTGGCGGGCAATCGCGGAAGGGAGGCCGGCACGTTCGGTTCCACCTTTTCCCCGAGGCTCAGGAATCCCCCGCGCACGTGCAGGTGGGTTTCGCGCGGCTTCGGGAGTTCTACCATCACAAGGCTCGTCGAAAACTTCCTGGCCTTGTCGAGCCGTTTCTGAACTTCGGCAATTTTATCGCGCGCCGGTTGCGAGGTGGCTTTCGAGGTGGCTGCGGTCAGTTGCGATTGAAGATCCTTCTTCAATTGATCGAGCTCGGTTTGAATTGCGATGGCTTCCGGTGAATCCACTGTGATTTTCGAACTGATATCGTACGGATCGGTACCGCCGCCCTTGGTAGTCTCATCGGTGGACGAATTGAAGAAGGCTGTCAACCGATAGTAATCCTTCATCGTGAACGGATCATATTTGTGGTTATGGCACTGCGAGCAACCCAGGGTCGTGCCAAGCCACACGGCGGCGGTCGTGTTAACGCGATCAACGACGGCATAGTATCGGTACTCTTCAGGATCGACACCGCCTTCTTCGTTGATCGTTGTATTGCGATGAAACCCCGTGGCGATCTTGTCGTCTTTCGTCGCGTGCGGCAGCAGATCACCGGCGATTTGGCGGATCGTGAATTGATCGAATCCGAGGTTGTTGTTCAACGCGTTGATGACCCAATCTCGAAAAGGCCACATGCTGCGTATGCGGTCTTTTTCAAAACCGTTGGAGTCGGCGTAGCGGGCCAGATCGAGCCAGGGGCGGGCCCATCGTTCGCCATAATGCGGGCTGGCCAGAAGACGGTCGATAACCTTTTCGTAGGCGTTGGGCGAAGTGTCTTTTAAGAACGCATCCAACTCAGCCATCGTCGGTGGGAGGCCGATGAGATCGAGGCTGACGCGACGGATCAAGTTTTCCCTGGAGGCTTCGGGGGAAAGCTCGAGGCCTTCTTTTTCCAGCCGCGCGGCAACGAAGGCATCAATCTCGTTTCTCACCCAGGTCGCGTGCTTCACAGACGGCAGGGCGGGGCGGACCGGTTTGACATAGGCCCAATGCACTTCGTTCGTCGCGATCTGCCCATCGGCGGCCTCGGGCCATGGGGCTCCTTCGTCAATCCAACGCGCGACGAGCGCCGTCTGTTGATCCGTGAGCGGTGGCTTTTTAACCGGCATGCGATCGTCATCGCCTTCACCGCGAATTCGCTTCATCAGCAGACTGTCTTTGGAGTGGCCGGGAATGATGGAGATGCCGGTTTCACCGCCGTGCATCGCGTCGAGGCGATTATCAAGACGCAGACCTGCCTTGTGCTTCCTGGCATTGTGACATTCAATGCACGATGTTTTGAAGATGGGTTGAATGTCGCGCACGAAATCGACCGGAGTTTCAGCCAGTACGATCGGGCAAAGGGCCAAGGGGAAGTAAATCGCAAATGTAAATCGCAGGGTCATCATGGGTCACTATTATACGGGTGCGTGACGAGATCGGCGGGCATTGTCCCCTCTCCTGGTACTCCGGGGGAGGGTAGGGTGGGGGTCTTTTTCGATAAATCGACGCGGTTCAGCAGACTTCCCCAACCCTCCCCCGGATTACCGGGAGAGGGAGAAATCAGGTACGCCGGAACTGTCACATACCCCTATTATACATGGCTGAATCGGTTTGGTTGAGAAAATAGGGTGGCATGGGCGTTCTAAATTCAAAAAACGCGGGCGAGACGCCCACGCCACCTTCGCCATCCTCGTTGGCTCGGGATGCTCTGAGCCGATACACTTCCGCAGCCATGGATACAGAACCTCTTAAAATCACCGCGACCGATGCCACCGCTGCCGAAGACGATCGGTTTCATCGCTTCAAGCTCATCGGCTGGTGGGACCAGAAAAAATTGGCCGATGCCAAGGTGCTGGTGATCGGGGCTGGCGCGCTCGGCAACGAAATTCTCAAAAATCTCGCGCTCCTGGGCATTGGTCATGTGTTGGTGGCGGATCTCGACCGTATCGAAAACTCAAATTTATCGCGCAGCGTTTTGTATCGCGCGGGGGATAATGGGCAATACAAAGCGACGATTGCCGCCAACGCGGCTCAGGAGATTTATCCGGAATTAAAATCGCATGCCTTCAACGGCAATGTGGTTTACGATCTGGGGTTGGGTGTGTTCCGCTGGGCGGATGTGATTATTGCCGGGCTTGATAATCGAGAAGCGCGGCTGGCGATCAATCGGGCCTGCTGGCGCGTGGGCAGGCCATGGATCGACGGGGCGATCGAACAGATCCAGGGGATTGCGCGGGTGTTTTCACCGAGCGCGCATCCGGAGGGGCCTTGCTATGAATGCACGATGTCGGAGACGGATTGGAAGTTGCTGGCGAATCGTCGTTCGTGCAATCTGCTGAGTCGTGGTGAGATGCAGGGCGGCAAGACACCGACCACGCCGACGATCAGTTCGATCATCGCCGGGGTGCAGTGCCAGGAAGCGGTGAAACTGCTGCACGGAATGGAAACGATCGCCGGGCGCGGGTGGGTGTTTGCGGGGCTTTCGGCGGATTCATACACGATTGAATATCAGGCGAAAGCGGAATGTTACAGCCATGATGCGCTGGATGAGATTGTTCCGTTGGATCACGGAGCGGGTGAGATCACGCCTCGCGAGTTGTTGTTGAAAGCGCGGGAACTTTTGGGGCCCACGGCGGAGTTGGAACTGGCGCGGGATGTATTGGAAAAAATGGTGTGCCCCAAGTGCGGGCGCGCGGAATCAATGTTTATCTCATTGGGTAAAGCCAAAGGTGAGTTGGCGAATTGCCCGCATTGCCCGGGAGTGCGGCGGGAGGTGGTCACGTTTTTCAAGATACGCGGTGACGAGTTGTTTGCGGATCGACCGCTTTCGGAAATCGGAGTGCCGCCATTCGATATCGTAATCGCGCGAGGGGGCGGGCGGTCGATTGGGTTTGAACTTACCGGGGATGCGGCAGCGGTGCTTGGGCCGTTGTGGGGCGGGGATACGGGGTTGGAGTGGGTGTAGAATAAATTATTTAGTCTCGCTGGCGAGCCGTGTCTGTGGGGATGCGTTCTCGGACACGGCTCGCCAGCATTAGTCTCTACACATCTCTCGTCCCGGTCTGCGGAAATTTTTAAGTTAGTAATATGTTCGGTAGCGCCAGCTCACTTCCTCGGGTATTTCATGAAGTATTGGTTGCGAGGCCTCGCGTTTTTCTACAACGACGTTCGTA
>JBBRMF010000121.1:0-14687 GCA_038230975.1 Tepidisphaerales bacterium
GATCAGCGATTCCACCGCGAAACTCACCACGGCCGTGGTGCTCAAACTGGATCGCAATGTGGTGACCCCGGAAGTCGCTAAACAAATCCCGATATTGATTAAGCAGTACAAGGGTAATTTGCCGGTCTTTCTGCAAGTGCCATATAACGGTTCGGGAATCGTCACGATGAAGTTGGGCAATGAGTTTGGACTTAGGCCGATGGATGCAATTGTCAGCGAGCTCGATCATTTGCTCGGCAGCGGTTCAGTGCAGTTGGTCGGGGCCGGAACAAAGCGCGTCAAGCGACTGGAGCAACAAAAGCTGTTCAAGGAAGAGGCCCTCGAACCGGAAATCACCACCGCTGCGAGCGATGACCAGGTGGCGGCGGCAATGGACATGGAGATGGAAGAAGCAGCGGTGTGATTCGGATCTTATTTAGCCGGTTCGCTTGGTTCCCCGAACAAGGTAGAATGACATCATGCGTTCGATCGCGAAACTTCTATTCTTGTGTGTCGGCGGGCTGATATTTGGCTCTGCAGGCTGCGCCGCCGAGCCGAAAAAATCCGACTGCTGGTTTACCTATTCCAATCCAATCGACTACACCGAGATTCTTCGAACCCCCACCGACCCGCTCCTGGATCTCTGGAGTTTGCCTTATAGCCCCTGCACGTTTGACAAAAAATCTACCGCGTTTCAGTCTCGCGATTAGCAGCCAGCGATATAACGGTGCGAAATTCGTGCAGGTTCCGCTGTGAGATATTGAGAACTTATTTGTAGCACGGGCTTCCAGCCCGTGTTAGAGCGTTTCGCACGTTGGTGTAGCGACATCAGTGGGTGCCACAGGTCGCGGTACTCCGAGACCTGTGCGTGTCGGCCATCAGAAAACACAGGTCTCGGAGTACCGCGACCCGTGGCACCCGACATCGGGCAACCTACCAACCTGAAAAATGCTCTAGTGGATCAGGAAGTAAAAAAGGTTTTTTTGGCAGCGATCTGAGTTCAAAAGCCTCAACACGGGCTGGAAGCCCGTGCCACGAATTGATTCTCAGGCTCACAGCGGAACCTACAACTGGAGACAAAATGGCTCGAGCGGGAACGATTTTTGCGCTGGCAAAAACTGGGATCGACTATTTTGTCCGCATCGGAAGATCGCCATGTTAAAAGCGTTGGCCATCCTCGTCTTCCTGGTGCTCTGGCTTCCATCGTTAATAATAAGCATCCTCCTCACCGAAGGATCCGATATCGGTGCGGGTTTAGGATGTTTTGGCTCCGTCGCATTTGCGTTTGGAACTGCGACTACGGTCTATCGGTTATCCCTCCGCGCCAGGTCACAGCGGCGATCGCGTGCAGGCCTTTGTCACATTTGCTGTCATGACATTAGCGCAGCGACTGACCACTGCCCGGAATGTGGCGAAGTATTGGCGGTAAAATCCGGTTTTCCGGTGAGCCTTGTCTCGAAACCAGGTTTCCAGTATGATTCTCCCCCCCGGTGAACGCTAGTCCCGGATTGCGCACGAAATCGCCAGTTAAATTGAGGTGTGATATGTCGTTGGATCCAAGCCTGAAGAGCGCCAGTTCACTGACGCGGCATCGCAATGTTCTGACCCGGGCCGAGCGGTTGGACCAATTGAAGGAAGAAGAGAAGTGGGACGAGAGCAAGAGCGCGTTCGGTTTGCCGAAGGTCGGGCACCGCAAGGCCGCCGTCGTCAAGAAGGAAGCGGCTGCGACGGAAGAAGGCGCTGCTGCAACACCCGCCGCGGGTGGTAAAGGTGCACCGGCGGCCAAGGGTGCTGCGTCGGCCAAGGGTGCCGCTTCGGCCAAGGGCGCTGCTTCGGCCAAGGGCGCGGCTTCGGCCAAGGGCGCGGCTTCGGCCAAGGGCGCGGCCCCGGCTGCCAAGGGTGCGGCGGCTGCCAAGGGTGCCGCTCCCGCCGCCAAGAAGAAATAATCCGCTTCAGTTTCGAAGCGATCGAGAGCCTTATCGCAGCGTACGCTGCGATAAGGCTCTTGCTTAGTTGTCTTTTGAACTGGTCCCATGCGATCTCCTGCCGACTACGTTTCTCGCCGTGCCCTGGGCGTTGATGCCTCGGGGATCCGCAAGGTTTTCGATCTCGCCGCCAAGATGAAGGACCCGATCAATCTGTCGATCGGCTTGCCGGATTTTGACGTGCCCGAGATCGCCAAGACTGCCGCGATTGATGCGATTCAATCCGGGAAAAATCGCTACACCCCCACCCAGGGAATCGAACCCCTTCGCACCCGTCTTCGTGCTGATCTATCAAAAGAAATTGGCCGCGATGTGGGCGAAATGCTGATCACCAGCGGAGTAAGCGGCGGGCTTTTCCTGGCGATTCTTGCCGTGGTGGATCCGGGTGATGAAGTCATCTTCATGGACCCTTACTTTGTCATGTACACCCATCTCCTGACGATGGCCGGCGGCAAAGCGGTGCCGGTGGACAGCTACCCGGATTTCAAATTCCCCGCCGCCAAGATCGAAGCTGCCATCACGCCGCGCACGAAGATGTTGATCCTCAATTCGCCCAGTAACCCAACCGGCATCGTGATGACTGAGGCCGAAGTGCGAACCGCGGTCGAGATCGCGAAGAAACACGATCTGTTGATCCTGAGCGACGAGATCTACGAGCCATTTCTATATGACATGGCCAGAGGTCTGCCATCGCCTGCAAAGCTGTATGACAAGACGATCATTCTGCGCGGTTTCAGCAAGAGCCATGCGATGACCGGTTGGCGGCTCGGTTACGCGGCCGGCCCGGCGGAAATCATCAGCCAGATGACGAAACTCCAGCAGTACACGTTCGTCTGCGCCCCAAGCCCGCTGCAACATGCGGCGCTTAAGGCATTGGATGTCTCGATGACTGCCGCCGTCGCCGAGTATCGGCGAAAGCGCGATCTCGTTTACGAAGGATTGCGCGGCAAGTTCGAGCTTGTCAAACCCGCCGGCGCGTTTTACATCTTTCCAAAAGCCCCGGCCGGTCAAACCGCCACCGAGTTCGTGGCCAAAGCAATCGACCACAATGTGCTGGTCATTCCCGGGAATGTCTTCAGCGGGCGGGATACCCACTTCCGAATTAGTTATGCCACAACCGATGAAAAATTGACGCAGGGGTGCGAGATTTTGGGCCGGTTGGTGTAATTATTTCTTTTCCCACTGACGTCGTCGGCTAAATTCTGATGCCACTCCGTGGCTAAAACTTAGCGCGACGCAGCCGGGATGTTTGACCGGTTCATCGTTCGCTGTAAAGTTCGCAACGCTGCCTGGGCATCGGCCAGACCCCGTCGCGCGGTGGAAAGTTCCTCGTTTTCCAGAAGCGCGGAGGATTTGATCAAACTGACTTTTGCCTTGGCCTCGAGCCATTGCTGGCTGATTTCACCGCGCTGGGGGCCGATGGGGGTTTTGTCTTTTTTTTCTTCCAGTTCGCGCGACGCTTTGACGGCGGCGGTGAATGGCGGCGATTCATCCAGTCGTTGGATGCAGGCGCTCGTCAGTTGGTCAACCTTTTCCCGAGCCTCATCGACTTTAGCCTGAGCCAGATGAAGCGCCACGGCATCGGGTCGAACCGGGCCGTTCGCCAGCGCGCTGTCCAACTCGGCAGCGGTGGCCTTGGGCAGCGGTGCGACCAGGTTGACGGCCTCGGCAAATTTTCGCAGCGATAGTTGTTCCATCGCGCCAAGTTTGAATTCCGCAGACCCAAGTTGTGCTTCCACGGCTTCCGCGGTAGCCATCCCGACAAGCACATCCGCGTCGACAATCGCAACAAACGATTCAAGCGATTTGGGATTGCGGTCTTTGGTTGTCCCGGCTTTCACAAACTTTGCGGGAACGCGCACGCGTTTGTTATTGATCAACAGAATAAACTGCAAGCCGTCGCGAAGATCGACGTATTGAAAATCTTCCGAGACCGCCAACAGATTGATTGCGACCTTGTCCGGCTTTGTGGTGATTTCAACGCCATCGAAAGAGGAGGTGGCATTGATGAAAATGCGGCTTTCCCCTTTTGTGACCGTCGGGCGGATGCCTTCGACTCGGATTGTCGTTTTATCCTGAAAGCGATCGTACTCGCGATCGATGGCGATCGGTTCGGTCTGAGGCGGATCGGAGGTGGGATCAAGATGCCCGATGGCCGGATTAACAGGCGGCGGTGGGAACGCGGGAACCTCAGCCATCGTCGAGCGGGCCACGCAGCAGCCTATGACTCCGGCGATGGACAGTCGGCTCAAAAGATGTCTTCTCATCACACGCATCACAGAACCCGCTTTTTAATGACTGCCTGATACGCTCAGACCGCAAACGGCCTATCGATGGGAATCGACAAACCTCCATTAGATTCGGTTGGAAAACAATACGACTTTCCCCGCACGCGGTTCGAATCGCGGTATTTCACACTGATAGTCATCACTCAACCGGCTGTTGCGAAACATTATCAGACTTGATGTCGAATCGTCGAATAAAGTAGACTCGGCAAACCTACTACTAATAAAATCGTGCCGAGCCTTATGTTTCCTTCACCGGCCATTAGTGCGCCGAGCGTGACTATCGCGGCGCTACACAGGAAAAATGGATTGAGCAAGGTCCCACGCGGGTCGATCCGAATCGGTTTATCCTGCGAAGTTTTTACGGTAGGTACAATGAGAGCCGTTCTGGCTGGTTCCGCGGACGTCTGTGCAGAACGAGGCGTCGCACGAAGACCCGCCAGCGGGACGACGGCACCGCATCTCGGGCAATATTTCGCTTTCGCGTTCGGCAAAGCGGCGGAGCATGATGGACACTGATTCACGTCTTAATCGTATCGGATTCGTTTGTAATTGACATCCTCCTTGCAGTGTAAGTTCGACCCTTCGGAGACGACCGGATGATCGGTCTGCCATGAGAAAGTTAAATCCGCGCACGATTTAGGGTACCGATTTGAATCACAGCGATTTTACATCGCGTCGTAAAAGGGATGTGAACTCATTTTGCCTGCACCGTTTATTCCGTCTGGGCGGGAGAGAGTTCGCGATTTGGGGGTGTTTGAGAGCCTCAGACTGGCATTTTTGATGGCCAACCGCGGAAAAGAGAAGCATATTCCATTATGTCGTTATCGAAGTGTTCCACCTTGATCTTAAAGCCTTAGGCCGAAGCCAGAGGCCGATCGACATCAGATCGGACAACGGACGTTGTCCGCGAAGTTGCACCCCGCAGAGTTGCAGGGGGGCGTTTGAAAGGAAAGCAGAATTATGAAATGGGCGTCAAAGTTCAGCGTGTTCGCGATGGGATTAGCGGTTGCCTCAGCCACCCAGTCTGCGTACGCCAAGCCGGTTCTTCAAACCGAGATCTCCACTTCAGTGTGCGTCGATGCTCCTGTGATCGCCGGGCTTGACTCCACTGTTCTGGGATGTCTGTTCAATCAAATCAACATTGTCCGAGCGATCGAATCGATCGACTCTGTGGCAATGCTGCAGGAAGTCGAAGCCGCCGAAGCGATGCTTGCATCACTCGTCGCCATGCCGACCAACGGGCTCGATGCCGTTGCCATGAACGATGCCGATCTTGATTCGGCGATCGCTGGGCTGCTCGGTGAAGAAGCCAGCTTCAGCGACTCTGTCGCCGAACTGAATGCGACGGAAGTCGCCGATGGTGTCACCGGTGACACCACCGAGTTGATCAGCTCCAGCGGTGGCGGTGCCTTCTTCGGGGGTTCCAACGCCTGCATGGGTGGCAAGGCCATCATCGCCAGCGGACATGCCAATCACTATAGCAACCACCACGGTGGCCCAGTGACCCCGCATATCGTCTTCCCCCCGGCAGCCCCCGGTTTTGATGGCAACATCATCTCCGGTAACACCGGCGCCTCCACCCCGCTTCCCTCGGGTGCCCTGGCCGGTATGGTTCTCATCGGAGCCCTCGGTACGGCTCACAAAGTTCGCAACCTGCGAAAAGTCCTCGCCTGATTTCCCGGCCGGATCGAACCACATCTTCAAGTAAAGAAAGCACCCTGGTTTTCACCAGGGTGCTTTTGTTGTTGCGTTCCTATTCGTAGGGTCCGCATTAGCGGACGGAATCTCAACCCGTCGAAAATTACTTCATCCCGACCAAATCCATCCCGTCACACGAGGGAGATGACCTGTACATTCTGCGGGACCAGGATGCCGTTTGGATGGGGATTTGCTTTCGAGAGCAAAGCTATCCGAGCGGCAACGATTCCGTCCGCTTAAGCGGACCCGGCGAACTTTTTTCGGAAAAAAACGCGGGCGAGACGCCCACGCCGCCTGATCATTTAACGGTCCGCCACCTTCGGCACGAGATCCGTTTGCAGCATCGGATTGGCCGCCGCGATGTGCGTTTCGGGGATGCCTAATTCCTTGCGGACGATATTCGCACCTTGCGCGATTGCCGCCGTTTTAAAAAAGGCGATATCGCGATTGCAGCCCTGTCGGCCAAAACCGCAATCACTGGAGACGATCAGTTGCTCTGGCGACACATATTCCAGGGCCTTGCGAATGCGCGCCGCCACTTCTTCCGGCCGATCCACCTGTAACGTGCGATGGCTCACCACGCCCACGCACACCTTCTTCGGCAGCCGACCTTTCATTGCGCCAAATCGTTCGATATCGCGGAAATTACGATCGGTCATCTCCACCGTCCAGACATCGCCCTTCAACGCGTGCATGTATAAATCGAATGATGCGGCGTAGCTGTCATTATCGATCACCCGCTGCATATTCGGGTTGCCCCAACAGGTGTGAATCCACAGCTCGATATCCTCAAGGCCCTGCACTTCGCGATTGTAAGCCTCGACCATAAACTTCACTTCGTCTGAATCCGGGCCGTAGGTGTTGGCCCAGAAGTGAATCGTCGGCTCTTCGATCTGTATGCACTTGCAACCGGCATCGCGCAATGCGAGCAACTCTTTATTCATTGCTTCGGCCATGTCCCAAATAACCTGACGGTGGTCCGTGTATTTTGGCGTGTGGATATCGAGGAACAGCCCCATCACTTGCGAGCAACACGTGCCAAACTTCACCGGTCGACTTGAACGCTGCTGGGCTAGCCGCCAGATCTTCGCGTAATCCAGCGGTCGATGAACGATCTTGTCCACCACGCGCGGCCACCGCCAACCGGTGTAAATCTCATTCAACAATGTCCCTGGTGGATATCGCAACCAAGGCGATCGAGTCGCCTCCGATTGCAGATAATCCCCTTCAAACCCGCCCCAACGCTGCAGCGGATAGTGATGCCATGATCGGCCAGCCATGTCGTCATCGCAGTGCAGATCGCCGTGCGTGACGATATCCATCCCCGCGCGCTCTTCGTCGTTGAGAATCACCGTGAGCGCATCAGTAAATTTTTCCCGATAGCGCGTATCCATCATGCAGCTATCCAGCGGCTTACCCCACATGCTCATGTCAAACCAACGCGGCCGTGGCCATGAACCGGTGATTGTCGCTGGAAGAACAACGTCCTTGGTGATCGTCAGCATTGAAATGTCCTTTAACCAAGATTTGCCCGAGAGACTCCGGCCTGCGAACGCCGCCGGATGATGAGGAAATGTATCGGGCCGAACTGATTCCGTCTAGCAAAATCGATTTCGGATTGAACGAATGATCCTACTTCGCTTCGGCCTTCACCTCGAATCGTTTCTGAAGATGCTCCATCGTGATCGTATTCCCGTGATCGAAAAACTCCCGCATCTTTTTCGACTCATCATCCTCACTGAAGCCCATGCAGACTTCTCGCACGCGGGTGGCTTTGTCGCCATGCGCTTCGAAATAGACGACCGTCCACATGTTCTTAATTGCGTTCGGGAACGGAAACCCGACCGGCACCTTCGTGACTTTGAGCGACAACATTCGCTTCGGCTCATAGCTGAGGATCGTGTTCTCGATGGCCGTGGCATCATCGGCCGTGCCCTTTGGATCGTATTGGGTTTTCATTAAGCCGCCGATCTTGATTTCGATCTGGGCATGGGCGACCATCCATGATTCCAATCCTGCCTGGGTGGTGTAGGCCGCCCACACCTGCTCCAGCGGCGCATTGACGATGCCCTCGTGAACGAGCGGCTTGTCATCGGCCGCGCGACTGACACTCGGTAGAAGCACTACCAGCATCAATAGAGCAATTTTCAGCTTGATAGGCGGCTGAAGTGTCGGGGTGCCAAAGATCGGCGTACTCGCAGACCTGTGCTTTTTTCGGTGAATAACACGCACGGGTCTCGAAGTACCGCGACCCGTCGCACCCCACGAAGTTGAAAAATGCTCTAACAGAACAAACCCAAAAATTTCCTTTACATTTCGGACTCCACGAGGAGTGAACGTGTCTGAGATGCCGAATAGGTTTTGCAAGTATTTCATACAATGGGGCCTTCGCTATTTGTCAAGGGACAAATGCGAGTCTGACATGTCGGACAGGCATTTATCGCGGAAGTGTGAACGGCTACCCTGCATTTTTTCAGCCGAAGCGGTGTTCGTCAAGGCTAAGTAGGGCAGGCAAAGGATTTTCGGTAGGGTCAACATTCCGGCCAGTAAGAGGCTGCAAGCTCGGTCAACAATCTGCCGATATCCATTAGCAGCGTGTTGCGGGAAACCGCCGGTTAAGTTATGGAATTGGCAACAAAGGAAGGTTCATGCCCGCAGACACAATTCAAGCTCAACTTACCGGATATAACCAAGGCCGTGTCACGCGTTTTTTTGATTCGCTGCCCGAATCCGGAAAGAAGAAACTGACGGCTCAGCTACAAGCGCTCGATCTGGCCGCGATGTCGGAATTGATGGACACGCAGGTGAAGACCAAGGCATCGGTGGCGCTGCCCCGGACCATCGATCCGGTAAAGGCTTACCCGCGCGAGCCCGGTGCGGAGTATCGGCTGCTGTATCATGATGCTGAATTGCGCGGCCGCGAATTGCTTCGGCAGGGAAAGGTGGGTGCGTTTCTCGTCGCCGGCGGGCAAGGCACTCGACTGGGATACGAGGGGCCAAAGGGCGAGTATCCGGTAACCCCGATCAAGAACAAGCCGTTATTTCAGGTGTTTGCCGAGCAGTTACTCGCCCATTCGCGAGATGCGGGGAAACCGATCGCATGGTATCTGATGACCAGCGATATCAACGATGCCGCCACTCGATCATTTTTTAAGAAGCAGAATTATTTCGGTTATGACCCAGCGAACATCTTCTTCTTCCCGCAGGGAATGATGCCGGCCTTCTCCATGACCGGCGAAATGCTATTGGCTGAAAAAGATTCGCTGGCCCTCAGCCCGGATGGTCATGGCGGATCGCTCCGTGCATTGGATAAAAGCGGCGCGCTGGCCGACATGAAAAAGCGAGGCATCGAGCACCTTTCTTATTTCCAGGTGGATAACCCGCTGGTTCAATGCATTGATCCGCTGTTTCTTGGATTGCACGATTTGACCGGCAGCGAAATGAGCAGCAAGACGATTCCCAAGGCCAATGCTCTGGAGAAAGTCGGCAACTTCGTCTACGCCGACGGGGCCGTGCAGGTGATTGAATATAGCGATCTGCCGGAGAGTTTGGCGTTGCAAACCAACGCGGATGGATCGCTCCGATTCAATGCCGGATCGATCGCGATTCATGCGTTGCGTGTGTCGTTCATCGAACGGCTCAATCAGGGTGGCCGGCTCAGTCTTCCGTGGCATCGCGCTGAAAAGAAAGTCCCTTACATTGACGATGCCGGTTCGCTCATCAAGCCGGATAAACCAAATGCAGTGAAGCTTGAGCAGTTTGTGTTTGACGCCATTCCCCTGGCGAAAAACGCAATCGTCTACACGACGGATCGGGCGGAAGAATTTTCACCCGTGAAGAATGCCGAAGGCGTTGATTCACCGGCGACCTGCCGACGCGACCAGATCCGCCGCGCGGCAAGCTGGCTCAGAAACGCGGGGATCGAAGTTCCCGTCAAGAGCGGCGAACCCGATGTGCTATTGGAGATCTCTCCCCTTTTTGCGACAAACTCGGTGCAACTCAGCACGCGGAAGCTCCCGTCTTCGATCAAGAGCGAGGAATCGCTCTGTCTTGAATGAATGGGGGCGAAAATCCCACTCTTGGCGGCGGTGCGAATCCCCTGCAAATTCCGCTTTTTCATGGCGTTCGAGTGCATTCCACAATGCTGTTAACAATAAGAAAGTGGTAAGTCCACGATCTCGCATTTTGCATCGATTGCAGGGGTCTTGATTGAGCCGTATCTTAGTAACGGACAGCGGAGACAACGAGGCAATGTCGGAGATTCGGATGGAAATGCAGACGCAGGTAAACCCCAATAATGTTCCGGAGACCACCGCGCGCCATGCGGTTTACACCACGGCGAACGTTAGTGTTCTTGTACTTACCAAGAATGAAGAACAGAACATTGAAGCCTGCTTGAATTCCCTCAGCTTCGCCGATGACATCGTGGTTCTTGACAGTTACTCGACGGACCGGACGCTCGATATTGCCCGTAAATTCCCTAATGTCCGAATCGTTCAACGTACGTTCGACACTTGGTCCAAGCATAGCAACTGGGCGCTTGAGCAGATTCAATATAAGCATCCCTGGGTCTATTATTCCGATGCTGACGAACGCGTCACTCCTGAGCTGCGCGATGAAATTCTTCGCGTGATCAACGATCCGAGTCTGCCGCACGCGGCGTACCGGTTGCGGTACAAAAACATGTTCATGGGTCGATGGATCCGCCGGGGTGGATTGTATCCGGTCTGGATCATGCGGCTCTACAAACCCGACCGCGTGCGGTACGAAGATCGCCAGGTGAATGCCCATCCCGTCGTCAACGGGTCCGTCGGAGAGCTGAAAGAACACTTCATTCATTTCAGTTTCAATAAGGGACTTGTGCCCTGGTTCCAGAAGCACAATTCGTATTCGCAGATGGAGGCGACCGAAGCAACGCGCGTGCTGAAGGGCTCAGTCCGGGAACAAATTCGCGGGTCATTCAGCCGGGATAAAGCCATCCGGCGCAGGGCCTTTAAGAACCTGAGCTTTTATGTTCCCTGCCGGTCGCTCGTGCGCTTTCTCTACATGTACATTTTCAAGCTCGGATTCCTTGATGGCTCCGCCGGTTTAAACTATGCGGCGATGATTTCGATGTACGAATTCTGGATCGGGCTGAAAATTCAGGAGCGGCGCGATGCCTGGCGAAAACGCACCACGGAGTTAGCCCGCAAACTCTTGGCGGATGACCAGAATGCCCCCAATGCTGATAGCGGCGAGAATCCACCGCTCGTGGATGTCCTGATTCCAACCCTCAACGAATCTGACCACATTGAGGAGGCGATTGCCAACGCAAGAAAACTCGGTCCCGTTTACGTGCTCGATTCATTGAGCACGGACGGCACACAGGAAAAAGCCCGGGCGGCGGGAGCAACCGTCATCGAGCACGCATTTGTGAACTACTCGGCTCAGAAAAATTGGGGACTCGAAAACATCCCCTTCAAGTCAGAATGGGTTTTCATTCTCGACGCCGACGAGCGAATCACACCGCGCCTGCGCGAAGAAATTGTTGAAAAGCTGACGCGGCGTCCGCGCGCCAATGGTTATTTCATCAGCCGCCAGTTGCTCGGGATGGGGCGAAAGATCGAGAACGGCGGACTCTATCCTTCCTGGAACCTTCGCCTGCTTCGTCTCGGTCGGGCGCGCTATGAAAATCGATCCGTTCACGAGCATGTTATTTGCGACAGCCCAACCGACTACCTGCATCAGGAAATGTTGCATCTTCGCCGCGAAACGATCAGCCAATATCTCGACAAGCATATTCGATATGCGGATATGGAAAGCAATGAATGGCTGAAGTGGAAGCTAGGACACAGCAGAAACGCGTCGACGAATGAGCTATTCAAGGACACGCTGCGACTGAGGCAATGGGTCCGCCGAAATATCTGGCCACGCTTACCGTTGCGTCCACTGTGGCGATTTACGTATATGTTCTTCTTCCGCGTTGGTTTTTTTGATGGCCATGCCGGATGGTATCTCGCACAGTTGATGGCGTGTTACGAGTACATGATCACGTTGCTCTATAAGGACAAACTGATCAACGCGATGAACGATCAAAAATCTTGAAATAGCGTGTAACCTATTTCACCCTTTCTACTTTTCGCGTCTTACAGCCACCGCACTAATTAGATTACCGATCGGGAAACGCGTCACCTCAAAACTCTGGGGCTTCATTCGACCGATTGTGGCAGCGGCACGAAGTCCGGTGGCGACGACCGCTCCGCGGGCAATGCGTATCGCTTTTCGCAAACCCGATCGATCGAAACAGGGATCGGCCTCTTCAACGTCGAATCCTGCTTCGATCAGCGCGCGCTTCAATCCTGCCAGGGAAAATACAAATAGATGTTGCGGTGGATCGTACCACTGCACGACACCGGGAAGCAGTTTATCAAGCCAATCGTTCCCGATGCCGGTGTCCACAAATAGTCGACCGCCCGGTTTCAGCACATCTCGGATGTGGCGCATCATCGTAACCGGATCAGGCAGGTGCTCGATCGTTGCCCAGAACGTAACCGTGTCGAATAAACCAAGCTCCTGCTTTTTCGACGCAAGATCACCGGCGATAGCTTTTACCCCCAATTGACTGACCGCGTGCGAGATTCCTGTTTCAGAAAGATCAATTCCTTCGGCTGCAATCCCGCGATCCGCGCACGCCTTAATGAAATAGCCTTTGCCGCACCCCACATCCAGCAATCGACCCGGTTTGCCAGCAGTGACCCGAAGAATTCGATCCACCTTGGCCGGAAAATCCGCCTGCATGCGACTTTCAACCGCGTCGTAAAGGCCGCCCGCATCATCGCTCAGGTGATACTTCTCGTAGAATTGGGACAATGCTTCATTCGATGGCACCGGCGACACAAATGCAGTCCCGCAGGACACGCAGCGGTACATTCGATATTCCGCAGTTGCATACGCCGGCACGGACTCCGAGTTGCAAATCGAGCAGCGTGGGAAATGACTGGACATTCACAAATCTCCTGCGGAGTCAGACGAATCAACCTCCGCTCCGCGACGTCATCGGACTGAAGCGCAACACGTTTGACACTTCGCGGGCGAAAAGCGTAAGGTACGCATGCATCGTACCGGCCTGACTAATGTCTTACAAACGACGTAACAATCGCGGTGAAATCCCGCGAACCCTGCACCATGATTCAACCTTCCCACGAGCCGACCGACGGTACAACTACCGCAGAACCGCGTGGCAATAGCGGCCTGCTCTTTCAGACCCTGGATCGCTCAGCGAGCTACCCGTATACATTCTCGGAGTATTTCCGGCGAATACTCTGGGGGATTGTTCAGCGCACCGTGTTTCGATTCAGCCCGCCGCGCGCTTTTGGGTGGCGACGATGGCTCCTCACGCGGTTCGGTGCAAAGCTCGGGCATCATAGCTACGTTCGTCCGAGCACTCGCATTATTCATCCGTGGCTGTTGCAGATGGGTGACTGGTGCGTACTCGCGGACGATGTGACGATCTATAATCTCGGGATGGTTTCCCTGGGGAGCCATTCGGTGATCAGTCAGGGCACTTACGTGTGCGCTGGCACACATGACTACACACTCTCCGACCTGCCGCTGCAGCGATTGCCCATCCGCGTCGGTAACGGCGTATGGGTTGCCGCACAGGCGTTCATCGGGCCGGGGGTCACGATCGGTGATAACGCGGTGATCGGCGCACGAGCCGTGGTCGTAAAAGATATCCCTCCGGGTGTCGTTGCAGCGGGCAATCCGGCACGCGTCATCAAGCCGCGACTCATGCGGAGTGAAGCAAAACCAGCAATCGACAAATGATCTGCCTTCAATATTTTGGCCATTCCTAAATGAATAAAACCCGACTGCGCATTTTACACCTCACCGCCGGTTCTGATGCCGGTGGTTTGAGCCGCTATCTGCTTGATCTATGCGCGGGATTGGTGAAGCAAGGTCACGAAGTGGTGCTAGCCGGGGAGCGCGGTGCATGGCATGATCGATTCGAAAAAGCGGGTTGGCCTTGGATCGAAGTTCCGCTGAAAGGTGGCCCGCTGGCATTCTGGAAATCTGTGCGGACATTGCAATCCTATGTGGCCCAACATCCGATTGATGTGATCCACGCGCACACTCGCCGCGCAACGCTTTTAGGCCGCTGCTTACAGACACAGGGGATTCCAAAACTGTTGTATACCCTGCATCTTTCACATATGCCGCTCAATCGCGGGCGGCGTTGGTTAAGTGATTTCGGTGACCACACGCACGCCGCCTCCAATGATGGCCGGCAATGGTTGCTCGATGAGCATCTCGTGCCG
The DNA here is from genome assembly GCA_038230975.1 of Tepidisphaerales bacterium. GTDB lineage: Bacteria > Planctomycetota > Phycisphaerae > Tepidisphaerales > Tepidisphaeraceae > JANXVV01. Next base: position 14,248 of record JBBRMF010000121.1, read on the forward strand.
GACGATCGCATCACCGTCATCCCTCATGGTATCGACGCCCGCCGATTTCCCGTGGCGAGCGACGCCGATCGACACGTCGCCCGCGCGTTGCTCGGTCTTTCCGCGCAAGATCTGGTCGCTATCTATGTCGGTCGTCTGGACTATCCCAAAAATGTGGATTGGTTGATCGATCTAGCCGCCGACTCACGATCGAAACTGCCGACACTAAAGATCCTGCTGGCGGGGGACGGACCCGATGAATCGGCAATTCGTCAATTGATCACCACGCGAAAGGTGGAAGATCGCGTGCGACTACTCGGTCATCGCGATCCGCTTCAGATCTACCAGTCGGCCGACGCGCTTTTGCTGCCCTCACTGCGGGAAGGATTTTCACTGGTCACTGGCGAGGCGATGAGCGTCGGGCTTCCGGTCTTACGCACGAACACCAGCGGCACAGCCGA
>JBBRMF010000122.1:0-14639 GCA_038230975.1 Tepidisphaerales bacterium
GTATATGCTCGTCTTGTCGGTCGTATTCTCGTCCATGGTTCCTGTTGGTTATCGCCCCGCCGGATGCAGGGAAAGACAGGGCATCTTAGTCGACAGAGCGTTCGAGGTAAATATACCGAACCTCCGTTAACCCCCGCGGAACTTATTTCGTGGGTTCTTTTTTTGGCTCTAGTGCGATGTCATGCCTAGAAATTAGGGTAACGTTGAATCGGGTGCCAATCCGCCTACGACAGATAGGAATTCGGACTCTCGCCAAACCAGGTCACTCATCTAATGATACTTGTACCAGCCGACGCCGCGTACGTCGTTCCATGACGTAGTCTGGTGGCATAAGAAGCATTGATCCACCTTCGCGTGCATTTGTCCGGCTATCCTCATCGAGATCATCTTAAAGTGCATCCTGTAGGGACTTGGCGGTGCTTGGTGGCATTGGCGGAGTCATCGGTGCCGGCCCAGAGCCAGTTTTTTCTGCCAATGGCCACTCGGCGCAGGGCGCGTTCGGGTGTTGTTGTCGATGCTCAGGTTCCCGTTGCTGATGTAGATCAGCAGCGCCGGCCATTGGTTGCGGGTGTAGGTGATCGCCTGGCCGATGGGGCTCTGGGGCAGGACCGTGCCGGAACTACCCTCGGCATCGAGCCACAACTTGATCCGCTGGAGGATCGGCCCGACCCGCAATCCAAACAGCAGTAGCTGGCGCGGATCAAACCGCTCGGCGCGCAGGCCGTAGCTGGCCCGCAGCAGCAACGTCAACGGGTGCTGCATCATCCATGACACTGACATACGATACGCTCTGTCCAGAAGAATATCGCAATAATATCAGATACAATCATTTTGAGCTTCGTCCCGCCAGCAGCTCCATCAGTTCGGTGCTGCTCACCGTAATCGCCGTTTGCCCGGCGACGGGAAAACAGAAAATTCCCCGCTCCAGACGCTTGGCGTAAACAACCAGGCCGTTGCCATCCCAGAACAAGACCTTGACCCTGTCGGCAGAGCGGTTGCGGAAAGACGCGATCTGCCGAACGCTTACAGTGAAACCAGTAACATCGAATTTCGCTTTCAGTAACGAAAAGACGGCACCCACAGGACAGCGGCATCTCACCTTCGGAATTGGAGAACCCGGGATGGTCGGGTATCGGTGTTCCCTCGCTGCCGCACCAGACGCTTTGTTTCATGGCTTCCAGGTGCTTATAGCAGATATATACGTTATGCCACTCCCAACGACATTCGCGCGGCGAGTCCTCCTCGCAATTGCCAGCGTCATTCTACTCGCATGCGGCAGTGTCACGATTCCTGTTGCAGGTGACGATCAGCCGACCACGCTCGAATCGCCAACTGTCGCGCCGAACTCGGCGGCGACTCCTTTGGTGCCGGAGGGTCCGGCGCAGGATGTGACCATAACGCAGCCATTTGATACGGCGAATTACCTCCACTGGTGACTGGATGGGTTGGAGGCAGAAGTTAGCGACTCAGGGGATTACATTTGATCTGACCTATACCGCCGACGGCACGAAGAACTTACGCGGCGGTCTCGACACCGCCGGCTCGACTTGGCGGAGGATATTTGAAGCAACGATCAATTGGGACACAAAGCCGCTGTTCGGTCTTGAAGGCGGAACCGTCTTCGTGGACTTTCAGGATGCGCAGGGGTCCAACCCTTCCGACAAGCTGATTGGCGATGTACAAGGCATCGACGGCTTGGACGGCGTTCCAGTCGCGGCGCATCAAAACCGCACGCAAGTCGCGCAACTCTGGTATCAGCAGACGTCACCCGAAGGAACTTGGCGTATCAAAGTGGGGAAGGTCGATGCCAACAGCGAGTTCGATCGTTCGGCTTACGGCCGGCAGTTCCTCAATCAATCCACCGGTTCCAGTTCAACACTTTTTACTTTGCCCACTTATCCGGACGCCGCGACGAGCATCAATGTCTTCTTGAAGCCAACGAAGGAACTTCAACTTGGTTTGGGCGTGTACGATGGATCCCTTGCCCAGGGAGTTCGAACTAGCGGATTGGGCCCTAAAACCTTCTTTCGCAGGCCCGACGATCTATTCCTGATCGGTGAGGCCGACCAAACCTGGAAGCTGGGCCCGCAGCAACTGACCGGTCGGCTGGGTGTCGGCGGCTGGTATAGCACCAACAAATTCGATCGAATCCGCGAGGGGGGGGGCGGGCCTCCGGAACCGGCGGCCCGTACACCTTGCTCGACCAGGCGCTCTGGCGCGTAAATCCGAAAGACGAAAAAGACGCGCGCGGCGTCAACCTGTTCCTCATGTACGGCTACGCCGACCCCACGATCCTCTTCTACGACTATAACATCGGCGGCGGTGTTTCGTGGGCCGGCCCTATCCCAGGTCGGCGCGATGACACCTTCGGGATTGGCATCCAATCCATTCAATTCAGCAATGGAATCCCCGCCCGAACCGGTTACGAAACCAGCTAAGAAGCCTTCTACCGCCTGCAACTACGGCCCTGGTTCGCCATTCAACCAGTCCTTCAATACGTCGCGAACCCCGGTGGAAATCATACAAGGGACGCGCTGGTGGTTACGATTCGCTTCGAAGTCCACTTCTGATCCATCGGTGAACGCTGGAACCGTCTCGATTGCAGACTCGATTAAACGTTGACTGTATCGGGTGAGAGGGATAGAGTTTCTCTCATGCGATCGCCATGGTGTCATATCATTGTACACTTGACCGTCGCAGCCACGCTGCTGACAAGCCTGAGCTGCGTATGCCAGGGAGCAATTTTCTCCTCAGGCAACATGTGCTTTCACGAGGCGGAGTCAGCACGCCATGTGTGCTGCCACGACGACGACCATCATGACCGTGACGCTCGCGACTCCGATGCGCGCGTACACGATTCAGTCTTGGTCAAATTGTGTGATCAAATGACGGTGAAACAGCAAGAACGCAATTGCAATCATTGCAAGGGTTTGCTCACCATCGGTCCGGCCGCTCCGAAAAACTTCGCTCGTCTCTTTGATCTCAAGTTGTCTCCTCTTGTTTTAGATCTAACCACGGTCGCCACTTCAAACCGTCCCACGGTTTTTGAGCAGCATTTCGGTGATGATCCTTTGCCTTCTTCCTGCGCTTCCACGCTTTTGCGCCAACACTGCGCGCTGAACACTTGATCCAACCCGCATAAACGTCTGGCTAACCTTCGTCTTAGCCCAGCTGCGCTCAATTACACACTCGCATCATTTCGTTGCGTTACAAACCAGCGCCAATTAGTCTTTCCTGAAGGAGATTCGCCATGCTATCGCGAACGATATGTGCCGCCATCGGCCTCCTGCTGTTCAGCGGATGCTCGACCGGACAACCCCAGCCGCTCATTACTGCCAATCACGCGGCCAGCCCCGAAGCGATCGAGGCAACTCCAGCGCTCCGGTCCACAACTCTCGCCGTTGACGATCCGGTGCTTGCGGCCAACACCCCGCCCGCATCGACCAAGACCACTCCGATGAAGCCTGACGCCAGCATGAAAGACATGCCGGGCATGAAACACGGGGGACATCCATGAATCCTATAACCATGAATCCTGTAACCATCCGATTCGTACTCGCCACGGCGGGCCTTGCGGTTTTAAGCGGCTGCGCCACGGTGCCTCGCGCGGCCGGGTTTGGCGACGTCGAAAAGCTTGTCGCCGAGCGCACTGGCATGCGCGTCCATTGGAATCAAGGCACGTCGGACGATCAGGCCGTCGAAGAAATGATCCGCGCCAGCCTTCAGTCAGAACTGACGGCGGATCAGGCAGTGCAAATTGCATTGCTTAACAACCGCAATTTGCAGGCGACTTACGAGGAGCTTGGCATCGCCCAGGCCGATCTCGTACAGGCCGGCTTGCTCAAAAACCCCGTCTTCGACGGGCTATTCCGATTCCCCGACCGCGCCCCACGCGGGCCCAACGTGGAATTGTCGGTGACACAGGATTTCATCGACATCCTCTTCATTCCCGCGCGCAAGAAGTTGGCGGCATCGCAGTTCGAGGCGGCCAAGCTCCGCGTCGCGGGAGCGGTGCTGAATTTGGCGGCGGAGGTCCGCTCGGCGTTTTACCGTCTTCAAGGCGCACAGCAGATGGTCGAGATGCGCCGCAATGTTGTGCAGGCAACGGAGGCTTCCGCCGACGCGTCCCGTCGATTGCACGAGGCGGGCAACACAAATGACCTGAACCTTGCCAACGAGCAGGTGATTTACACGCAGGCGAAGCTGGACCTCGCCGAGGCGGAAGCGGAGGTGTTGGACGATCACGAACGGCTCACCGCGCTGCTTGGCCTATGGGGAAGCTCCACGCAATGGGCGATCGCTTCGCGGCTTCCAGAACTGCCAAACGCCGATCCTTCGCCACACGGAATGGAATCGCTGGCCATGACACAACGGCTGGATCTTGGAGCGGCCCACCAGCAGATTGAGATCACCGGCCGGGCATTAGGACTGTCGCGACAATTCTGGTTCCTGCCGGAACTGAGCATCGGCATCGACACGGAGCGTGACCCCGGCGGTGGCCGAGTCACCGGCCCTTCAGTTTCCGCCGCGATTCCGATCTTCGATCAGGGACAGGCCACTCTTGCTGCCGGAAGCGCGAGGCTGAGGCAGGCGCAGCAACAGTATCAGGCGCTCGCCATCGAGATTCGCTCGCAGGTTCGCGCCGCACGCAATCGGATGGCCGCCGCACGCGCTCGCGCGGATTATTACCGGCGAGTCGTTTTGCCGCTCCGCGCGAAGGTAGTTGACCAGACGCAGCTCCAGTTTAACGGCATGTTTGCGAGTGTGTTCCAACTTCTTCAGGCGAAGCAGGCCCAGATCGACGCGGGGCGTGAATACATCGAAGCCCTGCGAAATTACTGGATTGCTCGCAGTGAATTAGAGAAGGCCGCAGGTGGCAGCTTGAACGGCTTATCGCTGGATTCCCCGAGTACCATGCCTGCGGCGACGCAACCTATGCCCGCCCCAACCGACACTCAACAACCTCACCATCATGGAGGCTAACTCATGCACAACAATCACTCGGACAATTCCCTCATTACCAACGTTATGTCCCGCCGCAAGGCGATGGTTTCAGGTGCCGCGATGCTTGCAGGCGGCACGGTGCTTCTCCACGGAATTCGTAACGCGAATGCTGCCGAAACACCGCCGGTGGCGGCTGGTTCCCAACCCCACACCGACCACACTCCGCCCCCGCCCGGCGAGCCAGGTCGCGATTACACGCCCATCGTGACACCCAACGGCGTGACGCTTCCTTGGAAGGTCATCGACGGTGTCAAGGTCTTCCATCTGATCGCAGAGGAATTTGAACACGAGTTCGCGCCGGGATTGAAAGCCAAATGCTGGGGCTACAACGGCCGCACACCCGGCCCGACAATTGAAGTGGTCGACGGCGATCGCGTGCGGTTCTACGTCACCAATCGCCTGCCGGAACCGACGACTGTTCACTGGCACGGGGTCTTGCTCCCCGCGGGCATGGATGGCGTCTCGGGCCTCACGCAAAAGCCCATCGCACCGGGTGAGACCTTCATGTACGAGTTCACATTGCACCAGACCGGCACCTGCATGTACCACCCGCATTTCGACGAGATGACCCAGATGGGCCTGGGCATGATGGGCATGTTCATCATCCACCCGCGTAAGGCCGAGGGGCCGAAGATCGACCGAGATTTCGCCCTCATGCTCAGCGAATGGAGGATCGACCCGGGGACCAGCCGGCCGAATCCTAACGAGATGACCGATTTCAACATTCTGACCTTCAACAGCAAGGCTTTCCCAGGGACCGCACCGTTGGTGGTGAAGAAAGGCGACCGCGTGCGCATTCGAATCGGCAATCTCGGCGCGATGGACCACCATCCGATCCATCTGCACGGCTATCAGTTCAAGATCACCGAAACCGACGGTGGTCGGATTCCTCTTGAAGGCCAGTGGCCAGAGACGACGGTGTTGGTCGCGGTTGGAAGCACGCGCACAATCGAGTTCGTCGCCGACGAACCGGGCGACTGGGCGATGCACTGCCACATGACCCACCACACGATGAATCAGATGGGCCACGGTTTGCCAAACATGATCGGTGTCAAAACCAGCAGCATCGACAAGAACGTCCGGGCGCTGTTGCCGGGCTACATGACGATGGGTGACACCGGCATGGGTGACATGGCCGAGATGGGCATGCCCGCACCGAAGAACAGCATCCCCATGGTCGGATCGCCGGGGCCGTTCAGCTACGTTGACATGGGCGGGATGTTCACCGTGTTAAAAGTACGCGACGGAATCGCGACTTACGACGATCCCGGTTGGTACAAACATCCGGCCGGAACGGTAGCCACGATCGCAACGGACGAAGCCCTCCGCCGCGATGGCATCGACGTGAGCGCCCGCAATTCCGTCGGCGCGCCTTCTTACGACACCGTGATGGTTCCCACAACCGCGCCCACAACGTGGGCTTCGCTCCATACTTGCCTGATGCACCCGGAGGTGGTCACGGACAAACCGGGCAAGTGCCCCAAGTGCGGAATGAAGCTGGTGTCCAAAAAATAAAATTGCTCCAACGATCTTGTGTCGGTGCCCCGACGTTCGGGACATTCGGCGCGCAATTGTTTGAGGCCCGTTATTTGTTCGACAGGCCTTCCTTCGGCAATTCGCGGAGGAGAAGTTTTCAAGGAGTCCTCCATGAATCACTCTCAATCTGCGTCGGCGTCACGCCGTCATTCGGTTGCCCACGTCGCCGTACTCTTCCGCCTTCTTTGCAGTGCGGTTTCATCCTTCGCTGACGACGTCCGCAAGCCCTCGGCGACCAATGTCCCCAACCAACCCGGCGACGCCTAATCGCTTCTCCGAAAGGATCTCGCCGGCGATGCGGCCACCATCGCCAAATTCCGCGAAATGTACGAAGTCGGCCACGATGGGCCTGATGCTGTATACTTTTCGTCTGCTGCAACTCGGAACTGAATCGGCAGTAGATCACATGGAAAGTTCCCGTCGGAGGAACAACATTGGGATGTAAATTTGGCTGAAAGTGAGGTAGTGTTGTTCGGAATTGTTCGGAATTGTCAGGAATTGTTCCGAAAGGATTCCGGGTCGTAACCTCGTGTGAATCCGAACCGTTATGCTCCAACCGGAGCATGTTGGAAATGTCCGGTAAAACCTGGAATAGATCCGTGGGAATCTTGTTAACTTGGAACTTTGTCTCAAACGCCGAAAGAGAAGTCCCCTAGCCCTCCCTCCGGGGTACCGGGGGGAGAGGACCGGATGAATGTTATTTGTTATATTGCGTTAGGATCGAATCTCGGAAATCGGGAGTCGAATATTGCGGCCGCCGTTTCTAAGTTACGCGAAATTCCCGGGACCGTTCTGCTTCGAGTTTCAGATCTCCTGGAAAACCTGGCGGTTGGTGGACCGGAACAATCACCGGCTTTTCTGAATGCGGTCGCGGAAATTCGCACAAATCTGCCGGCGATCAATCTTTTGCATCACTTATTCAACGTTGAAAAAGAGCTTGGCCGGGTTCGCCGTGAGAAATGGGAACCGCGCGTGATCGATCTGGATTTGATCCTATACGGGGATGAAATCATTCACACGCAAGAGCTTACCGTCCCCCACCCGCTCATGCACGAACGGCGATTTGTGCTGGAACCGCTGGCTCAACTCTGCTCGGAATATGTTCACCCGACAACGCAGCTTACCATCAAAACGCTCCTGCAAAATATGCCCCATTAGCCGCTTGCGGCTTAGCCATCGTTCTCTATAACCACTGCACATGATCGTCGCCCACACCATCGCCGAATGCCGCACCGAACGCGCCAAATTCGGACACCTTGCCTTCGTCCCCACAATGGGCGCATTCCACGCCGGCCATGTATCGCTGATCGAAACCGCCAAGAAACACGCCCCGGCGGTTGCAGTGAGCATCTTCGTCAACCCGACGCAATTCGGTCCGACCGAAGATTTCACAAAATATCCGCGACCGATTGAAGCGGATTTGGCCATGTGCGAAGCGGCCGGAGTCGATCTGGTGTTTAATCCTTCGCCAGATGAAATGTATCGACCGGGAACTCCGGATCTGGCGGTGGATGTCCCGAGTCTTACAACCGTTCTGGAAGGCAAACATCGGCTCGGGCATTTTAAAGGCGTCTGCCTGATCGTCACGAAACTTTTCAATATCGTAAGGCCGGATATCGCGCTGTTTGGTCAAAAAGATTTTCAACAGCTCCGCATTCTGACCGCGATGGTCGAAGCTCTGGATCTGCCGGTGGAAATGATTCCCTGCGCGACTTTGCGTGATCCGGATGGTTTGGCGATGAGCAGCCGCAACCGCTATTTATCGCCGGAGGATCGGGCAAGAGCTCTGTCGATCAGTCGAGCGTTATTCGCGGCTGAGGCCGAGTTTAAGCGCGGGATCATTCAGACAAATCGTTTAATCGCCACGATTCAAAAACCGATTCTCGAACAGCACATCAATATTGATTATGTGGCTGCCGTGGACCCGCTGACTCTCAAAAATATTGAAGTGATTGGCGGTGCCACGGTGCTTGCCGTAGCCGCCCGCGTCGGAAAAACGCGGTTGATTGATAACATCGTTATCGGCATATCCGATCCCCTCCCCCCATGAGTACATGCGGGGAGGGAGCAAGTGTCTACTTTCCCACGCCATCTGATTCTCCTACAATCCCACGCAAAGATGCTCACGAAACTTTTGAAATCGAAAATTCATCGCGCCGTCGTCACCTTCACGGATGTGAATTACCACGGAAGCATTACCATCGACACTGATCTGCTGAAAATCAGCGGGTTGCTTCCCAATGAAGCGGTCGTCATCGCCGACTGCGACAATGGCAATCGCTTTGAAACCTACATTATTCCCGGTGAGGCCGGCAGCGGTATGATTGGGATCAATGGGGCCGCCGCAATGCTCACACAAGTGGGTCATCATGTGATCGTCATGAGCTTTGTGCTGGCGACGCCAGTGGAAATGGAAACGCACCGGTCGCGCGTGGTCATCGTGAACGAACGCAATCAGTCGACCGAAGTGATTGAACACAAAACGATCTAACATGCTGCAAGAACTCTTCCGAATTCCCGGTACACATATTTCGATCCACGGTTACGGGCTGATGCTCGTGATCGGGTTCCTGTTGGCCATACAATTGGCAAAATTTTTGGCTGTAAGGAGCAGGATCGATCCGGAACTCTTCGTGAATGCGGGATTGCTTGCGTTGGTCACGGGGGTCATCGGTGCGCGGGTTTCGCATGTGTTGGAGAATTGGAGTCAATACACCGATCCGCATCGAAACGCCATCGCTAATTTTAAAGACGCGATCAATCTCACCAGCGGCGGACTGACTTATTACGGCGGGTTTCTATTGGCCACGCCTTCGTTGATCGCTTATGCACTCCATAAGAAGGTTCCGCTCCGCACGGGGATGGATATCGTCGCACCTGCATTGATGATTGGCCTCGGCATCGGTCGGGTTGGGTGTTTCTTGAATGGTTGTTGTTACGGAGCTGAATGCACTTTGCCCTGGGCCGTGCGATTTCCGTATTACAGCAACGCTTATATCGAGCAATATCGCGCGCAGGAGATTCAACCGGACAAAGAACTATTGATGGACACGCCGATCGGTCGGCAGTTGAAAGATCCGGTAACGGCAGAGCGCGACGGGTTGAAGAAGTTGATGGCCGCCGAGCGATTGAAAGTGCATGCGGTTCATCCAGCCCAGTTGTACAGCACGATCACGGCGCTTCTTTTAGCGGCGATTTTCGTGGCATTTTATTCGATGCCTCATGTGCCAGGCCATGTATTTGCGCTGATGTGCATGCTCGAAGGCGCAACGCGATTTCTCCTGGAGCTCTTGCGCGTGGAGCCCGGAGTCGGGCCAACTATCGGTGGAATGGCGCTGAGCTTGAGCATGTGGATCGGCGTTGGATTGTTCATTTCGGGAGTCATCCTCTGGGTCGTATTCAACAAATTCGGTGGATTGAATCAAGGCGGGTCGGAAGTTGATCAGAGCAGTTCTCGCGTCGGCTTTCCCGTCGCCGTCAAATCATCTCACTAGGAACTTTTAAACGTGCGCATTAGTGAAACTCAAGCCGAGCATTTACTGAAACACGGCTACGTGATCGTGCCCCATTTTCTCACGGCAGACGAACTTTCCGCCGCCCGCGAAAATATGTTTCGCTACTACCCTTCGGCTGAGGAACTTTCTGCCACACCCGAACGCTATGGCGGCATTCATGAAGAACCGGAGAGCCTTCAAAATGAATTCCCGTTTGCAGGTGATACTTTAAACCACATCTCGACTCACCCGGAATTGATCGCGTTCGTTGAGACAGTGCTGGGCACCCGCGATGTTCTGCTTTCGCAAGCGGCGATCTGGGCCAAATATGCCGGCACTGGGGATTTCGAGCAGGGGCTGCATCTGGATTACCAGGGTAATACGCTTGTCGTTCCGCGCGATGATGGTGCGTTTCGCCAGGTGAACATGATTCTCTATTACACCGATGTTACCGAAGACATGGGGCCAACCTACATCGTCTCTAAGCAACAGACTATCGACCGACCGCTCTGGCCGGCGTTTCGTACTCGCAAGAAAGACCCGGCTCTCTACAAAATGGAGAAACCCGTCCTAGTAAAAGCGGGTGGCCTGCTGATTTTTGGAATGAGTACGTTCCACCGAGCTTCCGCAATGATCGCTGATTTTGGCGTGCGATTAAGCCATCATTTCGTCTACCGCGCCGCCAAGTATGCGTTCCAGGGTTATCACCAGTGGTCGCATTTTGGTGAGAAACAGGAGATGCAGGATTTCGTGGAAAGCACCACGCCTCGGCAACGGGAAGTCCTTGGTTTTCCGGAACCCGGACATGAATATTGGAACGCCGAAACGCTGGCGGCGGTGGCGCTTCGATATCCGAAGATGGATATGAAGCCATACCTTTTTTCTCATTCGCGACGGTGATGTTTATCGTGACATGGGCGTCTCGCCCGTGCTTTTTGCAACAGAAAACGCGGGCGAGACGCCCACGCCACGCACACAAACAAATTACACTTGATGCTCATATGTGTCGTATAGAGACATCACGCGCAGCTTCTTTTTCGCCTCAGCCAGCGTCAACATTTTTGCCCCGCGATCATAGTGCGGCCGCCATGCCAATCGATACTTTGACCCCGGTCGCAACACCTGCCAGTCGCCATTGAAGTGTCCTTCCTCACCTGCAAACTCGGCGTGAAAAAATGGAATGACCTGCTCGCTGGTCACGACCAGCTCCACGCCGTTATCGCGAGATTTCAGCTCTGTCCCTATTTTCGGTTTCGGCAAAGTTATCCACTTCCACGGCACCAGCGTTGCGAAGTTCTCATGTGAAATGTCGTTCCCTTTCAATCGGATGAACAGACAAACCTCGTGTGGCTCGGCTTTCCCTTTGAGCAATTCCTTTACGGAGAATTCGGCGATCGGTTGGCTACCGCCTGAGTTGACGGTTGCGGTTAACGGCTGGCGCGCGATACGCTTACCGGCCCATGTGAATACCTCTAAATCGCCCTTCAATTCCAGCGGTCGCGGCAAATCATTGGTCGCCCATGCCGTCACCTTGCCATCTTCGTGGGTGAGGCTGGCCAATAGCGGGGCATAAAATCGCCCGGCGAAATGTTGAAGCACTTTCCATCGTCCGTGGTAGTCGATGCTGCTCCAGGAGACGACCGGCCACAGGTCATTGATCTGCCAGAAGAGCGTCCCCATGCACCAGGGCCGCAATCGACGCCAGTGTTCGACTGCCGTGCGAATCGCCATCGCCTGATTGATTTGCGACACCCAGCAAAAGGTGTCGAAGTCCTTTGGAATCCGCATTTCCCGGACCATCGTGTTGGTGATCAGCATGTTGCCCTCGGGTGATCGCTGGTGATGTTCCATCACGCGGCTCGAGGGATTCAGCTCTTCCACCGGCACCACCGCTCGAATCGTGCGGGGTTCAGGGAAAGATTGAAAACCGAATTCGGACACAAATCGTGGCTTAACCGTCAGGTAGTTGCTGAACGGTTGTTTCATGTGCCAGACGGCCCAGTAATGAACATCGCCTTGATTGGGATTAGTACAATCGCCATTGAAATCATCGTTGGATGGACTCGACAGCCAGAATCGGCGGGTGTCATCTTCGGCTTCGACTGTCTTCTTGAGCGCGCTCATCACTTTCTTATAAATCTGCACGTTCTTTTTGAAATCGGGCGAATCCTTCCACCATCGCCAGACGGCTTCGGCGTCTTCGTTGTCTCCATTCCACAGCACGATGGATGGATGCGAGTGCAGTCGCCGTACCTGATACTTTGCCTCGGCGCACAGTTCCGCGATGAACTCCGGCGTATCCGGATAGAGCGCGCAGGCCATCATAAAATCCTGCCAGACCATCAGGCCGAGCTCATCACAAAGGTTGTAAAAAACATCCTGCTCGTACCATCCGCCGCCCCACACGCGGATCATGTTCATGTTCGTTTCGACCATGCTTTTCAGCAGATGCCGATAGACCGAAGGGGTGCAACGATCGACAAACTGGTCTGCGGGAATCCAGTTGGCTCCCTTGGCAAAAATGGTCCGGCCATTGACGCAAAAAAAGAAAGTTGTGGCCGGTTCGCCCTGCGGGGATTTATCGGGCTGCGTCACCAGCTCCACGGTTCGAAGCCCCACGCGACGATGGACTTTGGCCGTACTGGCTCCGCCGGTATCAATCCATTCAATCGTAAGGTCATACAGCGCCTGCTCCCCTTCCCCCGCCGGCCACCAGAGCCGGGGATCGGCGATGCTCAATTTAGCGTGGACGTGTGAGCCCCCTGCTCGAAGTTCTGACGGTACACGAATCGATTGGCCCGCGCATTGGATTAAGAAACTGCCGCTTGTCGGCTTAGCCGTGAACGCATCAACAGCAATATCCAGCATCACCGCAACCGGCTGCCCAACAGCCCCCTGATGATGCTGATGAATCTTTATCGAGGTAATCCGCGGCGCATCGCTGCATTCCAATCGGCATGATTGCCAGATTCCGCTCGTGGCTAAATAGAGCCCCCAATCCCATCCGAAATGGCATTGCACTTTACGAATCCAGGCGCGGCAGGTCGTGCGAACTTCACCCGTCTGCCATCGCCAGTCACCATCGGCTACGCGATGACGCCCAAATTCCGCTTGAGATTGTGCATTCGCCGTCGGACTGGCAAAGAGAACACGGATCTCATTTTTACCAGCGGTTAGAATTCCGCGAACATCGCAGACAATCTGCCGAAACATATTCACACCGCCACCCACCGGCTTATCGTTCAAAAAAATCGTGGCGATGGTATCGAGACCTTCAAAGATCAGCTCTTGGCGTGACGATTGAATGACATCCGGCGAAACTTCCACCGTTCGCGTCCACTCCCAATCCTGTTGATCGATCCATTGCAGATCAAGTTCGTTTCGACCGAAAAACGGATCGGGAATTTTATCAAGCTGATGCAGATGATGATGCACCGTTCCGGGGACGATGGCGGGCATCCACCGAGATAACGATCGATCGCGCGGGGCATCGCCTTTGGGAGTTCCAGCCAGACGAAATTGCCAGGGACCATCGAGTGAAAGGTGAAGCATAATATCTCGGTGTTTTCACAGAAGAGTAGGCATCGTGCGAACCGGCAATCTATAAAGCGGATCGAAGGATATTCGCCAACACATCGTCCGCAAGCACGACGGGGTTGTACTTCATACTGCTGGTTTGCTTGGCGAGTGTCACGATTTCAGAAATGTGCTCATCGCGAAGGCCAAACTGCGACAGTTTGGGAATTTTGAGGATCGTGATTAGATTGCGTAGGAATTCTACGAGTACGACTTCCTCTGAAATTGCTCTGTCAGATTTTGGACCGCGAAAGGCACCGCCTAGTCTTGAAAATTTCCAGAGAGTCGGGTGCTCGGTATCCATCGCCTTCATTGCGGCGATGTTGGCGGCAACTACCGGGGGCAGCAATTGCGCACAGACGACGCCGTGGGGGACTGTAAAATTCGCGCCAATCGGCGCGGCAAATCCGTGAACGGCACCTAGTCCGGCATTTGTCAGAGAAATTCCACTCTTCAGTGCTGATTCAGCCATACGCTCTCGAAAATGAATATTGGAACCGTCTTTGTACGCTTCTTCCAGGAAGTATCTCGCTGTACCTGCGCCTGAATAGGCTAGTGCGTCGGTCAGTAAGTTTGCCCCGGTGGAGGTATACGCTTCAATACACTGACAGAGGGCATCCATCCCCGAAGCCGCCGTCACTTCCGGCGGGCAACCGATTTGTAACTCCGGATCAATGAGCGCCACACGGGCCAGTAAATGGTCGCTCCGAATGCTCGCCTTGAACTTTCTCTCCGGCGAACCGATCACCGCATTTTTCGTCACCTCGGCACCCGTCCCGGCCGTGGTTGGAATGGCAATCCAAGGCGCGGCGGGCTTGAGAATTTTTTGGACTTTGCCGATGACCTCCATGTAATCCAGACATTGCCCGCCGTTCGTTAACAAACCGGCGGTGGCTTTTGCGGCATCGATCGCGCTTCCACCGCCAAGTCCGATCAGCACATCGCAACCATGCTGCCGCGCAGCCGCCAAAGCAGAATCGACATCGGCGATCGTCGGTTCACCCCGTTGGCGATGGAGGTGGACGCATA
>JBBRMF010000123.1:0-14582 GCA_038230975.1 Tepidisphaerales bacterium
AATTTGAAAGTTTTGCTTGATACTGGCTTTTGATTTGCGATCCGTTTCCTATGAAGCGTTTTTTTGACCGCCTCGACTATCAGTTGCCTATCTTCGTATATCAAATGGGCTGCCTGTGGTACATTTTTGCGATGTGGGTCGCTCTGATTTCTTTGACGGGTTGTGCGACGATCACCCCAGGGAGCTTGGACCGGGTGCAGTCTGTCAGCGATCAGCCGAGACTTGGAAACGTTTATCTGCTTCGGGGATTCATCGGAGTTTTTTCGGACGGCATCAATAGTATCAGTCAAACATTGGATCAATCAGGAGTCAGAGCAACGGTTTACCAAGACGATCAATGGGATCAGTTGGGGAGCGCGATCCGCACGCGTTATGCCAACTCCGCGCAACGGGAACCGATCGTATTGATCGGTCATTCATTCGGTGCGGATGACGTTCTACGGATCAGCCGTGACCTGGAAGCGAATGATATCCCCGTCGACCTTGTAGTTACGATCGATCCGGTCATTCCACCGGTAGTCCCGGCAAACGTAAAGTGCTGCTATAACCTCTACCAATCAAATGGCGTATGGGATAAACTTCCGCTATTCCGTGGTATTCCGTTGAGTCAAGAAACAGGCAGCAGCGGTCAATTGCGTAACATGGACGTCCGAAAAGACCGCACCGATTTATTGGAGCGGCGAACGAATCATTTCAATATCGAGAAGAATCGGAAGATTCATGCTGAGGTTGTGAAGCAGGTACTTTCAACTTGTCCGCCGAGAGTGGAGTCGTCCGCCCGAAGCCATTTCGATTACCGCATAGAAGGCGGCGGCAGTTGAGCGGGCACCAAGACCTGTAGAAGAGGATTCATGTCGAAGAATTGGCCCGCTCTGATCATAGGTATTGCCGTCCTCGTCTACTGGTCCCGCGTAATGATGATGGTTCGGCGGTCGCGTAAAAAAGCGGGACACGGCGCAAATCTCGTTCCACCCGAACCCCTGGGTCGCATCTTGCGGATTGTGTGGATGCCGGTGATTCTGCTTTGGATCATGCTTCCGTTGGTCGCGTTTATCGCGACAAGTCCTGAACGATACCCTGCGACAATTCGTCCGTTTTTTAGAACTTTCTGGCTCCCTTCCGGAATGGGTTGGATGGCGGCAGTCGTCGCGATCCTCTGCCTTTTGGCCACGTTCGCTTGCTGGCAACGCATGGGAAGCAGTTGGCGGATGGGAATTGATCCGCAAGACAAAACACAGCTTGTTTTCAGCGGACCTTTTGCCTTTGTGCGGCATCCTATCTACGGGTTGTCATCCATGCTGATGCTCGCCACACTCCTGGCCGTTCCCAATGTGTTGATGTTCGCGACGGGCGGAATACATTTGCTTCTACTGCAGTGGGAAGCACATCGTGAGGAAATGCACCTGATCAAATTGCACGGCGAAGAATACCTGCAATACTCCCGGCACACCGGTCGATTTTTCCCACGATCATTTCGAGCCTATACCCACTCCTAGCGCATCAGCGCGTTTAACTTGTTCGCAAAAGGATCGCCCCGTGGAATGGTGGAGCATATCCGTTATATTGATTCACGGATGACCTTGGCCCGACTCAATATTTTCCAGCGACTCGTTCGGCAATGGGATACGGTACACCCGTATAACGCCGCGCAGGTGCTGCGCGTCGCCGGAAAACTCGACATGCTCGCGATCCGCCGTGCGTGGCAGAGCGCCATCCTGGCGATGGGGCTGGGCCCGGTGCAAGTGCAAGGGCAGGATTTCCGCTTCGAGTCGGTGAATGGAAACGCCGTCGACTTCGACGTGCTGCTTGTCCCCAAAGGCGTCAAACTAGAAGATCATATTTCGCGCGAGATGAATCGCCCGTTTGATGACGATCAGGATTTGCCATTCCGGCCGTTCGTGATCGAAGAGGAAGATTCATTTTACTGCGGCGTCATCTATCAGCACTGGGTCGCCGACAGTGTCGCCATCCGAATGCTCCTTCGCGAGTGGTTTGTGCGCGTGTACGATCCCGCCGCCGCGAGCGATTCGCCCACCACCATCCCACGCGGAGGTTACTGGGCTCATTTCGGTCCACAGCGTTCGCGGTGGCATCTGGGCGGTCAGTTCCTCACGCTGTTCCGTTCTGCGAGCCGATTTCGGAGCGTACGAAAGCTGCGCACAATGGGGTCTTCCGATTTCAACCTGCGATTTTTGCAACAGAAAATTGATCTCGGTTTGCTTCAGCAGTTGCTCGGCGTAGCGCATCGCAACCAGGTAACGCTCAACGATCTGTTCCTCGCCGCCATCGCGGATGTTTGTGATCGATTCAATCCGACGCGCACCATTCCACGGCGAAAAGATTTGGCGCTGGGGATGATCGTCGATCTGCGCTCGCGGGCTCGTCGCGATATGAGCCGTATGTTTGGGCTATTCCTGGGGTTCGCCAATGTGGTCTGTCGGCGCGAAGATCTTCGCAATTGGCCGCGACTCGTTCGGCAAATCGCCCGACAAACCAAGATCCATAAAGAAACCGATTCCCCTCAGGCTAGCGCCGTGTGGATGTTCGCGGCATTAACTGCCGCGCGATTCATGCCGGTGCAGAAAACATTCCGCTTCTATCGCAAACACATGCCGCTGGCCGGTGGAATCTCGAATGTGAATCTGAACCCGACCTGGGCAAGGAAGTATCATCCTGATCCGCTGCTGGAATATATCCGCGTATCACCCACCGGGCCGATGGTGCCGCTTGTATTCACGACGACCACATTGGGAGACGATCTGGCTTTTGGTTTAACTTATCGGTCCGCCCTATTCACCGATACACTGGCGGAAAAAATCGCCAGCACGTTCAAAGCTCGCCTTGCGCAACTTGCGGAGTGCGGGGATGCGTTACTACGAGAATAGAAATGAAGCAACATCAACCTGGCTCGCGTCAATGTACCCGCCAACGTCTTGCGACTAAAAACCCCACAGCAAAACCGACCGTTACCGGCAGGACGCGACGAGGTTTTTCACCATTTCCGATACCTTTTCGACCGGATTTTCCATTTTGACGTACAATGTCGGTTTCCGATTTAGCATTCACTTCAAGAACTTTATCCGTCGGTATTCCTTGATTCGCCCGCATCTCGTCGGTTAAGGCCACTGCATTATCATCAGGCACATTCCGATGCCCAATTCGTTTCGAGTAAACCTGCGTAAATTCTGCGCCCATCAAAAAAATCTGCGCTGCATAGTAGATCCACAGGATCACGACGACCAATGATCCGGCAGCACCGTACGCTGAACCGACGCTTGCACGACCAAGGTACGCGCCGATCGCCCATTTGCCGAACGTAAACAAAATTGCCGTCACAAAACCGCCCATCCAGACGTCGCTCCATGGCATTTTTACATCGGGCAACACTTTATACATCATTGAAAACATCAGGGTAATCACAGCAACAGACACCACTGCATTGACGGTTGTCAGGAGGATCGGCCATCCTGGCATTTCCCCACGTAAAAAGTGATTCATCCCCGCGATCATCACACTCACAATCAGCGAGACGAGCAACAGGAAGCAGACGCCAGCGACCATCGCAAATGACAAAAAGCGATCCCGAACAAATCCCCTCCAGCCTCGACCCGGTTTAGGTGCAACTTTCCAGATCGTATTCAGTGCATCCTGTAACTGTCCAAATACGCCGGCCGCACCGACCAACAGCGTCAATACGCCGACAATCACGGCCAGCATGCCGGATTTAGGACGCTGGGCCATGGCATCAACCATCGATTGAATTGTTTTGGCACCCTGTTCTCCCATCAATGCTGAAACCTGCTCTTCAATGCGAGTGTCAGCCGAATTCCCAAAAAACCAGCCTACCAGGCCGATTGCTATGATAAGGAGCGGGGCAATGGAAAACATCGTATAGTAGGCGAGCGCCGCACCGAGTCGCGTTGCTTTATCTTCCATGAACTCTTTAAAGGTCTGCTTGATGACAGACCAATAGAGTTGACGGGACTTCACGGCGGGGAGCAATGCGGTCATAAAAACTCCTTGCGCAATATTTCCACCTGAGATTAGCAATGTGTGTGCCGTCCTAAAACGTACAATATAGTAAAAAGGAATAAAGAAATCCGGCGGCGCTACTTCATCACTGTTCCAAAGGAGTGGTCATTCCAACCAGCGGCTGAATTCGATCCAATTCAGCCCGCGCCATCGAAAGCTCCCGATGCCCGTGCAGCCGTTGAATCGCGGCGACGAGCAGTTCTTTGGCCCGGCCGTATTGAGCGAGGTAACGACTGCAAATCAAACCCAGCATGAGCTGCACCTGCTCAAGCTGTTCAAAGTTCGGATAATGTCGCAGAAATTGCTCGTACGCATCCGCCGCCTGCGCAAAGAACTGCTGGCTGGCGAGTTGGTTCGCGATATCAAGTTGTGATTGCCTGGCCAATACCTGCCGTGGATCGAGGGCGCGCAGATCCAAAAACAGAATGGTGGCGTGCGGAAGATTATGATGCGCGATCGCTTCATTAATCTCAGCGCGCAGATCACGAATCCGCTGCAAATTCGGATCGACCTCGGTTTCAGCATCGCTATGCGGTCGGTTCAGCGTTCGAGCCTGCGGCGGGCGCGCCACATAGCCGAACGGGTTGAATCCCTGCCGCACCAACATTTTGTACTGACGGCGTCGATGCCATCGCTGCACCAGCGCCAGAAAATCAAACGGGTCTCGTGGCAGCAATCTCACGCCGAGCAACCCCATCCCGATAAAAAATCCAAACAAAAGCCCGGTGATGTGCGCCGTGTGCGCCACCGCCACCTGATCCGACAGCTTTCCGAGCAAGTCCAGGATGAAGAAAATAGTGATCAGATACATGCTCGGAACTTCAAATGTTCCGACCAGAAACAGGAGTGAAAGAATTGTGATATTCGATCGGGGATAAAGCGCCAGGTAAGCACCCATCACGGCCATGACGGCACCGCTGGCCCCGAACAATTGCAGGCCATTTGAATCCGTGACGACAAATCCCACACCCGCGAAGATCGCGCCGGACAGGTAAAACGCCAAATAACCGAGATGTCCCAACCGATCATTCACGTTGTTGCCGAATACATAAAGCGCCAGGAGATTGGCCATCAAATGGAGCCAGCCGACGTGAATAAACGCGTGCGTGATGAAAGTCCACAGCACTGGCACGCGACCACTCAATTGCAGGTGATTGACCCAGGTGGGCGAGCGAAATTGATTTGAATAGGCTTCGGCGACCCCGATGAAGAACGTCACCGCGATCAAGGCCCAGTTCATCCATGGCCGGACGCGCAACGGGCTATCTGTGCGAATGGGGATGATCATTCTTTTTCACCATCCGCAGGCGGCGACCTCCATGGTCCCAAGACACCTGGCTCATGTACGACTCGATCAGCAGAATCCCCCGGCCACTCGACCTTTCGAGATTTTCCTCGGCCAAAGGATCAGGCACAGCGCTTCGATCAAATCCCGGCCCTTCATCCTCAATGCAGATTTCCGTCTGTTTTGGTGAGATCGAAGCTTCGATTCTTACGTGCTTTTGCGGATCAAGCTTGTTTCCGTGCTTGATGGCATTCACCAGAGCTTCTTCCATCGCGATCTTGATCGCAAATAAGCACGCCTCGGTATAGCCGTGCTTCACCGCGGCATCGAGAATGCGTTGTTGCACCTCAAAGCCGGCGGAAAAATCCGAGTTGATCGTCGCCTTCACCGGCGTCATGCTCTCCCTCGCGGCCCGAGCCTATCCGATTTGCCCTCCACCCTTTCCTACCCGCCTCGTCGCCGCGAGGACTTTCGATTCAGGCGATACGAAGATCATCAAGCCGGGCTGAAGCTTTCCAGCGCCTCTTCCCGATTCGGGAAGATTTTGAACAGCTTGTTGAGCCGCGTAATCATAAACACCTCAATGATTTGCGGCTTGATATTGACGAGTCGCAGTTCACCACTTTGCAATTTAATCTTCTGGTTGACATTGATCAGCATGCCGAGCGCTGCGGAGCTTAAGTGATCGACATTTTGAAAGTCGAGCATCATTTTCGGCCTTTCACGCGCTTCGACAAGCGAAATCAATGCCGCGCCGATTTCTGTGATATTCGCTTCGTCGAGAATTTTATTCTCGATAAACGAGACAATCTTGATGTCTTTTTGATCAACAATATGAAGCCGGTGCATCGCTTGTTGGAGAGGTAGTTGCTGGGGATCGGACATGATTGCTCTTTTCGACTGAATGTTTCCTGGGGGGCGGTGCCGCCGGGCCGACGCAACCGACATCCCGCGTTAACAGTACAAATCCCGCAAAAGGTCGTCAAGTTAATGCTTTAATGCGCTTAACCGAGACAGCCCCCACGGGCAGTTGATTATCGGCACGTCAGCCGATAAACGAACGATCTACTTCCCTTTGATATCGCTCAGCATCTCACGACTGGACGCCGTGCGCGGATTGCCTGCAGGACCCGCACCATCCGCAACCAGAATCTGCGTGGCCATCCGTCGCACATCGGCGATGTTCAGGAGCCGCCCCGGGCAGTCGGTGGCTTTTGTATCGCCGTGCCCGATGATGTGGTCCGCCGGAATGTGATAAGTCCGCATCATGTACGCCACGAGCTTTGCAAGTGAACGCATTTGAGCGGGGGTTGGACGCCCCCCGTCAAAATTACCGACAAGACAGATGCCGATCCCGTGTTCATTGAACCAATTGTCGGGAGTCTTGGCGTGAGCGCCGATTTTCTGCTTGGTCCACCGTGAACCGACTTCGATCTGCCCGTCGCCGGTATCCGTGCCATTTCCAACCACGAAATCATAGCCTAGTTCATCCCACCCTTTTTCTTTGTGCTCTCGATCAAACCGCGCGGCTCCACCGACGGGCGTGGCACTGTGATGAATCACGATGGCCTGCCAGGACCGCGGTGCAACGGGTGGCAGCCAGTCTCGTGGGGCTTGAGCCGTGGCTACCTTGGGCGGAGCCACCTTGGCGGGCGACGGTATCGGTTGAGCCTTTACCACCGGTGGCAATGGACGCGGCGCAGGCTGCACCGCCACCGGACCACTGAAATTGGGGGAGGGTAGCTCACCCACCATCGAAGTTTGCGATTGGCAACCGACCAGGAAAAAGGTTCCCAGCGCGCATCCGATGCCAGAATGAATGAAGGATTGAAATCGGGCCATCCGTGGCTCCTTCGGTCGTAAAAGCCCCAATTTGCAGATTCACCGCGACAGCATCCATGCCGCCGTTTACTTTTGTATCGGACTCCGCCTGCGATTTCCAGTACCCGGGCGCAAAAATTGCAGGTTCTATCTCTGATCCCCACCAGCCTGCGCTGGGTCTGTCGTTTTATTTAGCCGGTTCGCTTGCGAACCGAGTTGCGCGGCCATCCAACGCAATCGGACACAGTCCGCAAGCGGCACGGCTAAATAAAACGACCCATCACTCTTTCTTCTCCACATCTGGCTCTCGCTTGGCGTAAATCGTTTCGCCGGGTGGGTAGCAGATCAATTCGACGGCGTTGCCCGAGGGGTCAAGAAGATATATTCCTTTCGTGCCATCCCGATGAAGATCGATGGGTTTACTGGCGATTTTTGCAGCATCGTTCAGCACCTCTTCCGAAACGCTCATCGCGATATGTGGCGGATGCTGGTGCGGACTGACCAGCGCCAACTTTGTTCCACCCAACTGCAGAAATGCCCAAGTATCATCCTGATAAAGAACCTTGGCATTAAAATGAAAACGATACCACTCGACGCCCGCTGATATGTCCTTGGTCGAAACCGCAACGTGATCAAAACGCATAGACGTTTCTCCAGAATTCTGTAGACGCCGCTTCAATAGTCTGAGCCGCAGTGTAGGGTGAGTGTACTCGCCCACCGATTTCCCGAGTGACACGGATGGTGGGCGGGTACTCCGAACCTACAACATCAATCATTGCACAATCGGGCTATTTCCGGAACCGCGCATTCATTTTTGTGATTTTCGGAAGATCAGACTTCGCATCCCATTGCATTTCCAACGCATGGATGGGTTGCGAAACTCCGGGGGCCGTGCGCGAAAATACCGCATCGGCAGTTTCCGTGCCGTAGGCGGTCAGCAGATGCGTGATCGGATCATAGACAATGTGATCGCAGCGCAATTCACCCCCGCGCAGGGTCACAATCAAATCACCAGTAGCCGTAATGCGGCGAACCTGGAATCGGGTCTCGACGGGCTTTGTCGTCGCGGCCGTGGGTTGCGTCGCGGGGACGGCTTCCAGTTCCGCGGTGACAGTTTCGCCGGTCAATCGAAGCGAATCTTCTTTCTGCACGTCATCGCGATGATCAATGACGACGCTCCCCTGCATCACCACTTTGTGCGTGGCGTCATCGTAGGTCAGGCTTTTGGACCACTGAAATGCCGTTGCTCCACGCGCGCCCGCGATGTCAGAACCCCCCGCCGCCGGTTGGGTTGCGGCGGCGCGATAATCTTCAACCAGCATTCGCCCACCGACCGGAACCGTCATCTTTTTCATGGGCGGCGCATTCGGATCATTGGCGACTTGTGCCAGATCGTACTGAATCATCGAAGCCAGAAGATTCATGCGACGTTGGGGGTGACCGTTGTTATCGAGCAAGGTCGAACTAATTGACGCGTTATCCTGAAAGATTGCCTGCCGAACGATCTTTCGCATGGCCGTCTCTTGAGTGGCCGGACCGGTGGTCGCCTTCGCGGTTCGCGTTGTTGTGGACGGCAAAGTCGTCGGCTGTGTCGTGGGGACATCGGCCAGAAACAGTTGGGCTTGATCTCCCCGCGCGGTGTCGACAGTCCCATCTGCATCCACAGATTTAGCGATCACGTCACCAAGCGCATCGACAATATTGCGTTTGCCATCCACGCGAAGGCTGCGGGTCCAACTCACATCGATTGGTTTGGCCGCGACTCCGGGCGACTGCTGTTGCGAGCCATGCATCGTCCCCCCGCCGTCGACACTTAGCTGTTGACCATCCGGAGAAAGATCGATCACCGATCCGGTGATCGTGTTGGATTTCTGGATGATCTTTGCGAACGGTTGACCCACAAATTTGATGGCGGGTTTGCCGGCTTTCTTATCGATGAGCATGGTATCGGCGAAGGCTTCCGTGCCGTCCTTGCGGCCAATCACATGCACGGCATCATGCGCGATCATGCTCTGCAAATCGACATTTGAGCTGAACCCATTGCCGTTATCCGAAGGCCGGGTCGATGCCGGGCGCGTGGACGGTGCCAGCGTTACCGCCAGATGACCGGCACGCAAATCCTGATCAGCATCGACCGCGTGGACATCACCGTCTGCATTGACTGTGCGAGGAACGAGCTTTCCATCCGGACTGAAATCCGTCAGCAACGTCAGCGTATTGCAGTCGATCGTCTGGCTCTTATTTTCGCTATCCTTCATCTGGCAATGTACGGCATCGCTGGCGATGAGCTGCTTGAGATTCATCTGCATCGATGGCTGGCTCGTGGCGATGGTCGTTGGTTTCGTCACCGCTTTAGAAGTTGGACCGCGCTGCGAGGAATCGAACGCCAGTTCCAGTCGCTGCGCGTTGAGCTTGATTTGCGGATGATCGATGAAAACATTCCCGGTGATGTCCGCCTGTTTGATGGCGCTTCGGCCGTCCGGAAGTGTGTCGAACCGCAACACGCAGCGATCCATCCACGAGGCTTTCATTCCGGGTCCATTGGCCTGCCCGGGAAGCACCGCAGTGCTTTTGCCGCTCAGAATGGCCAGCGGCGGTTGCGCGCGGGCCAGGTATTCAAGCGACGTGGTGCGAATAATCGACTCACCATGAGCATCGGCACTGGTCATCTGCACGAAGTCACCGGGAACAGTCGAACCTCGGAGGCTGCCATCTTCTGTGCGATAGATCAGCTTGGAGGCGTGAATTTCTGAAGACTGTTGACGAGCCACGACGGGTTTGCCTTCAAGTGTGACGATCGACTCACCGGCCACGGCCGACGATTGCGCGTAAGGCTCTACATGCAATGGCCCGGTCCAATAGATGTAAATGGGCGACTCATCCGCCGGGCGACTTGTCGGGTGGCTCGTGGGTGCTGTTGTGGATGCTGCGCCGGGAAGCGTCGTGGGAACTGCCTCGGTGACTTGTGTCGCCGGCCGCGATGTGGACCGAGTCGTCGACTTTGAAGGTTCATCGGAAGAACGCATCCAGAAATCGACCGCCATCCGATCCGCAATCGCCATCGGTTGACCGTTCTGCACGATGCGAACTGCCTGCAAAAACGTCGCGCGATAGACCGGCGGATCGGTATTTGCCGGCAAGGCCGATCGCTTTGAAGGAGAGGCTGCTTTGTTTGCCTTGACCGGCTGACTGGCGGATTCAAATTTCGTCGTCGGTGTGTTCTTTGCCGCCGATTCGGAATTCGCAGATTTCGTCTGCGCGAAACCTTTCGGATTTTTGACGACGAGCCTTTCGCCATGGGCAACATCCAATTTTGCCAGTCGGCGATCCCGTTCATTCCAGGCCACGCGCAAACCGCGACCGTCAAAGTCGTAACCGCTCGGGTTACTGTCCGCGCTGCGTATCGTCACTTTGACCTGGTCACCGGACACTTCCTGACCGTTGGCAGGATCGGTGTAAGCCTCGGTAAAGATCGTCGAACTTTCGCTGTCGAACGAGGCGTTGTTCATCACGATCGTCATCGATTCACGTTCACTGGAATCGAGGATCTTGAGCGTGACATCTTCGAGATGACCCCGCGATGGAGCCTGCGCACGCGATGGAACCGCCGCGCCCTTTTGTTCCGGCTGGGCCTTGTCGCCCGTGAACAAACCACTCGCGCCATGGATCTGAAGAATTTGCCCGTTGGTCATGTAGAAGCGAGCCGTCGCATCTTTCACCGCGATCTTCCCGCCGCGCTGCGGTTTGTATTCTTTGGCAAGAAACTCCGAAGCCAATTCGCCCGTGCGCTGATCATACTTTTTCAGGACAACATCGTCCCCGTTGCCGAGCGGTCCACCACTTTCATTCGGCGAAAGCGAAACCGGGTCTGATGGGATATTTTTCGGAACACCCCCCCGATGTTTGGAAGAGGGCTGTATCCAGAAATAGATAAGTCCGCCCACCGAGAGCAGAAAACCAGCCACAACAACAAGGATAAATGATCGCAAAGGGTCCGTCCTTAAACATCCGGCTCGATATCCAGCATTTTGAGAATCACCAGATCCTGAACATCGATCAGGCCGACCGGTTTATCGGCGGCATCGACGACCGGAAGTTCGTCGATGCGGTACTGCTTGAGAATCGCCATCGCCTCGCTGGCCAATGCGTCGGCTTGAATGCGCTTGGGGTTGCGCGTCATCACGGATGCGACCGGCCGATCGAGTGCAGTGCCATCGTTATCGGTGATCAGTCTCCGCAAATCACCGTCGGAAAAGATTCCACTGACCTGTCCAAAATCGTTTACAAGAATGACCGCACCACTCCGCCGTTTGATCGAACTGACTTCGTGCAGAACGTGGCCAACGGTCCGTTTGTCGGAAGCGACGGGGAGATTTTCGCCAATCCGAAAGGTCATCGCCTCGCTGACTTTGATAAGCTTACGACCGAGATTCCCGGCCGGATGAAAGAGCGCAAAATCATCGGCGGTAAAATTCCGGAGCTTCATCACCGTCAGGCAAAGGGCATCGCCGAGCGCGAGCATGGCGGTCGTCGAGGCGCTCGGTGCCAATCCCAGCGGGCAGGCTTCTTTAACCTTGCCGAAGGAGAGCGTCACCGTGGCGAAGCGGGCGAGCGTGCTGGCACGACTTGACGTCATCGCGATGATCGGATGATTCAACCGCTTGAGAATATTGAGCATTCGCAGAATCTCATCAGTCTCACCGCTGTCGGAAAGAATGACGACCAGATCGCCAGGCCGTAACGAACCTAAATCGCCGTGAACCGCCTGGGCAGGGTCCAGAAAATGACTCGGTGTGCCGGTGCTGGAAAAGCTGGCCGATAGCTTGCGGGCGATGATGCCGGCTTTGCCAATTCCGCTGGTGAGCACCGCCCCACCGCAATCGAGAATGAGGTGGACGGCCTGTTCAAAGTGATCGTCCACCGCAGACGCAACCGCGCTGACGGCGGCGGCCTCGGTGTCGATGACTTCGCGGGCAAATTGAGAAATCGTTGCATCCATGCGTGTGAAGTCGTTGGATTATGGGGCGAGGTCCACTAAAATCAAGCCGACTCTAACCAGGGAGATTGTGGATTACCGCGTCGAACTCGATGTTTATAACGGGCCGATGGACCTGCTGCTCTACCTGCTCAAGCGGGACGAGCTGGACATTTACGACATCCCCATTGCGCGCATTACCGACACGTATATGAGCTATCTCCACACGCTGAAATTGCTGCGTGCAGATCACGGGATGGATATCAATGTAGCCGGTGAGTTTCTGGTGATGGCAGCGACCTTGATGGAAATCAAATCCGCCATGCTGTTGCCGCGGGCCCCGGTACAGGAATCGCAAAATGGTCCGAGTGCCGCGCAGGAGCTGACCGATCCTCGCTATGAACTCGTGCAACAACTGCTGGAATACAAGCGTTTCAAAGACGCCGCCATGTCGCTGGAGCAGGCGCAAAAGCAGCACCAGGATCGCTTCCCGCGCTACCCTGCCAAACTGGAGGGTGAAGCCGATGAACCGCCTCCGGTCGATCTGGATGAAATCCAGGTCTGGGATCTGCTGGATGCTTTTTCAAAGTTGATGAAGGAAGTGGGAGGTCGGCGGCCGCGCTATCACGAAGTCACGTACGATGACACTCCCATCGATCTGCACGCGGCCGATATTGAAGATCGCCTGAAGCGCGAACCCAACCTTTCACTGCGGCAACTCATCGAAGGCCGCAAAAGCCGCAGCGAAATGATCGGTGTGTTCCTGGCGCTGCTGGAACTGATCCGCGAGAAAAAAATCCTCGTGCAGCAAAACGAAACGCTCGGCGATGTGGAGATCACCCTCGCGCCTGAAGAACACCGCAAAACGTATGCGCAGGCGTCGCTGCATCTGGCGACCGAGGCATTGCCGGAACCTACTGCGGTTACAGAACCGGTGGAGTCTGAAGATTGATGGCCTCAAACTGCCCAGTGGCACGGGCTTCCAGCCCGTGTTAGCGGCGTAATACTTGAGAGTGCATCCAAATCAAAATTTCTCGTCGCATTTGCCCGTCAACACGGGCTGGAAGCCCGTGCCACCGGTGAATGATCAACTCTCCATGAATCGCAAATTGAACGTTACATTCTGGATCGGTGTAACGATCATTCTGATTTGCGAATCACTGTTATTCACCGACGTGGCCTTGTCGCATCGTGGCCCGATCCACACGAACGATGCATTCTTCGCACTGCCCATTCCCCAAGGGCTGTTGGCCAGAGCCGCCCGCTGGATGGCCACAAACATGACTGCCGTCGTCTGGACGGGATTGCTCTTTTTGCTCGATGGCATCCTTGTGCGCATGCCTTCCGGCAGCCCCGCTCGCAAACGCCCGCATCATTTCTGGCTGCTCTGGATCGCCTCCATCTTTATCTGGTGCGTCTTCGACTGGATCAACTTCTGGATCTTCGCGCCCCATCACGCATGGCGATATATCGGCATCCCCGAGCAATTCAGTGATCGACTGTGGGGCTACGTCCTCGCATTCGCGGCGGTCGTCCCGGCGATGCTGATGATCGGTCAAATCTATCTAAACCTCGGCTGGTTTAATTGGGCCCGCACCCGACCAAGGCACATGCCTGCCTGGGGCAAAGCCGCGGTGTTAATGATCGGCATCGGAATGCTCGCCTGGCCCATCGTCAGTCGTGATCCGGTAACCAATTACACGCTCTGGACAAGCCTTGTCTTTCTGCTGGATCCGATCAATCTTCTGCTGGGTCGGCCAAGCATGTTGCGTGATTTTGAAGCCGGTTGGTATGGCCGCGCGCTCGCCGCTTGTGCCGGTGGGCTGACGTGCGGCTTTCTATGGGAATTCTGGAACTACTGGGCCCTTGCCAAATGGGTCTATGACTTGCCATTTCTCGGGGTGACGCTGCGTTACAAATATTTCGAGATGCCGGTGGTCGGATTGCTTGGGTTCATTCCGTTTGGGCTGGAATGCTGGGTGATGTGGCAGATGATGCGCTTGCCGCTCGATGGATTGGTGGAACCTTTGCCGAATGAAGTCACGTTACTTTAACGCTTTTGGCAGGGTCACCAGAGGTGACCCACGACGCTCATTTCTCTGACGCGGGTCGTTGGGTTTCCGGCTTTTAAACAAAAAACCGAATGCAACAATATAGCACAATATGCAACAGTTTCCGTGAGTTGCTTGATTGGACTCGCTTGCGCGAATGCGTACGGTGACGCTGCATTTCTGCGGAGTTGGCTGCGAAATGTCCTAGTTCGGGATTGGCAGCAGATGTCAAATGATTGGAGTCAGCCGGCATTCACTGCTTCAGCCATGAAACGAACTAATCTACCGCAATTTTATGCGATCTCGGTCTAACCGCGTGACCGCTGCGACGTTGGGAGTCGAAAAAGGGGACACCTGCGAATTTGCAATAGCGGGACCCGGAAAAGAGGATACGCAACAAAATCACTGTTCCACTAGT
>JBBRMF010000124.1:0-14552 GCA_038230975.1 Tepidisphaerales bacterium
ATCGAGTCTCAGGCGGCCTTTTCCCGACGAGCCGCTGTAGCGAACGAATGCAATTCCCTTGCGATCCCACATCTGTTTATCCAGTTCCAGAATATCTTCAAACCGTATCGCCGGATGCCCTGGTGCCGAGAGAGTATTACCCGCCAGCCGAAATTCCCCGCGCGAGTTGTAAAGGGCCCAGAACAGCATGGACAAACTTCCGATCGGCAATCCAAAGGAAAGCAGCTTTTGAATCCGAATATCCATTTTGCTGTGGGGAGTTTTATGCGCCAGAGGATTCTTGTTCAGACCCTCCTGTTTTTCTTTGTCATTTGCGCTCTTGGCCGCATCGACTTGCTTGCTCACTTCTTCAATGGCGGCATTTTCCTTCGGCCATCCAACGAAGCCGTCGTAACCGAACCATCCACCCATGCCAAGAAGCAATAAAACCATGATATATCGCGTCGTACGGTAATAGGTCGCCCCGCGAGCAATCACCGGTTGGGGGTTCGCCGCCCCAGGAACGGTGGCCGGCGCGCTGATATCTTTCGGAGGATTTGCCTGAAGCGTGGCATCCGACCCGTTGACCGGCATCTTAGAACCCGCGCGGTCTGCGGGCGCTTTGGAAGGCACACCGCTTTGAGGTGGAACACGGGAAGGAATAGGATTGCGTGACATGATCACTCGTTTCTATTGTGAATCGACCGGTTCGTTTGCCGCAGGCGATATCGAACGGATCTTCCGCAAAATGTCGATGGTTTTTCGCACCGCCGCGATCGCCTCAGCCAATGCAAGTCTACTTTGCCGCAATGCCTCGACGCTTAACTTAGCCGAGGTTTGGTCCATCTGGGCCTGCTCGGCGAGAAGTTGCTCCAATAATTTCGCGGCTTTGTCGTTCGCCTGGATCAGCAAGTCCACAGTGTCGCAAGCATCTGGTTGATCGTCCTCGACGTTCATTGCCATTGGAAGGATTCTACTGGCGAAACATTCCCCGGACCACCCCCGAATGTGGAGGTAGCGTTAAGCTCCCCCCAAAGCCCTTTTCAGCTCCTGGACGCGATCGCGCTGGAAAGCGGGCGTAAGATCCGCGGCACGATGTAGGAAGTACACAGGGCCTCGGCGCGCTCAGTCATTTCGCCGAACAGTTTTTCCATCGGTTCTTTCGGACGATCGCCCCAATATCGACGCAGAATAAGGTAGACGCTAATCACATCATTTGAATAATCGCCCGTGCGCACCTGATAGCTATTCGTTCGCGTGATGACATCAATACGGGCCTGCAGGCGGCAATCTTCACTCAGCGCGACCGTGACGCTGGGTTGAATATCGACGGCTTTGGCTCCAGCTTCTTCCAACAGCGCAGTCAACGGTGATTGCGGCAACAATCCCTCGGCGACCACTTCGTCGTGATTTCCCCGAAACGACAAATCAAATCCGAAAAGGACGTCCAGATGATCCACTTCGACCGGGCTCAGGCCAAGATTGTAAGGTGCCAGTTGCAATAGAAGCTGGTGAATCTTCATCGAGTCTTCGATGCTCGACGGATTGACGTGACCGCTCAAGAGCCGTTTTGATTCCAGCGTCACCCAGCGATAGCTGTCGCTTTCACGACTCTCTTCAATGCAGAGATCCCCGTTGTCGTGTTTACGAAATCTCGAAAGAGACGGATACTCTTTTTGGATGCGCTCAAAAAAGTGCAACACGGTGTCACGTGAATGAGGCAAATTAAGTTGCGTACTCAGCCGCATATTGACGTAAAAGTCGTCGCAAAACGCGGAAAACGGGTTATACATCTTCTACTCCCTTAAACCCAAGGCCCTGAACCACTCCATGAACCACGATCTAAAAGCCCAATCCTTGAAACCGATGGCCCGAAACACGGTCGGAACACCGGCATTCGTTCTTAATTGCGCACTGCAAGGTTTTTTATCGGCCCTTCATGTGCAGGAAATCTACTGAATCCACTCTTAAACGTAATATCGTCAGCTTCGGTTCGATTGACGAATGGGTTTTCCGGGAATAGAAAGTTTTCGTGCAACACAGCTTACCCAAACCTGTCTACGCATTGGTTGGAGCAGATGCGTATCTTCAATCTGAGCGGTTGATCGAAATCATGGAAGGATTTCCCCAGGATCTGCAGCGGATTGACTTGGACGGTGAAAAAGCCGAACTGGCAGATGTCCTTGATGAGCTTCGCAGCTTTGCGATGTTCGGTGGCGGTAAGCTTGTGGTGTTGCGCACGGCTGATGCGTTTATCACCCGCTTTCGCGAGCAACTGGAGAATTATCTGGCGGAACCGTCGAGTAGCGGAACGCTCATACTGCGGGTGGCCTCGCTTCCGTCGAATCAACGAATCTACAAGCTCATTCAGAAGATAGGCGCGGTCGAAAAATGTGATCCTCCCAAGGCGGCAGAGCTGCCACGGTGGATTATCGCGCACGCCAAATCAACCCATCAGTTGATGGTGAACCTCGACGCGGCGCAGATTCTGGCGGACCTCATCGGCGACGACCTCGGCAGACTGGATAATGAGCTGGCCAAGCTCGCGCTGCAATCCGACACCGGAAAACTGGAGCGGAAGGATGTGGAAAAAGGCGTGGCGTTTCAGCGGGAGCAGGAAATGTGGGACATGACCAATGAGATCGCCTCGGGGCATGCCGATAAGGCGCTGCGGCGATGGAGGCAACTGGTGCAGATGGACGCATCCGCCGAATTTCGTGCCGTGACCTGGCTTGGGATGTGGCTCGAAAAAGTAGCGCAGGCGGTAGCGATGAAACGGAAAGGAATGAACGGTTTCGCCATCGCATCCGCCTTAAAAATTTGGCCGCGCGAACTACAGGACGCGTTCATGAAGACGGCCGAGAAGCTCGGTGAGAATGGCCTGACGAAAGCGGTCGACCTTCTGGTTGAAATCGATCACCAGAGCAAATCAGGTATTGGAAACGCCGCGGAAAATGTCGAGCGATTTTTACTGACGGTTGGGGAAGCCATTCGCAAGAAGTAAGCGACTTCACGGCCAGCAATATCGTTTCCCAATCTCGGCCTGAGTAATCCCCCGAGAAGCATACGGAGCCAACTCTTTCTGCAATTGCTCACGCATCGAAGGTTTCAGATGAACGCAGTAAATCGGCACATGGCGGCCTAGCTTGGCGGTCTCCTCCGCGACGAGGCGCGGCGTGAGATGCCCGGAATCTCGAGCCAGTTCTTCCAGTTCATCCGGAAACGAGCACTCGATAAACACCGCTTTTAGATTCGGAAGTTTCGCCGCTTCGGTCCAGATTGCATCGGTCTTCCAGGTGTCCGAGGTAATCAACACTGAGGCGGACTCGGTCTGAACGATGAGACCGACGGTCGGCACGGGATGAGTAACCGGAATGGGCAACAGTCGAACACCATCCAGCACGATTGGCTTTTGCGGTGGCATTTCAATCCATTCCATGCAGGCTTGATCGGTGCCGGGAATTTTGAACTGCGAAAAGTCCACCCACATATCATCGTTGAACAAATGTTTTCTGACTGCCGCCAGGGTCGGTGCGGAACCATAGACGCGCATCGGCCGAGTGAGATGTGTAAATGCCGAATCGATCGCAATGGGCAGTGAAGCCGTATGATCGACGTGCGAATGCGTGAGGACAACATGCTGAATTTTGGCAAGTTCCGCGCCGGAAAGTGCGAAACCAAGACTGCCGGCGTCAATCGCAATCGTGCCGTTCACGAGGTACGTGGTCAACGGTTGAGCCTGCGTAGGATCGCCCGACGATGTGGGTAGCAATTGCACCTGAAGTGGCATACGCCGTCATCCTATCCGAGAATAGAGGTGGCTGGCAATTTTTCGTTCAACTGATACTTTTACGTTATCTTTTTCCTATGGCAAATAATACCTCAAATCGCATCGTCAACATCGGGCTCACGCAAATGGCGTGTGCGGAAGACCTCAGTGTCAATCTGGATAAGCAGATAAAGCTCATCGAGGATGCCGCCAAACTGGGTGCGCAGATCATCTGCACACAGGAACTGTTCCGATCTCAATATTTTTGCCAGTTGGAAGATCACCGGTTTTTCAAGACTGCCGAGACGATTCCCGGCCCGTCGACGGACGCATTTTGCAAAGTCGCCAAGCAATACGGCGTAGTGATTATCGCCTCGCTATTCGAGAAACGGGCCGATGGTTTGTATCACAACACCGCCGTGGTGATCGATGCGGATGGCTCACTGAAAGGTGTCTATCGCAAGATGCACATTCCGGATGACCCGCTTTACTACGAGAAATTTTACTTCACGCCCGGCGACACAGGATTCCGCACCTGGGACACTAAATTCGCCAAAATCGGCGTACTGATCTGCTGGGATCAATGGTTCCCAGAAGGGGCCCGTCTCACCGCGTTGCGAGGCGCACAGATCCTCTTCTACCCCACCGCTATCGGTTGGCATCCCTCTGAAAAAACCGAATTTGGTGAAGCTCAGCACGATGCGTGGGAATTAATGCAACGCTCGCACGCCGTCGCGAACGGCTGCTATGTCTGCGCGGCGAATCGAATCGGGATTGAAAAGATAATGGGTGCCGATGGCAAGCCGGTCAGCGACGAGGGAATTCAGTTCTGGGGCCAGTCGTTTATCGCGTCACCCGATGGGAAAGTGGTGCAGCGAGCATCGATCGACCAACAGGAAGTGATTGTCGTCCCGGCGGATCTGGAGAAGGTGGAGTTTAGCCGGACACATTGGCCGTTCCTGAGGGATCGACGGATCGATGCGTATGGGGAAATGACGAAGCGGTTTATTGATGCGAAGTAAACATGGACCTGAATCGTTTCGAAATCATTGGTCCGTTGACTGGTATCGAGACGATTGCGATCAATCGGAGCGTTCGCGAGTTACAAAACCTCAAAAAACACTTCGGTCCCCGAAGGTGGAGAACATTGAAATGACCAATAAAACACCGCTACGATTTCTGGTGTGCATCCGAAACGACGGTTATCCGGAGGCATTGGAACTCAGGAAACTTTATCGCGTGCTTCCCGACCCAACCGCTGCTAAAATTGGATTCGTTCGAGTGATTGATGAGTCGGAAGAAGACTATTTGTATCCGAGAGGTTTCTTTGCGTCGGTTCGTCTGGCCCCGCCGACTCGAAAGGCATCGGCGGCGACTTGATTCACCCATATTGTAGCTTCGCAGGGTCCACTTTAGAGCTTTTGGAAAATCGTGGCATGGGCCTGTCGCACGTCAAGATTCTCAAGCTCTTTAGCGGACCCTCGAAAAATATAAACTCAACTCTCGATTGGCAACGATTCATCCTCTGAAAACTCTTTGTTGAACTCCAATCCTTCGTATTCTTCTTCGTGTCCCTTCGTGGGCAAAACGCTTCATGGCTAAACTCAAAACGCTGTCTGCAACACCCGCATCCCTTGGCTACACATTCCCCCCGGAATGGGCCCCCCACCGCGCTACCTGGTTTAGCTGGCCGCGCCCGGAGGGGATTTCGTTTCCCGATAAATACCACACTGTGCCGGAGAATCTGGCGCGGATTTTTAGAGAGATCGCGCCGCGGGAAAGAGTCGAAATCAATGTTCCCAATGGCAACTACGAGCGAATCGTTCGCGAACAGTTGGCGGGACATGGTTGCCCGCTGAAGAATATTTATTTTCACCAGATTAAGTCCAACGAAAGCTGGTGCCGGGATCATGGGCCGGCGTTTGTTCAACGGCGGACGAAGTCGGGCAAGAAAGACACGGCGATCGTCGATTGGGGATTTAATGCCTGGGGTGGGAAGTATCCGCCATACGATGATGACGATCGGGTGCCCACTGAGATAGCTAAAGAATTTGGCCTCCCTGTTTTCTATCCGGGCATCATCATGGAAGGTGGGTCGGTTGAATTCAACGGTGCCGGGACAATTTTAACGACCACCCAATGCCTGTTGAACAAAAATCGCAATCCGGAACTCCGCAAATCCGACATCGAGCAAAAGCTGAAGGATTATTATGGCCAATCCCATGTCTGTTGGCTGGGTGAAGGTATCGTCGGTGACGATACGGATGGGCACATCGATGATCTGGCCCGGTTTCTTAACCCGACAACGATCGTGGTTGGGGTGGAAGACGATCGGAAAGATGAGAACTATGAAATTCTGCAGGATAATTTGAAGCGGGTGAAAAAGCTGAGGGATCAAAACGGAGAATTGTTCAGGATCGTCGAAATTCCGATGCCGGGAGTGGTCGAGTTCGACAAGCAGCGGTTGCCGGCAACATACGTCAATTTTTATTTCGTCAACGGAGCATTGCTAGTGCCGACGTTTCGAAATAAGAATGACCGAAAAGCACTTGCAATTCTCCAGCAGCATTTGCCAAAGCACAAAGTCATCGGTATCGACTGCGTGGAGTTGATCTGGGGTCTGGGCGCGATTCATTGTCTGTCACAGCAGCAACCGCAGTCGTGACATTTCGGATCAAAATGGACTCAGGAAAATTTTTTTGCGAATATCCAGATATTTCCGTTCATAAATGAATTGACTTTCCCTTGAATGCGTTACGATTGCTAGAGTAGCAGTAAAATCGATTGACCCGTTTCGGAAGGACTTCTCGACATGACCACTTCGCTCGACGCGAACTTAGAATTGCCACCCGCGCTTCCCACGCTGACGCCTGCCAAGGTGAATGGCACCAACGGCAACGGTGGAAATGGAGGCAACGGTGATTCACACCCGCCCGCCAAACCCTGGACGCTGGCGGATGCAACCAAGCTTTACGGAATCAATCAATGGGGACAAGGCTACTTCTCGGTGAATGAAGAAGGACATGTCGCGGTTCATCCGACGCAAGAGCCGAATTTAAAGATCGATTTGAAAAAATTGGTCGATGAATTGCGCGAGCGGGATATCCAACTGCCGATGTTAATTCGATTCACGGATATCCTGCGGCATCGCGTGGGCAAGTTAGCCGGCGCGTTTGCGTCGGCGATCAAAGAGCACGATTACAAGGGAAATTATCGCTGCGTCTATCCGATTAAGGTCAATCAGCAAAAGCACGTCGTTGAGGAAATCAACGAATTCGGCAAGCCGTATGGCTTCGGATTGGAAGCGGGCAGCAAACCGGAATTGCTGGCGGTGCTGGCATTGGTTGAAGATGACAAAACCCCCATCATCTGCAACGGTTTCAAAGACGACGAATTTATCGAAGCGGTTATCCTCGCGACGAAAATCGGGAAGAACATTATTCCGGTCGTGGAAAAATTCAGCGAACTGGAACTGATCGTAAAATATGCCAAGCTGCACAACGTGAAGCCGAGCATTGGTGTGCGTGTGAAGTTGGCGGCCAAGGGTTCGGGGCGATGGGAGCAATCGGGCGGTGTACGATCGAAGTTCGGTTTGTTTATTTCCGAAGTAATTGAAGCGCTGGAATATCTACGCCGCGCCGGCATGGGTGATTGTCTGAATCTGCTGCACTTTCATTTGGGGAGCCAGATCAACAACATCCGCAACATCAAGCATGCGATCATTGAACTGGTTCGTGTGTATGTCGAAATGCAGCGGCTCGGTGCGGGTTTACAGATGATCGACGTCGGGGGTGGATTGGGCGTGGATTACGACGGTTCAAAAACTGATTTTGGTTCGTCCATCAACTACGGCTTGCAGGAATATGCCAACGACGTGGTTTTCCACGTCAAGGAAATTTGCGACGAAGCCGATGTTGAGCATCCGACGATTATCAGCGAATCCGGCCGCGCGATGGTCGCGCATCACAGCGTGCTGATTTTCAATGTGCTGGGATGGAGCGGTTTCGCCCGATTTGATGTTCCGCAAGTTTTGACGGCTGAGCAACGCGAAAAGATGCCTGCACCCGTGGTGAATTTGTTTGATACCTACTGCGGAATCAATGAACAAAACTACATGGAGTATTATCACGATGCGCAGATCAGCAAAGATGCGGTGCTGAGTCTGTTCAGCCTTGGATACTGCTCGCTTGAACACCGCAGTGTGGCGGAGAGATTATTCTTTGCGATCTGCGCGAAGGTGCTCAAAATCATTCGTCGGTTGGACTACGTTCCCGATGAATTTGAGAACCTTGAGGCCATGCTCTCGGATACATATTTCTGCAACTATTCGATCTTTCAGTCGATGCCGGATAGTTGGGCGATCGATCAACTGTTCCCGATCATGCCGATCCACAAGTTGCAGGAAGAACCAACTTGCCGGGGAATTTTGGCGGACATTACCTGCGACAGCGACGGCAAGGTCGACCGATTCATCGATCGGCGTCGCGTGAAATCGGTGCTTGAACTGCACCCGTACGATGGCTCGGATTATTTTTTGGCGACATTCCTTGTCGGGGCATACCAGGAGATTCTTGGCGATCTGCACAATCTGCTCGGCGACACGAACGCGGTCCATGTCAGCATTGACGAGACCGGCCGATACACGGTGGATGATGTCGTCGAAGGGGATACGGTTCGCGAAGTGTTGCAATACGTGCAGTTCAACGCGGATGACCTAAAACGCGCCATGCGAAAGAGCGTGGAAAAAGCATTGCGCGATCAGAAACTCACGATTGATGAGTCGCGGGTGTTGCTCAAGTTTTACGAGAATGGGCTTGAAGGCTACACTTATCTGGAATGAAATGACGAATGGTGACGTGGGCGTCTCGCCCGCGTTTTCTTCAAAAAAATGCACGGGCGAGTCGCCCATGCCACAACTAGCTTGGAGACATGGACATGGGCCATCAAAATAGCGGTATTTCCCGGCGTGATTTGGGCAAACGAGTGGGCCAGATTGCGGCTGCTACGGCGCTGGCCGGGTTGGTAATTCCGAATGTTCATGCGGCTGGGGATTCGACGATTCAGGTCGCCTTGATCGGTTGCGGCGGTCGAGGCACCGGCGCTGCAGTGGATGCATTGAAAGCCAAGGGATCGCGCACACGACTCGTCGCGATGGCCGATGCGTTTAAGGATCGGCTCGATAGTTCGCATCAACAACTTTCCGGCGATCACGCCATCGCTGAGCGAGTGGAAGTACCGGAAGACCGCAGGTTCATTGGATTTGACGCGCATCAACAGGCGATGGACTGCTTGAGCCCCGGCGATATCGCGATCTTTGCAACACCCCTGGCATTCCGCCCGGTTCATTTCGCGTACGCCATCGCGAGCGGGCTGAATGTTTTTATGGAGAAGCCTCTGTCTGCGGATGGATTTTCGAGTCGGCGAATGTTGAAGCTTGCCGAAGAAGCGACGGCGAAAAATCTGAAGGTGGGTGTCGGGCTGATGTCGCGGCACGCTCGCCCGCTTCAGGAATTGCATCAGCGTATCGCGGATAATGAGATCGGCGATATCGTCCACATGCGCGGGTATCGCATGGGGCCGGGTACGCTGGCGACTTTCCGCTCGACGCCCAAACCACCGGGCATCAGTGATCTGGAATTTCAGATTCGGCGCTTCCACAGTTTCCTGTGGGCGAGCGGGGGCGCTTTCAATGAGTACAACATTCACATCATCGATCATCTGTGCTGGATGAAAAACGCCTGGCCGGTGAAGGCGTTTGGCATTGGGGGTCGGCAGTACAAATACGCGGAAGATGGTTCGCCGTACGTCGATCAGAATTTTGATACGTACGGGATTGAGTACACATTTGCGGATGGGACATCGCTGCAGTTCGACGGCCGTTGCATGGATGGCACGGCGGTTCAATATTCCAGCCATATCGTCGGCACAAACGGTTACGCCATCGCGTCGCGCAGCGGTGATTGCGGGATTCCGTCGAGCATCTACAAAGGATCGTCTGAGGTTCGCGAAAAGAAAATCTGGCAGTCCACCGATCGGTCTATTCCATATCAAAATGAATGGAACGATCTGATCGATGCGATTGTGAATGACAAGCCCTACAACGAAGTGAAGCGCGGCGTGGAGGCGAGCGTGGTTTCCAGCATGGGACGAATGTCGGCGCATACCGGTCAGGAAATTACATTCAATCAGATGTTGAATTCAGATCACGAGTTCGCGCCGGGGATTGATAAGATGACGACGGATTCACCGGCGCCGGTATCGGTGGATGACAATGGCATGTACCCGCGGCCGGAACCGGGGAACAAGAAGCGGGAGTATTGAGAAATTCTGTTTTGATCCACGGATGAACGCGGATGAAAGCAGATGGGATCTTCAAGTGAGCAACAATTCTATCTCGCGAACAAGTCCCGGGAGCTCGTTGACGGCAATATCCCACGTTTTGTCCGAGTTCACGACCGCATACCCGTGAATCAGAACATGACGAAAGCCAATGATTGCTCGCCAGTCAGTGATGGATTCGGCCGTTGATGAATCAAAATTTCGCAGTTGGGTCAATGCTTCACCGACAATTTCGAACCCGCGTTTGACGGCCCAGCGGAATTGAATGTCGGCCTTGAATTGCTCGATCGTTTTGCCTTGAATGATCGTGGCAACGCTGCGGGCTGCTTGCCCCATATCTTCGAGCAATTTGATTGTTTCAAGCCGCATACACCTGCTTCAAATGACGGTTCGCTACCGTGAGAAAATGCGGATTCTCGACCGCATTGCGCTCCACAAGATCGACGGGTCGACCCAGCAAATCCTCCAGCCCCAGTTTTAAACGCATGTATCGGCGAAATGATCCTTGCCAGCCCATATCGTGAAATTCAACGAAGAAATCCGCGTCGCTCGTGCGCGGATCGAAGTGATCGGCGGCGGCCGAACCGAACAAATCCAGACACCGAACGCCGCATTCGACGCACAGCTTTTGAATTTCCGGCTGATATTGATCTATTGAGAAAGACATTGCTGAAAATAAATATAGCAAATGATACGCAAATGCGCAAAACTTAGTGACCCACGGGTTCCGCTGCCCTTCACCCGTGGCTACAGCCCGATGCCCCTCCGGGGCAAACAGCTCAGTTTTTAAATCGCCCCATTCCAATCCGGCGGCAGCAGCAAAACAGGCGTTTTTGTATTTTTGATCAGTTCCACGGGGACGTTACCGGCCAGCAACCGGGCGAAGATGTTTTTGCCGGTGAGGCCGAGGGCGATCAACGTGACTTCGCGTTCTTCGGCAACGTTGAGGATGGCGACGGCGATGTCTTCGCTGAACATCAGCAGGGTTTGGACGACGATGCCGCGTTCTTCAAGGGCCTGGCGGAGGGTGGCGATGGCTTGTTCGCCATCCGCCTGTTCCTGCTCGCGCATCTGGCCACCGCTGGGGCGGGAGACGTGGAGGACGAGCACTTCGGCACCGAGTCGTTTGGCGAGATTGCTTAACGGCTCGACGACTTTTTGCGCGGCCCACGGACTGCTCACGGCTACTAATATTCGGCTCATGATAAGTCCTTATCCAATAGAATGGTGAT
Organism: Tepidisphaerales bacterium; assembly: GCA_038230975.1. GTDB lineage: Bacteria > Planctomycetota > Phycisphaerae > Tepidisphaerales > Tepidisphaeraceae > JANXVV01. The sequence goes on from JBBRMF010000124.1 coordinate 11,320, forward strand.
GTCCGTCAGCGATCTTAACCGCCGCAATGCTTTACCGCGATGGCTGATCTCATGCTTGGCCGCCGAGGGTAGTTCAGCCGTGGTGCAATGGTGCGATGCGACTAGAAACAACGGATCGTATCCAAAACCGTTTTGCCCGCGCGATTCGCGGATAAGATATCCGTCCATCGTATCGCGAACGGTCAGTAAAATACGACCTTTTGCATCCGCCAGCGCCAGGACGCAAACGAATCGAGCGGTTCTCTCTGGATCCGGCACATCCGCTAGTTGTTTTAGAAGCAGCGCGTTATTCGCCAGATCACCCTGACCCGCGTGGTTCAACTCAGCCCATCGCGCGCTGTGGACTCCGGGGTTGCCATCCAGGGCGTCAACTTCCAAACCGCTGTCATCGGCTATCACTGCCGTGTTAAACAGCCGGGCATAATAGCTTGCCTTGAGGCAGGCATTGGCTCGAAACGTGCGGCCGGTTTCCTCGACGGGTTCCACCGAACCGTGCTGCGAAAGATCGCTCCACTCGAACCGTTCGCCGCCCAGCATCTGTCGAAATTCGCGGATCTTTCCAGCATTTGTCGTGGCGATCAAAAGGTGCAAGCAAACTCCTCTTAGAGCGTTTCGCACGTTGATGTAGCGACATCAGTGGGTGCCACGGGTCGCGGTACTCCGAGACCTGTGCGTGTCGGCGGGCAGAAGACACCGGTCTCGGAGTACCGCGACCCGTGGCACCCGATCTCGGGCAACCTTCCAACCTGAAAAGTTCATTAGTTTCCGACCTCACGTAATCGACCTACACCGGGTTGCGGCGGCAAGGGTTGATTGGTCTGCAACAATGATGGAGGCATCAAAGGCAACTGTCCCTGAATGGCGGCTGGTTTTTGACTGCTGTTGCCGCCGGTGGTCTTGGCTTCGGGAATAAAAACAAGAAAACTTGGCGATGAGACCAGTTTTTTACGCTTGGTCAGTGGATCCATCACTTCGAATTGTCGTTCTTCGGAGTTAACCATATGGGATGGGAATCGAGTCACCATCGCGTGCAGTGTCGGGTCGAGCAATTCAACCTGAGGTGACAATGTCTGGATCGGATGGCCCTCGGCATCTTTGGCCTCTTTGGGTATTACGCCATCTGGGATGGGAGTATTGGTCACCAGGATACTCGCATCCGGGTTATCGTTCGCTGCATTTCCGTTGGGGTTCCCGCCCTTTTGCTTTTTGACGGCCCCCTCCGGCCAAACTCCGATGCACACGGAGCTGATCGATTCACCGTGATAGAAATACGCCGGAATTCCCTGAGCCCGCAACGATTTCACCGATTCAACCGCGGCCCACTTGCGATCATGGCCTTCGGCATCACTCGCGTCTGCCGTGAAGGCGGCAATTTGAAGAGACCAATATTTTTCCGGGCTGCGGACCATGTTGCCCATGTCCCACTCCGGAGGCGCATCCGGTCCGGGCGTATCGATCGTCATGAACGAACAAAGTTGCATCGGGGCATCGCCTTCAGCATTTTTTAAACTGGCGATCGATACTCGATCCGCATGAGCCGCATCACCGTCTTTTGTGCCCCGATCAATCGTTCGGTAGAAACCGTAATACAACGTGCTTTTGTCGTCCTCGTGGACGAGATACCACTTGTTCGATTTTGTCGATTCGGTAAGCCGCGCTTTGATTTGCTTGGCCCGCTCAATATGACCCGGTCCGCTGATCACCGTGCAGAACAATGTCCACTTCGCCTCTTTGGGCGGAACGACAATCTCTTCCCTGGGTAACTGCGGTTTGGGCGGCGTTGCGACTGTGGCATCACGAATCGTTGCAACGGTATTCGTACCCGGTGCCGGCGGGAGCGGATTGGTGAGCTGATCTACAGACGTAACGCGCGCGCCTGGGCTGGTCATCACGACCGTCGTATCCGTGGCTTGCGTACTTTGAATTCCGGCCGGCAAAATGGCATTCAGATTTAAATCCGATTTGGCTGAAGGTGTGTTCTCAGTGCAGGAAGCGGCCAACATTCCCACGGCGAGCGAAATCGCGGCCATACGCACTAGACGAGTCTGAATCGAACGTCGAATTGCCATAGATTTTTCCTCTTTCGGAGCGGATACGATACCAAATCCGGGCCGAAGGTGCGACACAAACATGTTTTTGCGGGTAAGTCTGATAACTTGGTGTACGACGACCAGGCAACGGTGGTGAAACGGGTAGTTCCGATTCAGTTCTCGCGGGCCCGTGTTCCCTGCGTACGTACTACATTCGGTGGCTGTTCGCATTCCTCACATCTGACAGCGCACCCAACCGAACATTTCGTCAAGAGTAAGAATTAGAGTTCTACAAGGTGATGGGTACCGCGACCCGTGGCACCCTCATTCCTATTCGTGACAAAGCACTGGCGTAAACGGCGAGGGTGGCATCTTTTGCACTCCGCTGTGCAGAAGAGAGTGGTTTGATTCACGTCGACGGCTCGCTGGTTCCGATAACCATGTTAAATAGATTCCGGCAGCATCTCACGATCGTATCGTGTCGATAGCTTGGAATACGGGATACAGGATAAACGATGTTTTGGAGCAATCGAATATGAGTGAACTTGCGGCCACCGCACGCAGCCTACGAGAAGTACGTGCAGCCTATCAGGATTTTCTAATGCAGTGGGCCCTGGAAGAAATGACTGCCAACGCCCAGCTCATGGCACACGTCGCCGGCGACGTGCTACGGCAGAGTGACACCCCCATCGAAAAACAACGGCTTCGGGGTGAAAGACAGTTTCATCGTCTGACGCGTTTGGACGATTAGATAGATAGCGGTATGAAAAGCAGCATGGGCCAGTCACCCATGCTTTCAAATCGCGATCGTGATTTTGGATCGGTAACCCAATGGGTCAAATCACTTCCGGGATAGGTCTGGTAAGCGGTATCAATACCGGCTCGATCATCACACAGTTGATCGCGTTGGATGCCGCGCCGGTCAAACAGCTTCAGAACCGCATCACGACCAATACGTCACAAAAAAGCGCCTATACCGATCTCCATACCAAGCTGAATGCCTTAAAAACCGTTGGCACGACGCTGACCAATGCAAACAGTTTCCAAGCCGCCACCGCCACCAGTAGCGATGAAAAAGTGCTGTCGGCCACTGCGGCCAACGGGGCCGCCACGGGTACTTATCAACTGCAAGTCGCTCAGCTTGTTTCGAGTCAGCAGGCGGTCACGGATGGTTTCGCAGACCCGAATCAAACCAAAATCGGC
>JBBRMF010000125.1:0-14338 GCA_038230975.1 Tepidisphaerales bacterium
ACAAAACCCGATCAGTTCCAGCGGTAAGCTCGCCTTGTTGCCACCTCTGAAATACATTGTCCTGGCAGCTATTCTCATTGGGGTCATCCTCGATTTCAAACTCAAACGTCGTCCCATCGCCGAGACGGGAGGCATTTGATGGTGGCCATGCCCGCTACAAACCTGCCTCCCGTGGACAGCGAGATGCTGGAACAGAACATCGTCGTACTGCGCGACGTGGTCGTCAGCTTCGACGGGTTTAAGGCATTGAATATCAATGATTTTCGAGTCGGTCGAAATGAACTTCGCGTCGTCATCGGCCCCAACGGCGCGGGGAAAACCACACTTTGCGACGTCATCAGCGGCAAAACGCGGGTTGCCAGCGGGAAAGTTTATTTTAATCGAACGGAGACCACTCACCTCGCCGACGTGGAAATTGCGCGGCGCGGCGTGGGTCGAAAATTTCAAACTCCCACCGTTTTTGACAGCCTGAGCGTTTTTGAGAATATGGAGTTGGCGCTCCCCGGCCGTCGCAATGTTTTCCGAAACCTATTCGGTAACACCTACCCGGAACAGGCGGAAAGAATCCTTTCGATTTTAGACCGCGTGCGTCTGCTCGATGATCTAACCACACCGGCCAAATACCTGAGCCACGGTCAACGGCAATGGCTGGAAATCAGCATGCTGATCGTCGCCGACCCCAAGCTACTTCTCGTCGATGAGCCCGCGGCGGGTCTAACCGATAAAGAGACTGAACTCACGGCTGAACTACTACTGGAACTAAAAGGCCGCCATACTTTGATCGTCATCGAGCACGACATGGAGTTCGTCCGACGCCTCAACTCGCGCGTTACGGTACTGGATAATGGTCAAGTTCTGGCCGACGGGACTCTGGAACAGGTGCAGGAAGATCCCGGAGTCATTGAAGCGTATTTGGGACGATGAGTGAATCACGAGGATCCATGCTGACGACCACCAACCTCAAATTCTCATACGGCATGGTTCAAGCCTTGCGCGGAATCAATTTGACCGCCGAAAAAGGTCGAATGACTTGCGTAATGGGCCGCAATGGCGTCGGGAAAACCACATTGATGCGCACAATCATGGGGAGCTTGCGACACAACGGTGGCAGCGTCAGTTTAGACGGCCGGGATATTGGTCATCTTCCTCCGAACAAGCGCGCCAAATCCGGAATTGCGCTTGTGCCGCAGGGCCGGCAGATTTTCCCCAAGCTTTCGGTCGAAGAGAATCTGCGCATCGGACTGCAGGCACGAACAGACGGCAGCCGAGTCATTCCCGCAGAGCTCTACGATCTTTTTCCCATTCTCAAAACAATGTCGAAGCGGATGGGCGGTGACCTGTCCGGCGGGCAACAGCAGCAATTGGCAATCGCCCGGGCATTATGCGGGGAGCCGAAAGTTCTCCTGCTTGATGAACCGACCGAAGGCATTCAACCCAATATTATTCAACAGATCGGGCACATTCTCAGAAAGCTCGTTGATGAGCGGGGCATGACGATCGTGCTGGTTGAGCAGTACCTCGACTTCGTTCGCGAGTTCGGCCAGAAATTCTACGTCTTGAATCGCGGCAATGTCGTCGCGGAAGGAAACACCGAGAACCTGACTGAAGCGATCGTGGACCAGCACTTGAGCGTCTAACGATTCTTTTTTTGAAAGGATTCAGATGAAGTACCTTAACTGTCTCGCGGTTTTGATCGCAATGATCGTGATCGCTCCAAGCGCAATGGCACATCCGGGGCACGAAAGTCATTCGGGGTTTGTCGCCGGATGGACCCATCCATTTTCAGGCCTCGATCATATTTTGGCGATGATTGCCGTGGGACTCCTGGCGGGGCAACGCGGTGGACGATCTATTTGGCTCTTGCCATTAACTTTTATCGTATCAATGGTCCTCGGAGGATGGATGTCCGTTGCGGGTGTCTCGGTACCTTTAGTTGAACCAGGGATCATGGCTTCGGTCGTCGTGCTTGCCGCACTGGTCGGCCTTGCGACATCCGTTCCACCTTCGGCACTGATGGTGCTTCCCGGGCTTTTCGCAGTCTTTCACGGCTATGCACACATGACCGAAATAAATATCGGCGCATCTCCGGCGCGCTATGCGATTGGCTTCATACTGGCAACTGCGACGCTTCATGCGACAGGAATTGGTGTCGGGTGGATGTCGAGCCGTTTTGCGTCATTGGCATTCACCCGATTCGCCGGCGCGGCCATCGCTTGCTGTGGTGTGCTTCTGTTCGCTCATGTATTGTGACCTTGCAATGCGGCCAACCGAAACCCCTTATGCACAACTTCCACTGGTCAATCCTTCGCCAAGAGCAGGCATGGGCTACGTTGTGCTGGAACAGATTGATGGCCGGACCGTTCCATTACGTCTTCGCGCCACGAGCCCGCTCAAGCTGCTGACCCCCCGCCGCCGTTCGCGCGCGGCCTGGGTCATTGCGAGTAGTTACGGAGGCGGATTGGTCGCCGGCGACGCCATCGAAATGGAAATTCACGCGGGTCACGATACAACGCTTTTTCTGGGTACGCAGGCGTCTACCAAAATCTATCGCTCGACCAGCGGGCAATCCTGCCGGCAAACTATATCGCTTACCGCGGAAGCCGGGTCGTTGTGTGTCATCGCGCCGGATCCGATCACGCCCTACGCCGGATCGGTATACGAACAGAAGCAGCATATCCAGTTGGCCGACGGTGCCTCGCTCGTCCTGGTAGATTGGCTAACAGCGGGCCGATCGGCCTGCGGTGAACAGTGGGATTTTTCGCGCTATGAAAGTCGCACAAACGTCTTCGTGGCTGGTGAACAGGTGATCCGCGAGGCATTGCTTTTGGACTCGGCTGATGGCCCGCTGGATAGCGTTTGTCGCACTGGCAATTTCGGTTGCTTCGCCACGGCGCTTTTGATCGGCCCCGCCGTGGAGGCAAAGGCGAAATCGTTAGCGGCTGAGATTGCTTCCGCGCCTGCGCGCCGGGGTGCCACGTTTCATTTTGCGGGCAGCCCGATCGCAGGCGGGCTACTGCTTCGTATCGCCGGTCCCGGGCCGGAGATCGTTGGACGCTGGTTGCGGAATCAATTGGCGTTCATCGGTGATTTATTCGGGGAAAACCCCTGGGCTCGTACCTGGTAATAAGCCTTCTGGCTGGAGATTGACATGCACCTTTCACCGCGCGACATCGACAAACTACTGCTTCACAATGCGGGTTATCTCGCTCAAAAGCGGTTGGCCCGAGGACTGCGGCTGAACTACCCCGAGAGCGTTGCCCTGATCGCCACGCAGATTCTCGAATTCATCCGCGACGGAAAACGCGTGGCAGAATTGATGGACCTCGGCCGTCGCTTGCTCGGCCGTCGTCAGGTGATGAGCGGCGTATCTGAAATGGTTGCCGACGTGCAGGTTGAAGGTACTTTCCCGGATGGAACGAAGCTGGTAACGGTACACCATCCGATCGCCGACACCAACGGCGATCTCACGCTCGCGCTATATGGTAGCTTCCTGCCCGTACCTTCACTGGAGATGTTCCAAGATGTAGAACAAATGGAATCTCCAGGTGCATACGACACTTTGCCCGGCGAACTCACATTGAACGAAGGTCGAGAATCAGTGGAACTCGAGGTGTCCAATCTCGGTGATCGACCCATACAGGTAGGCAGCCATTTTCACTTTGTGGAGACGAACGCCTCGCTTCGTTTTGATCGGAGCAAGGCGTATGGGAAGCGGCTGGATATTCCCGCCGGAACAGCCGTACGATTTGAACCCGGAGATAGCAAGACCGTGCGGCTCGTCGACATTGCCGGTACTAAAACCATTCGCGGCGGCAATGCGATTGCCGATGGCCCGGTAAGTGAATCGGGGCGGAAAGAAGCGATGACACGGGTGAAGCAAATGAATTTTGCGAACTCGATCTCTTAGTTTTATTTTTCGCGTTTGAGCCGTTCGATTTCGGCCTGCAACGCCTTTTGTTGAGATTCGAGATTCTCGATTCGTTGCTGCTGAGCAATTTCCTTGGTGGTTGGCCCCGTCGGCACGTTGCGAACGGATTCGGGTGGGGTCAGATTAGGTTCGGAGGCGACGACGAAATTGCCTTGATTGCCGCCACCGACAATCACCGCTCGGTCACGCCGATTGGTACAAGCGCCGCTCAATAAGAGCGCGATTAGAAAAACAGAACGCACCGTTGAAAGCATTGTCATTCGTATCTCCAGGGACAGAGGCAGTGACTGGTTGTTGGGAGTGTAGCATATGGCATCAAGAATCTCACGGGCCGCCTACGCGGACATTTACGGACCTACCACGGGTGATAAGGTTCGACTCGGCGACACGAGCCTCATCCTGGAAGTCGAGCGCGACTTTGCGGTCTATGGCGACGAATGCAAATTCGGGGGTGGCAAAACCATCCGCGAAGGAATGGGACAGGCAGCCGGTGTCGGCGATAAAGAGGCGCTCGATTGCATCATCACCAACGCATTGATTGTCGATTACACCGGTATCTACAAGGCTGATGTGGGAATCAAGGGTGGGAAGATTTCAGCTATTGGAAAGGCGGGCAATCCAGACGTGATGGCCGGAGTCACCCCTGAGATGATCGTCGGTGTAACCACTGAAGTCATCGCCGGTGAAGGCTTGATTCTGACCGCCGGCGGAGTTGACTCTCACATCCACTACATCTGCCCGCAACAAGCTTATGAGGCCATTGCTGCGGGACTGACGACAATGGTCGGCGGCGGCACGGGGCCGGCCACCGGAACATGCGCCACCACCTGCACACCAGGCTCGCATTATCTGCGGATGATGCTTCAAGCGGTCGATGATCTACCGTTGAATTTCGGTTTTACCGGCAAGGGAAATACTTCTATGCCCGAAGGTCTGGCCGATCAGATTCTCGCGGGGGCCATGGGTCTGAAGCTACATGAGGACTGGGGTACCACGCCGGCCGCTATCGATTGCTGTCTGAAGGTTGCCGATGAATATGACATTCAGGTGACGATCCATACGGATACATTGAATGAGAGTGGATTCGTCGAAGCGAGCATCGCTGCGTTCAAAGGTCGAACGATTCATACCTACCACAGCGAAGGCGCTGGAGGTGGACATGCCCCGGATATTCTTCGAGTGTGTGGCGAGCCGAATGTCCTGCCATCTTCGACCAATCCCACGCGACCTTACACGGTGAACACGCTCGATGAGCATCTGGATATGTTGATGGTCTGTCATCACCTGGATAGCAATCTGCCGGAGGATGTGGCCTTCGCGGAAAGCCGGATTCGCGGCGAGACGATTGCCGCTGAGGATATCCTGCATGATCTGGGGGCGATCAGCATGATCAGTTCTGACTCACAGGCAATGGGCCGGATCGGTGAAGTCATCACTCGCACATGGCAAACTGCCGACAAGATGAAGCAACAGCGCGGCCCGCTGCCGGGTGAGGTGGGTGATAACGACAATCTACGCATCCGCCGCTACATCGCCAAGTACACAATCAACCCGGCGATTGCGCATGGGTTTGGTCATCTAGTCGGCTCGATTGAAGTTGGCAAGTTGGCGGATTTGGTTTTGTGGAAACCGGCATTCTTTGGATCCAAGCCCGAACTGGTCATCAAAGGGGGAACGATCGCGTGGGCGCAAATGGGAGACCCGAACGCGTCGATCCCGACGCCGCAACCGGTGTACATGCGACCGATGTTTGGCGCATTCGGAAAAGCCGCCGCCCCCATCTCGCTGGCACTGGTCAGCGCGGCCTCGTTGCCGATAGTCAACTCTTATGGGCTTCGGAAACAGATTTCGCCCGTAAAGAATTGTCGATCAATCGGCAAGAAAGATATGAAACTAAACGATGCGACACCAAAGATTGAAGTCGATGCCGAGACGTATCGAGTGACGGCGGATGGCATACATTTAACCTGCGCACCGGCGGAAGTGTTGCCATTGGCGCAGCGGTATTCGTTGTTTTGAAATCTATTTTGCTGCGTGAAGCCCGCGGGGTTACTCCTCAACTACCTCTCAATTCCGCCGATAACTAACAGAGACGATCTAACCTTGGACCAAACTCTGTTCGGAAAGGCTGTACCGCGTATGAACTGGATGATCCTGTTCACTTGCTTGCTGATCGCATTGGCTCGAATTGCGGATGTAACATTGGATACACTGCGCACGGCGGCAGTGGTACAGGGCCGCCGTTGTTTCGCGGCGAGCCTCGGTTTTATCGGCTCGATGATCTATATCCTGGCGATCTCCAAAGTATTGCAGCACCTCGATCATTGGGGATATGCGGTTGCGTATGGAATCGGTTTTGCAGTGGGAAATTTTCTGGGCATCACGATCGAACGACGGCTTGCGCTGGGTGAGCAAATCGTTTTAATCTTCACGCGTGAAGGGGAAATGCTGGCAGAAGCGCTGCGAACATTTGATTATCGGGTCACGGAGTTTCAAGGCCGTGGCAGGGATGGGGCTGTGACTGCGTTGTACATCGAAGTACCGCGTAGACATGCCAGGAAAGTCGTGGAGAATGCCCGGCAGATCGACGCGAAATGCTTCTATATGATTCATGACGTTCGGCTGGCACGGGCAGCCACTTGCTCGGACCCGACGAGAATGAGAATTGCGGCATAGGGCCTATTATGCCCGCTTTTCTGCCCGTTCCTACTTTGCCTTCGACGTGAATTCCGCGAACAACGGCACGCATTCTTCACGCAGAAACTCCTGAATCAGAATCACCGGTTTTCGCATCATCGTCAACAGATCCGCCGCGCGAGGGCCGATGTCGAAAAGGCCGAACGGATCCTTATCCAGAATCGAAGCACCGAAGATGGCAGTTTTGAAATTCGCCCAGTGAATGGCGCTAAAGCACATCGCGCACGGCTCGCAGGTGCAATAGATATCGCAGCCCGTGAGATCGGTCGTTTGTAAAAGGCGGCATGCTTCGCGAATGGCGGTGACTTCCGCATGGGCGGTCGCGTCGACACCGCCCGGTACGATGTTGTGGGAACTGCAGATCACCGCGCCGTTGCGAACGATCGCGGCACCGTAGGGATGATTGCCTTTCCCAATTCCCGCGCGCGCCGAGTCAATCGCCGACCGCATATGCTTTGCTTCAGGAATCATGCAACACCTCGTCGGTAACGCGAGACGAGCTTTATAGCCGCATCAGTGTTCACTTCATTGTCGCCGTGTTCTGGAATATCACCGGCTTTTCCCAGATCGCGAACACGAAACATCCTTCCGGGCTTGAAACGGTATGGCATGTGCCGGGAGGATGCATCAGCATGCTTCCCGCCGGGTGAATTCCGTTTTCATCCCGCTGGCTGCCGCGCAGTACGAAGATATGCTCATATCCCTCATGGCAGTGGCGAACCAGTTTCGCTCCAGCCGCAAAATGAAGGAATGCAGACGCCATTCCACCTTCAACGGTATAGAGCCTTGAGATTTCAACGCCTTCCAGAAACGGCTTCCATTCCCGGGCAGAATCGGTCGCGGCTTGGACTAAGCTTTTAAATGCGATGACCCCATCGGGACTTTCTAAAGCCACTGCGCTTTTATCCTCCGGCCTGCTCTCCATACAACCGCTCCAATCCTTCAATCCAATGACGTGACGTACTCGTCCAGCCGACGATTCCGCCTTGTGCTCGCACCATGTCCAGCGTTGCTTTCTTGAACGACGGAAAATAACTCTCCGTACAGTCTTCCAACAGCAGACATTCATAGCCGCGATCGTTCGCTTCTCGCATAGTGGTTTGAACGCACACTTCGGTCGTCACTCCGGCGAATGCCAGATGAGTAATCCGTCTATCCTTCAGCACGTTATTCAACGGAGTATCATAGAACGCCCCTTTTCCGGGTTTGTCAATTACTATTTCATTCGGAAGTGGAGCAAGTTCCGGAATAATGTCATTCCCGGGCTGCCCGAGAATGAGAATTCGCCCCATTGCGCCGGGATCGCCGATCCGCGAACCGGGCGTCCCACGGAGCCGCTTGGCAGGCGGACAGTCAGAAAGGTCGGCCTGATGCCCTTCGCGCGTATGGATCACCGGAACACCCAATCGACGGCAAGCAGCTATGGCGGCGGCGACATTCGGAATAATAGGGCGCAGCTTGTCGATATCATTCCCCAGCGATGCGCCAAACCCACCGGGCTCGATAAAATCGCGCTGCATATCGATGACGATCAACGCCATCCCGGTCGCGGGAAGAAGGAAGTCATAGGGGAGTGCCGAAATAGTAGTCATGGTGCGGTAACCTCCGCGGTGAGAATTGATGAACCTCGCTCGCTAGGTTGTTCATCGTGACCGGCCATATGGCGGCCAATCACACGGATATCCGCCAGTGCCGCCGCTACTTCGTGAACCAACTCACCGTGAAACATGACCAGGATTCGGTCGGAGAGTTCAAACACTTCGTCGAGATCCTCGCTGACAAGAAGCACGGCGGCACCACGATTTCGGGCATCGACAATCTGGGCGCGAATGTCGGCAACGGCCGCGAAATCAAGGCCGAAACATGGATTGGCGCAGATGAGCACGTTCACCGAAGTTGAGAGCTCGCGCGCTAAGACAGCGCGCTGCACATTCCCACCAGAGAGGTTGCGGATCGGCGTTTCGGTGGAAGGCGTCTTCACGCGATAACGGGTGATAAGATCACGCGCCATTCGACGCATCGCGCCGCCGTGCAGGAAGAATTTGCCGCGAATCAACGGGTGCCGATCATATTCGCGAAACGCCACATTGTGCCCAACACTCATCCCCGGGACACACGCATTTTTGAGCGGTTCCTCAGGAAGTATATAGAGCCCGTGCTTGCGAATCTCATGTCGCTGTGCGTGGTAGCGATGACCGTTGACAATGACGTTTCCACTCGTCGGTGCCCGCTGACCGGCTAACACTTCCACCAACTTTGACTGCCCGTTTCCGGAGACGCCGGCGATGCCGACAATTTCACCCGCGTGTACGGTAAGATTGATCTTGTTCAGCGCCGGCATGCCGATATCATCGTTAGCGCAAAGATCCTTCAGGACGAGCTTTTTGACGGGTTCCACATCGTAAGTGCGAGTGGCAAGCTTGGCGGTTTGCTCGGAGCCGATCATCATCTCGGCCATTTGCGCGGGCGTAAGGTCTTTGATTTTTCCGGCACCGGCAAACTTACCTTGACGGAGGATCGTGCATTCATCGGCAAACGACATCACCTCGCGGAACTTATGCGTGATGATCAGCACACTTAATTTTTTCTCTCGGGTCATCCCGTGAACCATTCCCAATACTTCATCAGCTTCCTGCGGCGTTAGCACACTGGTCGGCTCATCGAGAATCATGATTCGAGTCTTCAAGTAGAGCTGCTTGAGAATTTCCAGCTTCTGTTTCTGCCCGGCTGCGAGTGTTCGCACAGGTTCATTCAACGGCATGCGGAAAGGCATCGAATCCATAAACGCGGTGAGCTCTTTTGTCTCCTTTTTCCAATCGATCACCATCGGCACGTTATCGCGCGAGAGCACAAGATTCTCCGCCACGGTCATGTTGGGTACCAGCGTGAAGTGCTGGTAGACCATCCCGATACCCTGCTGGCGAGCATCGCGTGTCGTATTGATTTCCACTGGCTTGCCGCCGATGACAAACGAACCGGAAGTAGCCTGATAGAACCCCATCAGGCATTTAACCAGCGTGCTTTTACCGGCACCATTCCCACCGAGCAGCGCATGAAATGAGCCTGGCTGTACGGTGCAGGAAATATTGTCCAGCGCAATCAGCGAACCGAAGTGCTTGCTGACGCCGATCATTTCAACCGCTGGCGGCAGTGAAGCCGGCGCCAGCGACATATGCGGATTGACGGCAATCATAGGATCGCTCCGATGAATTTATTGGAATCAGAGACCGCGCCGAAAACACCGTTCTGCATCTTGACCATCTTGATCGCCGCTTCGTGATTACCACGATCCGTGGCGGCGCAGCAGTCTTCCAGCAGCACGCATTCATAGCCGCGGTCATTGGCTTCACGCATCGTGGTATGGACGCAGACATCCGTGGTGATACCTGTCAGAACGATATTCTGAATGCCTCGCTGGCGTAGGATCAGATCCAGATCCGTTGCACAGAACGATCCTTTGCCGGGTTTATCGATGATCGTTTCCCCAGCCTCCGGATACAATTCCGGAATGATGTCCCACCCGGGTTCGCCGCGAACCAGCACGCGGCCGCAGGGGCCATCATCACCAATTCCAGCTCCGTATCGCCGTGAGCGCCACCGTTTGTTAGCCGGAAGGTCCGCCAGATCCGGGCGATGCCCCTCACGGGTGTGCATGACGTGGTAGCCCGCTTTTCGGGCGGCCGCAAGTACCTTTGAAATCGGATCGATGCAAACACGGGTGAGACTGATGTCGTAACCGAGCAGTTCGATATAGCCACCCTTGCCGCAAAAATCAGTCTGCATGTCGATAACGATCAAGGCTGTGTTCTGCGGGCGCAGGTCGCCGTTATAAGGCCAGGGATAGGGTTGAGATTCAACGTATTTTTCGGTCATCGTCATTCACTCTACAAAGAATCAGGCGTTCGATTTTCCAAGTTCGCCCGGCGCGCCGATCAAAGCGCGCTTAGGGGAACAACTCAAACACATGATGACCAGGGTCAGAATATATGGCGTCGCATCGAACAAATAATGCCCATTGCTGATACCGACCGATTGAAGTGCAGGCCCAAGAGCTTTGGCACCACCGAAAAGCAAAGCGGCAAAAACACAGGTGATTGGATTCCATCGAGCGAAAATCACCAATGCAACCGCCATCAATCCCTGACCGCTGTTTAGAGCTTCATTCCAGCTCCCGGGATAGTAGAGTGAGAGGAACGAGCCGCCTACTCCTGCCAAGAATGCACCGGCGGCCGTGGCGAGCATGCGAACACCGTTGACCGAATAGCCCATGGCGCGGGCCGTCTCGGCGCTTTCACCGACTGTACGCACGACCAATCCCCATCGCGTATTTTTGAAAGCCCAAGCCATCGCGGGGGCTAACGCCAGACCAACGAAGAAGAGCCAGTTGATCTCCAGCGCCGCCCGAACTTGCTGCGAATGACTCCACCAGCCAAATTTAATGAACGGCAATTGCGGGGCGCTCGGACGGATAAAAGGTTTTCCAAGATAGAACGCCAACCCGGTTCCGAAGAGCATAATGCCGATTCCAACCGCCACATCATTCACGCGCGGCTGCGAACAGAGCCAGGCATGGAGCAACCCGAGGACGGCGGCGGCCAAACCAGCGGCGATCACGCCAAACCAGGGACCAAGAGCATTTCCGACAGAGGGAAAGTTTTGTGCCGTCAGGTAGGAGACTCCGAACCCAACCATCGCTCCCATCACGAGCGTGCCTTCCTGACCCAGATTGATTCGACCACTCTTCTCCGTCAGGGTTTCACCCAGACTAACGAAGATGAACGGTGTACTATTCCGGATAGCCCCGGAAATAATAGCCAGTGGAACTCCCCACAATCCCAGAGCAACATTTGCGTTAGACCCCGGCATGGACAACTCCGGTTTGTGTTGATCTCTTGGTAAAGACTCGACCGATCAGCTTGAACAGTTTTCCAATCCACGTATGTTGAAGTTCATGCAATCGGCCAGACCAGGTATCCAGTCCGAGGATGACCAGAAACAACATTCCCTGGAATACTTGAACGCTGGCACTACTGAGACCCACACTCGACTGAAGCAAAGCACCGCTACCCGCGACACCGCCTAATAGGATTGAGACAGGGATGACTGCGAGTGGATTTTGCCTCGCTACGAACGCGACCAGTATTCCGCTGTAACCCAGACCGCTGGCGAGCGAGTCGTTCGCGTGTCCGTGAACGGCCGTCACTTCAACCACCCCCGCCAACGCCGCGCCAGCACCACCCATGAAACAAGCAAGGAGTGAGAATTTCGTGATGGAGAGCCCTGCAATTCGAGCTGCACGAGGGTTGCCACCTACAATGCGGCTGGCAAACCCGAAGGTGGTATGGTCCATCAGCACCCACATTGCGAAGCAGGCGACAAGCCCGAAGAGTAGGCCGAAATGGATCTCCGACCCCGGAATATTGCCAAGCATGTTGGCATCACCGATGGGAAATGATGAGGGATGATCGAGGCTGGTAGGATCGCGCATCGGCCCCTCCACGCAGTGGTTGAGGATGGCGATGGCGATGTAGTTAAGAAGTAGGCTGCTGATCGTCTCATTCACACCGCGGATTTGCCGCAGCGCCCCGGCAAGCAACGTCCAGAGTCCACCGGCGATCATTCCCACGACGATCATGCTGGTCAGTGAAACAAACGGAACGGCGTGCGGAATCTGATGAGCGGTCCATGCCGCCAATAGCCCACCCAGTACGACGCATCCTTCGCCACCGATGATCACCATCCCAACGCGGGCAGGCATCACCACGCAGAGCGCGGTGAGCATCAACGGGGCCGCGTGAATCATTGTGCTGCGCCAGGAGTAGGATGTCCCAAACGCACCGCGAAACATGGTGGCATACACTTCAAACGGATTGACCCCGGAGCAGAGAACAAACAGCCCAAAGAGAATGAGCGAGATCAGCAGCGCCACCGACGAGATGATCATCGCATCTACGAATGAATCAGGAAGGAGGGTTTTTAACAGCGATTTTTGACCGAGCAGTGGAGAGGGTTCGGACATATCGACTCCTTCACAAACAATGACGAACGGCGAAACCCGAATTCCCGATTTTCAGATGCAGATGCCGTGAATCCGAGTCTCGCCATTCGTCACCGGGTCATTTTGATATCAACCACCAGTGCTACCGATGACGCCTTCGACAAGGTAATTCATGCCCCATAGCGCGCCATCCTCATCCGCCCATTCTTTGCCTTCGGGAAGAACGACATTGCCTTTGTTGTCTTTGACGGGGCCTTTGAACATCTTGAACTTTCCTTCGACCATTTTGGCTTTGACATCGTCAATCGCCTTGCGGGATTCCGGGGAGACACCGGGGCCGTAGTCCGACAACTTCACGCTGCCGTCGCGAATGCTGCCCATCACATTTTTGGGCATTGGCTTGCCCGTTTTGAAGTCGGCGACGAATTGTGTGTACATTTTACCCCAGTTCCATTCGGCCCCCGTCAGATATTTCTCCGGAGAGAGCTTGGAACCGTTGTAGTGATAGCCGCACGAGAAGATGCCGCGCTTGTTGGCGGTTTCGATCAGCACCTTGGGGCTGTCGACGTGACCCGTAACCACATCAATGCCTTGGTCGGCGAGGTTGGTCACGGCATTCGCTTCTTCTGTCGGGAGGAACCAGTCACCTGTGAAGATCACGGTCGTGGTAGCCTTGGGGTTCACGCTTTTGGCACCCAGTTCAAACGCGTTGATATCGCGAAGCACCGGCGTGATAGGCTTGGCGGCAATGTAGCCGAGCTTGCCACTCTTCGAGGCCCCCGCCGCCGCCATGCCGCATAGATATTCCAGTTCATCGATGTAGGCGAAGTAAGTGCCGATATTCGCTGGAGTCTTACCTTCCTCAAAGTGCCCGCCCGCATGGAGCAGAGTAATCTTCGGATACTTTCCGCCGATCACTTTGACATGCGGATCAAAGTATCCGAACGAGGTCGGGAAGATCATCGTCGCACTGTTGAGATTGATCATGCTCTCCATGGCCTGCTGGCAGTCTTTGGTCTCAAGCACTTTTTCGTTCTCGATGACCTTAACACCGGCCAGTTTTCTCACCGCGGCCGCACCGTCGGCGTGCGCCTGGTTGTAGCCGTAGTCGTCACGGGTGCCGACATAGACGAACCCGACGGTGATGGGGGTTTCCCCCGCAGCAGCCGGCAAACCGGGCGTCTCTGAGGACATCGTGGATTCGGCTTTTTTGCAGCCTGCGAATCCACCGGCGAAAGCGAAAGCCAATCCGCACGCGGCAGCGCCTGCAAGAATTGATTTGGTGAAAGTGCGACGTTTAGTGTTCATTTGTGTTTCCCTGGACAATAAGATCTGTTCGGCAACCAACCTGTTTTAATGCGGTAGTTCAACGGAGCTTCAACGGCCGCGCGGAACGCGTCAGTCATTCCGCGCGGCCACAACCCACTTCCAACTGCGGAGCGTTTTCTGGAATAATCTGGAGGTTTTTCACGGCAGTTTAGAAGCCGACACCTACACCCACATAGGCATTAAATTTGTCACGGTCCGTATTGCCGCTGAGCAAATTACCGGAGCGCAGGAGCGTGTCATTGATCAGGTGGTAGTACAGTAGGCCAGCCTCGGCGTGCCAGTTGCCATATTTCACCGGAATAAACGTAAGCGGTACGTTCACGTTCACACCCGTTGAAAACACACCGAGATTTCCATCGGCCTTATGGAGCGTATCAACACCGCTG
>JBBRMF010000126.1:0-14164 GCA_038230975.1 Tepidisphaerales bacterium
GGACGCTCCGATCCGCCGCGGAAGCCTGATGGAGTGAAGAAATCCAGAATGAAAGCGAAGTTGAACAAGCATTCAAGCTTGCAATGCGCCTATCGCCAACGAAAATTGAAACGCAGGCAATTCGCTTGTTTAAGGACTAGGATCACTTCTGAAAAACGGACGATTTTTTCGTCCTGAATCACTAACACGGGCTGAAAGCCCGTGCCACGAGTTGATTCTCGAGCTCTTTCGCGGACGGAATCGTAATCTCATCAAAACCAAAACGCGGGCGAGACGCCCACGCCACCGGAATTCTATCGGCTTGGTTTCGTCACGGGCTGGCTGCTCGCCTGCGTGGCGGCTTTGATCATCACCGCTGCCAGCTTGGTTTGGATCGCTGCCTCTGCTTCCTGGGAGGATGTGAATTTGCCACCGGCAATATCTCCGGACACAGTCTCAAACACCTGCGTCACCTTTTTCAGGATGGAGACTTGTCGCGGCAAATTATCTTCGGCGTTGGCGAAATCCCGAATCACCAACTGCCATCGTTCCTGCGATCGGTGAAACTGAATCGCCCGCGACCGACCGAGGGGCAACAGCGTGGCGGTGTCGCCCGTGATCTTTAAATCGGCGCGATCGAGATGAGAGAGTTCGTCAACGCTCATCACTCCCGTGGCCGGCGGAACCCCCGCTACTCCGTAATTTGTTTTTTCCGCCTCGCTCAGTTTTTTCGCGGCAAGAATCAAGTCTGAAAACGCCTGCGCCAAATCGCGCTCTTCGGCGGTCGAAGAGTAAAAAACTTTGAGTACCGCCGCCCCATCCTGAGATTCAACCGCCTGATTCAGGCTCTTTAACGCCGCTTGCGGTGAACTGAGATCCGGCTCAAGACCGAGCGTTGGTATTGCGGCGCAAATGATCGCGATCCCTGCAACGGGGCGGAAAATTTTGAAGACTTTCAATCGACTCATATCAAGTGTCATCATACTCCAACCCCACGCAGTACGGCAGAGCGCTTTGCTTCAGACTGCTTCGCAAGGTCCAATAAATATTCTTGGAATTTGGCGAATTGGGGTTGACTCGTTTAGCTGATCTTCGTAAAACGCCCGCAACACTTCAGTAAATGACATCTCTCAATGTCGAATCCACTGACGTGTTTGATCTCTGTCGTAAGGATCCCGCGACGGTCGACGCTTCCCGAGTGCCGACTCTCGCCACTGAAACTGGACGTCTGTCAACGTTCAACTTCAGCGGTCAGGTTTCACCTGTCTGTTACTTTCGGTCCGTGTTTTGACACTTCCGAAGTGATCCTCCATCCGCACCCGTCTTCAACGGTTTGATCCGTACCAGACGCGGAAAGCGGAAATCTCCAATTTAATCGTCGTTTGGGCTCGGTGCTTTTTCCCCCGCCCTTCTCCCTGTTGCTTTGTTTTGCGACAGCGGGCTCGCGTTGACGTTTGTCACCGTGACCCCGATCGCTGTTTCCGCGCCGTCGCAAATCGCGGTGCGCTGAAATTGTTCTCATTTTTCAGAGGTAGTGTTGATGGCCAAAAACAAGACCAAGAACATTGTCCGCGAATTGACCTCCGCGTCGTTCGACACTTCATTTGATGTTGAAGTGCTCGAAAGCCGGCAGTTTCTTTCCGCCGCTCCGTGGAGCACGCAGGACAAGCAGATTGGTCTGGATGTGGCCGCTCAAAATTATCCCAGCATCACCGGCGCTGGTCAGACGGTGGTGATTATCGACCAGGGCGTCGATTACAACCATCCAGCCCTTGGCAACGGGTACGGCAACAAAATTATCACCTCCTGGAACTTCAACACGGGCAACTACGATACTTTCCCCTCAGACGGCGATGCGCATGGCACGGGCACCAGCGGTCAAATCGCCGCTGACCCGCACGTTGTTGATGGGTTGCTCTATCAGGGCGTCGCTCCCGGCGCAAAGATTATCTCACTTCGAGCCAGCGGCACGTACCACATGCAGGAAGCGCTGAATTGGGTGATCGCCCATCGCACGCAATACAACATCGTCGCGCTCAACTACCTCGATCAGGCGGGCTCGGATGAAACACAATTTGTCGGCCAATTGCAGACCCTGCACGATGCAGGTGTGTTCATGGCCGGTGCGGTGGGTAATTACGGGCCGGGCCCCGCATATTCGCATATCAATAATCTGATTCACAATGTCGGATCGGTGAATCCATCGGATCAACTGAGCAATTTTACACCGCGTGGGCCCGCTCTGGATTTTGTCGCGCCGGCAGAGAATATTGAGGTCACCTGGTACTACAGTGGAATTCATGCCGACCTCCCCAGCTATGGCACCAGTTGGGCCAGCCCGCAGGTGACGGGTGCCGCAGCACTCGTCAAGCAGGTGAATTCGAAATTTACCGCAGACCAGGTCTTCCAGATACTTCGAGATAGCGCGACATATGTTTATGATTCCTATAGCAACGCGAACTACGCGCGCTTGAACGTGCCGGCCGCCATCGGCCTGGCTTATCAGCGAAGTGGTCAGGCCAAGGGCAATCCAGTGACGGCTCGACCTCCCGTCACCGTTCCTCCAGTTGTCAGCAATCCGACTCCGGCACCAAAACCCGCGCCGGCTCCCGCACCGAGGGCAATTGCCAAACCTGCCATCGTTACGGCGGCAACGAATCCGCAGCAGCAATCCCCTTTCACGGGCAACCCCTTCGCTACTTCCACCCGAATCAGCGCCGCGAACTACGACAATGGCGGTGAAGGACTCGCATTCCACGATACCACCGCCAACAATGAAGGCGGCGATGCCTATCGCAATGGTTCTGTTGATACGACATGGAGCGCTTCACAGAACACCGAGATCGTCGGCTGGGCCCACGCGGGCGAGTGGATGAACTACTCGTTCAGTGTCGCCAAAGCCGGCACGTATGCGTTCTTCGCTCAAACGGCAGCGGTCGGTTCAGGCGGTAAGTTCCACGTTGAAGTCGACGGCAAGAAAGTGGGCGGGTCGATCACCGTGACGAACACCGGGACGTGGGATAACTACGCCACGGAAACCGTGAAAGGCCTGAAGCTCAAAGCCGGCAAGCACGTCTTCCGAGTCGTGATGGAAAAAGCCGGAACCTCAGGTTTCGTCGGCAACTTCAACTGGTTCTCCATCGCCCCGGCGGAAGCACTCAACGCCCTGACCGGCACCAAGGCCACTGCGGCGAAAAAACGACGATAATACGAGCGGCGGATTTGATTTTAGTGGCATGGGCATCCTGCCCATGCCACTTTCATCCATCAACGCCAACGATTGACGCTACTACTTTACACAGCGATGATCAGCGACGATCACCGTGTCCCATTAAAGTTAGCGTTCTGAATCGAAAGGCGCTTGATGCCCTCCGCATTGTTGATTTCGGTCGTTCGTCAACTTTCTTCAAGAGTCTTAATACTCGCAGGACTTTGCTGCATAACGCGATGTTCGAGCGCGGAAATTCCGCTCGCACCGCAATCTCCGGATGGATCGGTGAAGGTTTCGCTATTCGCCGGCGAACCTCAGATCGTCACACCGATCGGAATCACCGTCGACGCGCAAGGCCGCGTATTTGTGATCGAATCGAATTCGCACTTTCGCCCGAAAGATTATCACGGCCCCGCCACCGACCGCATTCGCATTCTGCACGACCCGAAAAACACCGGGCATGCGGACGAAATAACGACGTTCTACGAAGGTGAAAACTACCTGATGAATCTCGTCGCCGATCGGGATGGTTCAATCCTGGTCTCCTCCCGCAATGAGATTTTTCGACTTGTCGAAAACACCAGCGCCGAAGGGAAGCCTCAGAAAATCACGCTCGCGAAACTCGATACGGCTGGGAACTATCCCCATAACGGGCTGCATGGTCTCGCATTGGCCGCCGACGGAAGCATCTACTTTGGCATCGGTGAAAACTCCGGCACTCTCTGGACTCTGAAGGGAACGGACGGCAAATCCATCAGCGATGACAAAGGTGCTGGCGCCGTCTTCCACATCGATTCAACAGGACACAATCTCGAAATGGTTGCTCGCGGATTTTGGAATCCGTTTGGAATGGGGACAGATCCCACTGGCAATGTGTGGGCCGTGGATAACGATCCGGATGGTCGGCCACCTTGCCGTTTGGTTCAGGTGGTTCCTGGTGGAGATTACGGCTACGAATATCGCTACGGCCGCACCGGCATGCATCCTCTTCAGGCCTGGGATGGTGAATTGCCCGGCACGCTGCGGATGGTTGCTGGCGTGGGTGAAGCCCCTTGCGCGGTTCGATGGCAGCAGGATCGCTTGCTGGTCAGCAGTTGGCGCGACCATCAAGTTCAGAGCTATTCCCTCACGCCGCGCGGAGCTTCGTACACCGCCGAGATGCAACCCCTGCTGGTCGGCACGGATGATTTTCGTCCTGTCGGTTTAGCCACGGCACCGGATGGATCGATGTACGTCACCGACTGGGCATCGGGCAGCTATTCCGTCAACGGCAAGGGCCGCGTGTGGAAGTTGACGTTTGCCAAAGCCGTTGCTTCCAAAGATTCAAAGCCGACCCCCGCGATGTTGCATGCCGCCGAATCACGCCAATCCAAAGATATCCCGGCGTTGATCGCCACGCTCGATGATCCGGATCCCACAACCGCGCAAGCCGCCCAGTTTGGCCTATCTCGCCTTGCGGAATCTGAGAGGGTCAATTGGAACTCGCTCACCACCGCGCCGCAGCGGATCGGATTGTTGGCTGCATTGCTTTGGCGCGGCAGCGGATTCCAAGCGTATTTGAATGACGCCCTGAAAGATCCTGATGATCGCGTTCGCCAGATGGCCGTCCGTGTCATCGCTGAAAAAGACGTGAAAGAAGCTCGACCGCAGTTGGAGCAATTACTTCAATCGGATGTCATGTCCCCCCGCCTGCTCGGCATGACGATCGCGGCCATCGGTCAACTGGATGGGGACAAAACCGGCAAGATCGATGCTAAGAAAATCAACGCCGTGCTGTTGTCGCGCATGAATGCTGCCGGTGCCAACGATTTGACGAAAGCCGTCGCGCTTCATCTGCTGATGCCCACGCATCCGCGGATTCCGATGAGTCAGATGGCGGCATTTCTTCAATCTCCAACCCCGCAGCTTCAGCTTGAAACCGTACGATATTTAAACGGCGATACTGACTCGGCCAGATATCCACTGCTTTCGGAGGTGGCGGCGAATGCGAAACTGGATTCGCGCCTCCGCGCCGAAGCCGTGCTTGGACTGGCCGAAGATGCCGCCGCTCGATTTGATCTGTTGGTTGAACTCGCAGCGGGAAAAGACGCTTCATTGCGACAGGAAGCCTTGCGATCACTGCGTGCTCTTACGACGAAGTTCACCGGACCGCAGCAGGAACAGATCAGACAGTTGGCGACAAAATACCCGGCCGATTCAGAGTTGATCCAACGCCTGCTCGGTCAACCCGCAGCGGCCCGTCCATCGGAATCGGAGACCAGTGCCTGGCAAAAAATTCTAGATCAATCTCCGGGAGATCCAGAGGCGGGCCGTCGCATTTTCTTTCATCCTTCCGGCCCCGGTTGCTTTCGATGCCACATGATCGAAGGGCGAGGTCGCGCGATCGGGCCGGATCTTTCGATGATCGGTCACTCGCAGAGCCGCGAGCATGTGCTGGAATCCATCCTCACCCCGAGCCGTGAAATCGCCCCGCTGTTCACTTTCTGGACAGTCACCACGAAGGATGGCAAAAAAATTGATGGCATTCTTCTTCGCCGAGACGGTCAATCGAAAGAAGTTTACGTCGATGCCAGCGGGATCGAAGTCATGGTGCTTGAAAAAGACATCGTCGACCGCAAAATCCGTAAGGAATCGATCATGCCCGATGGCCTGATTCAGAGTCTGACCGATCAGGAACTTCGCGACCTGCTCGCGCTGTTGATTCAAAAGCGATAGTGCTTCGAGGATTACATGGCATACACGGGTTTCGATATTTCGAATAAAGTCATTCTTGTTACCGGCGGCACGAGCGGGATCGGCCGGGAGATCGCGCTTGGTTGTGCGGCGGCTGGCGCGAAGGTCGTCGCGGGTTCTACGAATCCGGACAAAGTCGCGGCGATCAAGAAAGAGCTCGGTGGCAATTGTGACGGGGTGCAGATCGACGTTGCCGACGTCAAGAGTGTGCAGGCGGCGGTCGATTACACATCGAAAAAGTACGGTCGAATCGACGGCATGGTCAACGCCGCCGGGGTTATCAAGCGCGTTGCATCCATCGACATGGACCCAGCCGACTTCGAGCGAATCGTGCGAGTGAACCTGGTCGGCAATTTTATCGTCTGCCAGGCAGTGGCCCGGGTGATGAGAGATCAACCCGCGAATGAAAAAGGGCTTCGCGGCGCGATCGTGAACATCGCCTCGCTGAATAGTTTTATCTCATTGACCGAAGTGCTCGCCTACGCGTGCAGCAAAAGCGGTGTGATGGGTCTGACGCGCGGGTTGGCCAATGAATGGGCACCGCTGGGCATTCGCGTAAATGGCGTTGCCCCCGGTGTTTTCCCCACGGATTTGAATCGGCCATTGATCGAAGGCACGCCCCGCGGTGCATGGCTCAAGCAGCACACGCCGCTCGGAAGGTTCGGTAGTGCCGATGAGTTGGTCGGTGCCACGATCTACCTGCTAAGCCCGTGTGCGAGCTATACCACTGGCGAAACGATTGTTGTCGACGGTGGGTTCCTTGCCAAAGGCGTGTGATTTCTAATCCCCTCTCTCTGGTACTCCGGGGGGAGGGGACCGGATTCATGATTCAACCCGGTCCAGCAGAAACACCGCGACCGGACCGAAGATCACGATTGGCACAAACGCCATGATCGCCGGCCACTGATTGGCCCATTCGGTGTTCGGGGATTTACCGCCGAGCATCGTACACAGGAAGATACTCCCCAGCCCAAGCCCGCTTAGTGTCAGGCATTTCATCGCGGCGGACTTCAACTTCCCCGGCTCGCGCGTCAAAACGCAGGGGATCGCCAGAAGAAGCAAAATGATATTCATTAAGGGCTGCGTGAATCGGGCATGCTTCACGCGCAGCAGTTCAGCGCTGCCATAGCTCAAGGGTCGATCGAGCAGTTGATTGATCCGCTCGGTAGATAACATATTCACGAACGCGCCGCTTCGATAAAGCGCTACTTCTTCCGGTGTGATGCTGCCCTTGTATGGCAGATTGTAATCTTTAATCGTCGTCTTACCGCCCGGTTCAAGGCCGGTGACGATCTTGGCCCGGGTCAGCTTCCATTGTCCGCCATTGGCGCGCGGTTCCCAGTCGGCGCGCTCGGCGGTGATTTGAGCCACTGGCATGTATTCCTCGTTCCGCTGGATAATCGTAATTTCCTGCATGAACGGCGTCTGGGGTTGCGGAACGTATTTCGCAGCCAGAAGCAGATTGCGATTCTCATCCTGCATCGAGTGAATCTGAAAACTGTTGCCCGACGCCTGCCCGGCTTCGTTGTGACTGCGCGTCAGCTTCGGAATCATCTGCGGAATCACCAATTCCTGATCGACCATCAGCAGCGCGTTCAGCACGATCGCCGCCGCGATGATCGGCCACGCCAGCCGCAGCAACGGAACGCCTGCGGATAAAATGGCGCTGAGTTCGTTCTGGCGGCTCATGCGCATTAGCGTAAACGCCGCCGCCACGATGGGGATGATGCCGGATAGCTGCACAAAAAAGAGGAATATCTGATAGAAGTAATAGTCCCCGATGGTTCGCAAGAGCGGCCAGATTGTTTCGACCCCGCTGTACCCGCCACGGGTTTGAACGGCCATCAAATCATCGAAGTTGAAGAGCATGTCCAGTACGACATAAAGCCCCACGAGAATCATGAAGCTCAAGAGGTAATTCTTGATGAAGCTGGCAGTGACGTAGCGATCGAGAATTTTCATGTCTGGTTCCCTCCCCCCGGTGCTCCGGGGGGAGGGTTAGGGTGAGGGGTCTTTCTTCAATTTGAATCGACAATCACTACCAAAAAATGCGAAGAACCCCTCACCCTAACCCTCCCCCCATGACAACATGGGGGGAGAGGACCAGAGGGAGGGGTTTGGCTTTTATGCGACGCCGTCGAATGATATCGCTCACGGTTGAATGAACCGCATCCACGGTGATTGCCTGCATGCACACATTGTCATTGCAAGGTGAAAAGCGGTGATTGATTGCGTTCACGCACGGGCTGCAAGAGAGGTTCGCCCAGATCACATGCGTTTTTTGACCGAGTGGGCCAAAAAGCGTGGGCGTTTCCGGGCCGAACAGTACGACCGAATCAACATCGGTCATCGACGAAAAATGTCCCGGCCCGCTGTCGTTGGTCACCAGCACATCGGCCATCGTGTAAAGCACCATGAGTTGTCGCAATGTCGTATGCCCTGCGATGCTGATGCAGCGTTCGGTGGCGATGGATCGGGCGACTTTCTCGGCCGCCTCTCGCTCAGAAGGCGCGCCGGTGATGACGAGCAATGCGTCGGGTTCATCGTTCAAAAGCCGTTGCGACAGTTCGATGAAACGTTCCGTTGACCATTTGCGAAGAGGCAAAAGATCGCTGGCATTGGGGTTGACCAGGAGAATTGGCCCTTCGACCGATTGACCGGCGAGCCTTTCGAGAATGCCGCGCACCGTGGCTACTTCGCCCTCACGTAACCTAAACTTCGGAGGTTCGTATCCGCCATCATCGAGGCGCGGCGCGGGTTCTTTCAGCAGCGGTGTTTGCTTCGGATCCACCCAGATCGATTGAACCAATTGGTGATACTGCACCGCCACATGCAGGTAAGGATTGTATTGCACGCGATGGGTCAGCAGATCGCCGCGATAGGGCCCTTCACCTCCAAAGCGATGCAGTCCCACTCTTCGGCGAGCCCCGGTCAAAAAAGCCAGAATCGCCGAGGCGCGCGAGAAGAATTCCATGTCGACGGCTGCATCGAATTTCATCCGCCGTGCGCGCCATAAAGTGCCGAACATGCCGAGGGCAAGGCGGATCGACGTATCCGTGTCGATGACCAGCACATTTTCCGGAGGGATGATGTCCAGCAAATCGAGAATGGGTCGATTTTCCTTGAAGACCCAGAAGTAGACATTCTCGCGCCCCACGCGATCGACCGCAGTCTGCAGCGCGCGGTAAGCCAGCACCGTCGCCCCTTGTTCGATCATTTTGATGAAGAGAATTTTCTGAACCGGCCCGGCAACTCGGCTGGGTGAAAAGAGCCGGCCGATACGGCGCGCAGTGGTAAGAAACCAGCAGATTGGCTTGCCAAGGCGGCGATCAATTTTGCCTATTAACTGCGGGTTCAACGACCAATCTCCTGCGAAAACACTCAGGCAACATACACGTGCATCTCGTACGGCTTGAAGCTGTCGATGATGTTGCCGTTTTGCAGCGTTACACTTCGATTCTCGCCATCGACCGCCAGCGTCGTCGCCGGAGCAAGACCGGTAGTGGCCAGCGAGACATTACTCACGGCGTTCGCGGACAGATTCAAAGTGAAATAATACTTCTTACCATTGAAGATGCGCCACGATGTCTCGATGGTGCCGTTATTGGAGATGCTGGTTCCAGCAGGATTTTGAGTGGTCAGCAGGGCCGTTCCGAATTTGCTTAACCGTGCGTTTTGTACGGTCATTTCCGCGATAACATTGGCAGGAGTTGCGTCATAATTAAAGGGCGTCAACGAGTGCGGGAAATAGACGATGCCGGTCGCCCCGTGGATGACGGCATCCCACACTTCGCCACGGAATTCATCAGGCGTTACGCCTCTTTCCTGCGGGCCCACCCAAGGCAGGTTCTGGTTGCTGGTTTCGATATACGCGATGTTGCGCTTGCCGGGGAACCATTCTGCCACGCGATCGACCAGCTTACCGACGCCGCTAATATTTTCCGGTTGATTCCATCCGGTCACCGGGTAAATGCAAGGCATGACCCAGTCGGTGTATTGGGTCATGGTTTCATAATAGTTCCGGTCCCGAACGCCCTTGAGCCAGTCGAGAACATATCCACCGGCATACGTGGTGGCGATCGGGCGGGTTGGATCGATCGAACGCAGCAGATTGAATTCAGCCTGTGCCGGGGGTTGTGCGGTGGCCAGGTCGGTGAGATCTGGTTCGTCGACCGGGTACAACCAGGACAGCAGATTCGGATCGGTTTTATCGAGAGCGGGATTGGCCAACGGCTCGCGCATGTATTTCAAACCGCGATCGTTGGCGACCTGCGTCCACTGTTCAAACGTCGTTGCGTCGCCGTACGATTCGAAGCCGACCATCGTGTTGACGCCGCGCGCCTTCCAATCGCTGAACGTATACGTCGGTTGAAGGAATGCGCCGATCGGGAAGAACGTGGTGAGATCCGTGCGCGGCAATGTGCCGCCGGTCGTATTCGTGGTGGCGGAAATAAGGTTGGTGTAGGCCGATGGACCCCCGGCATTCACCGCGTTAACGCGATAGGTGTACATCGTTGCCGCCGTCAAACCCCCATCGATATAGAAAGTGGTATTGGCGGGCAACGTGGCAACGACAACCCAATTGGCGCCGTTCTGTCGCTCGAGTTTAAAGTTGGTTTCATTGGTAGAGTTATCTGTCCAGAGTAGTGACAACTGCGTGTCAGACACCGTGGCCGCGGCAAGACCGGTTGGAGCCGCCGGCGCATCCGTCACGACGACCGATTTCGTTGTCGCGGTGCTGGTATTCGTGTAAGCCGACGCAACGTTTCCGTTTACCGCGCGAACCCGGTATGTGTAGCTCGTGGCTTGAAGAAGACTGGCATCGCTGTAGGTTGTCGTGTTCGCTGCGACAGTGATGACGGGGGTCCATGTCACGCCGTTTTGCCGTTCAACGGCAAAGCCGGTTTCGTCATTGGAATTGTCGATCCAGTTGAGCGTAATTTGCGAACTGCTGTCGGCGACGGTCGACAGCAATGTTGGCGCGTTCGGTCCGGTCACGACGACCGATTTTGTCGTCGCGGTGCTGGTATTGGTGTAAGCCGACGCACCGTTTGCGTTTACCGCGCGAACGCGGTACGTGTAGCTCGTGGCTTGAACAAGACTGGCGTCGCTGTAGCTAGTGGTGTTCGCTGCGAGGGTGATGACCGGGGTCCAGCTTGCGCCGTTTTGCCGTTCGACGGCAAAGCCGGTTTCGTTATTGGAATTGTCGATCCAGTTGAGCGTAATTTGCGAAGTGCTGTCGGCGACCGTCGACAAGAGTGTCGGCGCGGTCGGCCCGGGCATGACAACCGTGCCAGGGGGTGTCAATGCCGAGCTGATATTCGTGTAAGGCGAATTGCCGCCCAGATTGAATGAAGCAACACGATAGGTATAGGTTGTGTTCGGCGCAACGGCAATATCCACATAGGTCGCGGCATGAGGGGCCAAAGTGGCAACTACGGTGAAAGGTCCGTTGGCCGTTTGGCGTTCAACGCTGACGCCGGTTTCAACCCCGAAATTATCGTACCAGTTCAATGTGACCTGCGTGCTGGAATTGGCGACCGCTGACAGATAGTACGGCGCGAAAGGCGGTGTTTGCGTGACGATGACTGCTTGAGTCGTCGCCGTCGCGGTGGGAGTGTAACCGGAGGGGCCAGCAGCATTGACCGCATTTACCCGATAGCTGTATGCCGTGGCAGGCGTCAGATTTACAACCGAGTAACTGGTTGAATTCGCGGCGAGGGACGTGATGACCGACCAGTTTGCGCCATTTAATTTTTCGATGGTGAAACCGGTTTCGTTATTTGAATTGTCGGTCCACGCCAAATTGATTTGTGTCGTAGAGACCACCGTTGCCGCCAATGCGGTCGGGGCCGCCGGAATGGTCGGCGTTACGGTACCCTGGGGAGTCGCGACGGAACTTTCATTCGTGTACGGCGAGTTACCCGCATCATTAAATGCCGTTACGCGGTAGGTGTACGTTGTGTTCCCGGCGACGGTGGTATCGACATAACTTTGGGCATGTGGAGTCAGCGTGGCCACCACACCGTAAGCACCGTTGCCCGTTTTCCGTTCGACCTTCACCCCGGTTTCGGCACCGAAGTTGTCATACCATTTCAGCGAGACTTGCGAGCTGGAATCTGCGGTGGCCGAAAGGAAATAGGGCGCATAAGGCGGAGTCGTCGAAACACCGGTCTGCTGGGTGGTTGCCGTACCCGTGTTACTGTAGGTCGAAGGACCGGCCGCATTGATCGCATTCACGCGATAGCTGTAAGCCGTGTTCGCAGTGAGCCCGGTATTGCTATAGCTGGATGAGTTAGCGGGTAGCGAGGCAATAACAGTCCAGGTGGCTCCATTCAAACGTTCGACGTTGTACCCGGTTTCGTTATTCGCATTGTCAGTCCAGACCAACCCGATTTGTGAACTTGAAGATGAGGCAGCCACGAGCGAGGTCGGGGCGGAGGGTGCCGTCGGTGTGACGACAACTCCGGGCGTATTGACAGCACTTTCATTCGTATACGGCGAGCTTCCCGCGTTATTGAACGCCGCAACCCGATAGGTGTATGCGGTGCCGCCGACGACCGTCATATCTGAATAACTTTGGGCATGCGGCGCAAGTGTGGCGATCACGGCGAAGGCACCATTCGACGTCTTACGCTCAACCTTGACACCCGTTTCCGTACCCGCGTTATCGAACCAGCTCAATGAGACCTGTGTGCTGGAGTTGGCGACGGCTGAAAGAAAGTAGGGCGAAAACGGAGGCGACTCGGCCACGACATTGGGAGCCGTCACCGCATTCCCGATGAAACTGTATGCGGAGTTTCCGCTGACATTGAATGCATGGACGCGATAGGCGTAGGCAGTATTTGCCGCCAAGCCGGAGTCGGTATAGCTTTGCGTGTTGGCCGCAAGATTACCGTTGAGCGGGGACCAGTTGCCGTTGATGAGCCGCTCGATCCCAAAACCACTTTCGTTGTTCGCGTTATCCTGCCAGGTGAGTGTGAGCGAGGACGGAGTTGCCGTCCCCACGGCGATACCCGTGGGATTGCCTGGCAGACTCAGCATCTGCCGACTTTCCAAGTGTTCAATCGCAAATCCGGCAGACTGCTCCATCATGCGCAAGGCGGCGCGACTCTGTTTTTTGGATTTCAAAAACTTCATGAATTGTCTCCGTCCAGCTAAGCATGCAATCGGACTAAAACGCAACCCCATCATGGCCTCATCTGGCATCCAGATTCGATAAACTACCGGGATTCGATGCCCATTCGCCGACGACAATACCCCGATAGCCGTAGCGACGCAAACTCATCCTTAGTGATATCGATCGAGAGATCGGAATTGAATCTTCGCACGAATTGCCCAATTCGCCACCGGCCACAATCGCGTGACTCTGGCAACGATTCGATTGTCCGGCGCATCAGCGAGTCGAGTGACGGATTTCCCCATCCCTTTAATGGCCCTTCCCGCCGGGCTCTGCGAACTGAGACAGATCCAATCGATACATGATCTGGTTGTATTCGTATCTCGGAGTCGGGTCACTGTCCCGCGAAAAGGTTGTTGTGTAGGTTCCTTCAAAATAGATCATCCGCCCGCCTTCCTGATCGAACATCGGATGCTGCACCGGGTTGTAGAACGAATAGCGATCGTGCGTGAGGATCTTTCGAGCATCCAGCCATGGCCCTTCCGGGGCGTCGGCCTCGGCATACCAGATCTCGCCGAGGAATGATGTCTTCCCACCCCGCTGGGCTACGATCATAATCCACTTTTGTCGAAACGCGTTCCAACAGATCGACCCGTTGTGCGCGTCGAATATCTTGCGGGTTTCAACATCCCGTAACTTCAACGGCTGGTCGGAAGGCACTGCATTTTTCCGCCATGCCCACTTGGAATTTTCCTGCGTGTAGGATTCGTACGCGGCCGGATCGATCACACTTTTCCAATCCGCCTTCACGCGAATATTCGGCGCTGATTCACCGCAGTAAATATATTCAACCCCATCGGCAGCGTGTCGGAATGGATGACCGCTTAAGCGAACCGGCGACTTGAGGTCCAGATTCTTCAATGTCTCAAACGTTCCTTTTTCGTCATTGAACACAACAAGCTCACGGCCGAGGACTTCACTCATGCTTTTGAGCTTTGCCAGAGTTGCGATCATACGTTCACGGCCCTGGTCGTCTTTCAACGTGACTAAACCGTCGATCCAATGAAGCTCGCCTCCGATGGGCGGAACCATCGACCGACTAAATCCGTCTTTGCCGACGA
>JBBRMF010000127.1:0-14106 GCA_038230975.1 Tepidisphaerales bacterium
GGGCGCCCGGGGCCCGGCCCCCCCACCCCGGGGGCGGTCCGGGCGGTGTCTCCACCCCGGCCCGGTCACCCCGCGACCCGTGGCACCCTAAATCCCAGCTTTGACAATGCACGAGGCGGATTCATGGGCCGCAAAGGCGACGGCGACCCCGGCTGGCTTACGCTCTGGCGCGGCTGGCGCAAGCTCTCGCTGCTCGTCTGTGGCTACGAAATGCGCATCGGGTGGAATGTGGGGAAAGATGAGAGTACGCCCACCCAACAAAACCGTGCTGATGCGATGCACCAAACTGAAAGACACTCTAAAACACTCTTGCACAATCGGGCCATTTCGTTCGCTAAAGCGAACCCGATGGCAATCATTCTCACCGAAAAGGGGCCACCTCTTGTTTCTCCGATTCCTTACGCCACAACGCCAAAATAACTGAATAGGATCGCAATGTCACAGTTCTGCGATCATCACAGCATAGAACTGGGACATTTCCGCTCGCGGCCCCCAAAATCGCAGGTCTGCTCCGCAACACACCACCCCATTTTTTGTTGCATTCTGTCGCATTTTGTTGCATTTTTTTACATTTGAGTCAATTCCATCAACGCGATTTCCGGTGGAACGCCGAAGCGGATCGGCAGGCCTGAAAGTCCGATACCGCGCGAGATATAGACCGGGCACGCCGGGCCTTGAACCAAGCCCGCGGCGTACTTTTGGCCGAATCGCGATGGCAGAATCGGGGTACCCATTCCGGGAATCCAGACTTGTCCACCATGGGTGTGGCCGCTGATCATCAGGTCAACGCGGTGATTCCCACCGAGGAAGATCGGGTCCTCCGCGCAGTCGGGGTTGTGCGCCAGCAACAGGCGCGGCATCTTCAGAGGTAGGTTGGACAAGGCAGCGTGATAGTCTGGAATGTCTTCCCAGAGATCGCCTACGCCGCCGATGCAAAGCCCTTCGTCGGCATTCGGAACCAGTGACCGACCGGGTGTGAGAATGACCCGCTTGTTATCAATCAACGGCAATCCACAACGGGCAAAGGCGGCCTTCATCGGGATGCCATGATCCCACCAGTCGTGGTTGCCAAGCACACTGACGATGCCGATCTTCGCCTTCAATTCTGACAGTGCCGCGATGGCTGGTTCAATATATCGCGGGGACTCATAGACATAGTCACCCGTCAGAAAAATCAAATCCGATTCCAGCGCATTCGCAAGACGGACTACCTCGCGAACTCGCTCCAGGCCTAACCAGGGGCCATGATGCACATCACTGATCTGAACCACACGCAGACCATTCAATTGATGGGGTAGATCGCGAATCTTAAAGCGTTGCTGAGTGATTCGAATATTCCCAGGCTCGACCAGAAGCGCGTAACCAAAACTACTACCCAGTGCCCCGCCTGCAGCGAGGTCGGCACTTTTACGAAAGAATTGGCGTCGTGAATAACACGCGTGTGACGAGAAGGTGGTTGGAAGGCTACTTGCTATGATGCTATTGGCCGAGGTCACGCTTCCAGTTGACGGACCGCCCGTGGGATGTCTCCGAAACTTTGAGACGACGCATAGCCCCGTAGTGTAGAGAATAAGATTGGACCCGAGCGATATCGCCCAGAGAAACCCGTCGACGTGTTCGCTTGCGCGATGGTTGATGATTCCCGACACCGCTGATCCAGGAAACTCAAGAACAAATCCCAGCGCATTAATGGCCGCGAGCGGTGACTGCATCCAGCCGCGCGCATGCAATGGCTGGGCGATCAATCGAACCAGTAGCAGATACAGTCCGATGCAGGCGCTGACCTTAAAGGCCCGGCGCAACCGCGACGCAAAGCTGCCATGCAATTCGCACAAATCGAGCCTCAGTTCTCGTGGATAAACGACTCAAACGCCTTTAGCAGTACTGGCAACTGAATTGTCGACACAATCAGTACCTCGGTTAACGTCTTATAGTGTTGAAGATTGAACAAAAGAACCGCGACATCCCTCCTCCCAAAGCGATGCGGGGTGGACGGCGATGTCGCGGTTTCGTCGAAGCTCAACGCAATCTCATTTAAACATGGTGAGTCGTCTTTTCAATCACCATTTCGGACAGTTCAAACGATAACTTTCTTTCCACCACCCCCACCGCCGGTTCCACCGCCACTGCCCCCGCCGCCGCCCGATGAGGCGATCAGTATGCTGGTACTGCCTTTCAACGTGCCGTTAAGGGTATCGGCGACGTTGATGACTTGGGTTCCAGTCGTTTTCAAAGTGAAGGAGAAGATATGGGAACCTCGGTCCAACGCAGTGAACGTGTAGTCCGCCGGAAGGATGTTGCCAAATCCTGTCGGGCCGCTGAAATGCACCTTGCCCACGTAGCCGGTGATTGTATTCCCGAAGGCATCTACCGCAGAGAGCGTCGCGCTGAACGCAACGCCAACAGCGGCGTTCGAAGGCGTTCTAAACGCGAATCCCGCCATCGCCGCAGGGGCAACCGCGATGTCCTTCTGGAACGTAGTCCACGTCAAGTTCACTGAATCCTGGACCGTCAAAGTCTGACCGCCCGATGATTTGAACGCAAACGTAAAGGTATGTAGGCCTGAATCGCTTACCGTGAAGGTATACGATGAAGGTAGAGTGGCAAGCGTATCGCTGGTAGTTAGGTTCACCGTGCCGCGATATCCCGTGGCTATATTTCCGAATGCGTCACGAGCGGTTACTGTAAACGTTTGATTGGCGCCGGCCACGCTGACTCCCAGTAACGTGGTGGTTAATGAGGTGGGTGCGGCCGCCGTGATTACAATCCCGGTCAGTGTGGTTGACAGTGAACTGCTGTAGTAGTCGCGGAACGTAAGAGACTGCGTTCCGGCAGTCGTCAGCGTGATCGCAAACGTATGTGTTCCGTTGTCGGCAGCGTTGAAGACATACATGGGAAGGCTGGCTCGAACATCTGTGCTGCTGACGATGACCGCCCCGCTGTAGTCGACGGCGACGTTACCAAAGCCGTCGTACGCCGTGATGGTAACCGTCTGTGTTGTGCCTGCGACGCCGCCGGGCATCGTCGAGGCGACAAGCTTAACTGCATATCCTGGAGTTCCGACAATGGATTCCGTAGCGGTAAATGCAGGAGTGGCGATGTCGGTCGCAGTCAATGTTTGCGTGCCGAGCGACGAGAGAGTGACCGAGAAATGCCCGACCCCGTTCACAACCGCCGCGCTGGCGGGAAGAATCGTGCTGGCATCCGAGCTGCTCACAATCACTGTCCCCTGATATCCCAAAGCGATGTTGCCGAACACATCGACTATCGTAAGCGTGACGGTGTGAGGTGTTCCGATATGCCCTCCACCTCCCACAATCTTCATCGAGCTGGCGACAGTTGGTGTGACAAGGATAGAGGTGGACGAACCTACCAGACTCGCCGTAACCAAGTCACGGGCCGAAACGTTTTGTGCCCCAGCCGTCCTGAGTGTTGCCGCGAAAGTATGCGTGCCCACATCTGCTGACGCAAATGTATAGTCGGCCGGCAACCCGGCTTGAACATCCGTACTACTAAAATGAACCGTGCCGGTATAATCCGAAGCCCGATTCCCAAAGTTGTCATATGCGGTGATCGCGAACGACGTTTGATTGCCGGCAACAACCGTCGCGTCCGCCGAGACGACGAAGCGGGCCGCCGGTGCGCCAGTCACATTCACGCTGACGCTCCCCGTCAATTGAACCGGGCCGGTCGCGGTAATTGTCTGTGAACCCAGCGTATAGAGAGCGAAGCCGTTGGCGAAGGTATGCGTGCCGGCATCCGTGGCGATGAAGGTATAGGTAAATCCAGTCATTCGCGGATCAGTTGTGACGAAATGAACCGTGCCGAGGAAATTGGCCACTGCATTGCCGTTGACATCGACGGCGGTCACCGTCAGAGGTAGTGCGGTGCCTGCCGCAGTTGTGGCTGGAGCGGAAATTGTGAATCCAACCGCCGCGCCAACATTCGTGGCCGACACGGCGTTGTTCACCAGGACGCCAATCGTCGAGAGATTTGCTCCGGAAATGTCGGCGACTCCGTCCCCATTGAAATCTGCCGCGGCAAAAGCCAATCCCGCACCCGGGGTAATAGTGGGCGCGGCAAAGGTTCCGTCGCCATTATTGAGTTGAATCTGGTAGGTTGAACCGTTCGATGAAACAAGATCTTTCTTGCCATCTCCGTCTACATCCACCGAGTTTAATTCCCACGGCTGAGCGGTCGTATCGTAGCTATGATACGGCTTAAATGTGCCGTCCGGATTACCTAGCAAGACTGTGACGCAACTGGAAGTATACGAATTGGCGACGACGACATCAGGATTCCCATCGCCGTTCAGATCGTCGACACTCATGCGGTATGGTGCGGAGAATGCGGCGTAGCTGGTATAAGGCTGGAAGGTTCCATCGCCATTTCCCATCAATGTGCTGACAGAGCCGGCGCTCACCGCGTTGGCAACCACCAGATCGAGCTTGCCGTCGTGGTTTAGATCCACTGCTTTCACGTCCTGCGGGGCCGAGCCGGCTGGGTAGCTGACAGGCGCGGCGAAAGTGCCGGTACCGTCCCCGAGCAAAACATTTACAGTTCCTGCGGTGTTCGCAACGACAAGATCGACGTGGCCGTCGCCGTTCAGATCTCCGGTGGACATTCGACTCGGGCTAGAACCGAGATAAGAGATGATTGGCGGTTGGAAGGTGCCATCACCATTTCCAAGCAGGACGACTCCACTATTGCCAGAAATCGTTGCGATATCCATTCGACCGTCGCCGTTGAAATCCGCAGATGTCAAGGTACCCGCCTGCGACCCGGTGTACACGGACCCTGGTGTATTAAGTCCGAGAGTGGAACTCTGCGCTGCTTGAAAGGTCGCATCGCCATTGCCGAGCAGCGATGTTACGCTGCGTGTGGAGTTTGTGGTTACGACATCCGCGCGACCATCGCCGTTCAGATCCGCAGAGATCATTGCAACTGCACCAGCATTCGCTGAATACGACACCGGAGCCGAGAAGCTGAACATCCTGCGACCTTCAAGGGATTCCAGCACCGAATTGATGGCGTGTGCGACTTGGCGGTCGGTCTTTGCCTTTCGCCTGGAAGCCACCTGGATTTGACGATTCGCGAGTTTGCGAAACAAATGGGAAAACATCGAGAAGCTCCTTTCCGAGCCGGGCAGGCAAATGGCCTGCTTAAAGTGAGAACGATCCCAAAGCACTACATCTGTTGCATAGAAAGTAGCGTTCGAAAACTGTTTCCCATTTGCGCTGCAAACATTGCAGCGCCGGCGTGATTGGAGATTCGAGAGTGAAGGCAAAGGATTTGGAGTTTCTGGTCCCCTCCCCCTGGTACTTTGGGGGGAGGGGACGGATTCTATTTTCCACCTTCATCATCCGTCGGAAGCAAAACGGAATCCCGCCTGTCGACAGGCATGGCCTTTTCGCTGGTCACGCCAAAATCGCCGGTGCCAGCCGTGTAAATGTTATCGCGGATCCCCGTGGTTGGGTGAGTGGCTCCGCAGTACGGTGTCTTTTGAAATTCGATATGACCGTCTCCGTACAAAACGTTTTGGCCTTTATTCCGATGGTTGTTGGAATTGGCGACGGCCAATTGATCCGGCGTCGCGTCGTGCGCCGGACCCTGTGTATTGTTTGAACCGCCGCGCGTTCCCGGGTTGATGTCGGCCATCAATACGAATTCCGGACCGAGAAGATAGGACCAGACAAATCCATCCGCCGTCGCAGCGGGGCTGGGAAACGGCGCGGCCAAAGAATAGGACACGTTGTCCGTAAACTTATCCCAGTTGCTGGAGGTATCTCGGTTGACCGTCACAAATCCAGGAGCGGCATCCGTGGAGGGGCATATCAACAATGTCGGTGCGAGATCTTGAGTTCTAAAAAGAAGATAAAGACTCGCCGGGACGTTGTTTTCGCCCACATAGCCTGAATTGCCAAAGGTGTCCGGCACTTTGTACCCGGCGTTGTCGAGTTGCAGTTTGTCTTTCGTGTCATCAAATTTCGTTCGCGGATATTGGCCGTTCCTGGCACTGGAACTGTATATCGACATCGCCAATCCCATCTGCCGTAAATTGTTCGCGCACTTCAACCGATTCGCTGATTCCCGTGCTCCGGACAGGGCCGGCAATAAGATCGAAATCAGCACCGCGATGATGCCAATGACGACGAGCAATTCGACGAGCGTGAACGCATTTCGCAAGCGACGCGAAAAGTACAGCGCGGAAATTCCGTGCCGTTCAAAACGATGGTCTGAGAATTTCACAAATCACTTCCTCTCGCCCCGGATCAAATCCCACGTCACGTCTCCTCGTACAGCAATCCTTTTCTCTGATATTCACCGAGCCGATAGTAAAGTTTTCTCAGACTGATCTGCAACTCTTCGGCCGTCGCGACTCGGTTACCACCGTGTTTCTCAAGTACGCTCAGGATATGACGTTGCTCCAGTTCCTCCATCGTCACCGGCGCTTTACCCATTTCACCATCCGCCGCGGCCGTAACAACTGCGACTTTGAAGGTCGGAGCGGTTTCAAATCTGAGCAAGGGTTCCGTCGCCAAAGCTGCTTCTCCAACCAGTTGGCCTTTGCGGCGTTTGCTGGCTCGGTCAAGGGCCATTTCCAAATCACCCAAAGCACACGGCTTGGTCAGAAACTCGACCACATCCAGATGGATCGCTTTCTTGGCAGATTCCAAATCACCGAAGCCCGTCAGAATGATCGCTTGAATCTCGCGATGCTGTTTCCGAATCGACTGCAGAAACTCGATCCCACTCATGCCCGGCAAATTCAAATCGAGGATCAGGATATCAAATGATCGCTGCGATAATATCTTCTTTGCCGCCTCCGCCGATGGGGCCAGCGTGCCTACAAATCCCATTTGCTTGAGGGCCTGACTGAGCATATTCCGGATGCGCGGCTCATCCTCGACAACAAGCACTTCACGACCGGATGGTAACGACGAAAGCGGTGAACGCGGTTCCATGAATATTCTTCCTGATGATGGCGGATCAACCGGCCGAGTCCGTTCGAATATCAACGCCGGCTCAAAATGGTCTCTCCTATTTGCGCCGCCTGTTTGATATTGGCCGGAAGCCTGACCGTGAATCGACTGCCGCGACCTGGGCCCTCGCTTTCCACGCGAATGCGCCCACCATGGTTTTCAACAATCGCGTGGGTGATCGAAAGACCCAACCCGGTTCCAGGTTCGCCAGTACCGCGTTTGGCCGTGAAGAACGGCTCGAAAACATGCTCCATTGTTTCCGGGGTCATGCCTTTACCATTGTCATCGACGGAAATTTCGACCCAGTCGCCCGAGCGTTTTCCGCCGATCCGCACTTCTCCGCGCTCAGGTGAAACCGCTTCGAGCGCGTTGACGGTCAGGTTCAAAAGAACCTGCTTGATTTCCGTTACATTTGCAACAATTTCAAGGGAATCCGTTTGATCGAAATCCAGGGTCACCCGGCGATCCCGATAGTTTCGCAGACCTTTGGTGAGCACCGTGACCTGCCGCGCCGCCTCATCCAGGCGGAAGGATTGCCGACTTTCCGAACCGCTGCGCGCCAGCGAAAGCAGGCGGCTGGTTATTTCCTTGCAGCGAAATGCCTCATCACGAATTATCGCCTGCGCCTCCATTACGCTTGCCAGCGTCTCTGCCTCAGCTTCGCTTTCGTTTGCACCTTCCGGGAATTCGCCCAGTACCACGCGACGAAGGCTCATCGCGGCCAATTCGGCATATCCGGAGATCACGCTAAGCGGGTTATTGATCTCGTGGGCCACGCCGGCGGCCAGAAAACCAACACTGGCCAGTCGCTCGGATCGAACCAGTTCACGGCTCTTTTCGATCACCTTCTTTTCAAGACTCCAATAAAGATTCGCCAGCTCGCGTGCAAGACCGTTGAAATAATTGGCGACTTCCCTGAATTCGCGGTCGCCGCGCAATTGAACCTGATCCTTGTATTCACCGGCCGCACTGCGACGCATGTCGTCCTGCAACCAAAGAAGCGGTCGAACCAAAGTCCGAAACTGCTTTACATGAATCGCGGCAGAGACAATCAGCGCAATCAAGAGCCAAAAGCATGACCATGCAAGCCGATTTCCCAGGCGATCCGCCGACGCAGTGACATGGCGTCGCGCGGAACTCGGCATCAGTTTAAAAATCGCAAGCAGCGTGTCGCGGACCTGATCCAATTCCGAAGCGGCCACTTTGGCGTCGGCTGAGGTACCTGGCGGAAGTACGGTTGATTCACTTGCGGAGTGCTGCATCGCCGCAGCGAGATGACTTGCGGCCGCCGCGCTCAACCGAAGCTCTTCATTCCCGTCCCCATCATCCACCCGCGCCGCCGATTGAAGGGCTCGAACGATCTCGGCAACTTCCGTCTGAATCGGCAGGAAAAACTGAATGTTCCGATACCCATTCGCATCGACTCCACGCAAACTATCACGCAACCAACCGACCTGCGCGGAAGTCGCATCAGCGCGATCCATTGCGTTATATTCCTCCGTCGTCGCCCGCGCAACGTGCAACTGACCGACGATGTTCCAGATCGAAACCGTGCCCACCGCCAGCACCACTGCCATGAGAAGAGCACACCAGAATATAAATTTTTTCTTGAGGTTCATGGCCGTCACGTGCCAAAAAATCGCCAACTACCTTCCAATCCCAGAACGATATCCAGGGAAAGGCAATCTCCATTATATACTGCAAAGTTTGCACGACAGAGTTTATTTGCCGCCAGACTTCTCTGCGGGATGCAATAGATTCGCTTGAATCGCCTATGCGGTCAAAGGCGCAAAACCACAATGTTTAGGCTTGTCTCATCGCGGATTGGCATGCCGATCGACCTACGGACTTTGACGAACCACTTCCTAGTCAATCAACGATAGAACGACTCACAAAGATCCGCGCCGCCCCCGGATAGAATAATTTCGCAGCGGCAGAACATTCTGATCTCTTAATATTTTCACCCCATAAAGATGCAAGGAAAGCCTAAAACGGCATCCCGTTTAAAAATGTTCGTGCGTTCTCCCCGAAAACTTTTCGACATGATGGAACGGCGTACTGGATTTCGTACACAAATCGACGATAATCCCCCGCGTGTGAGAGTGCGGAGCCATATCGACCTTCAGTTCGATGTGGCAAATGACTCTCACCGGTCGCCAACTGCAACACATGGGTGACATGCAGCGACTGCCGCACTCGTAGCTCAATTGGATAGAGCATCGGTCTTCGGAACCGAGGGTTGTAGGTTCGAGCCCTACCGAGTGCATTGCAAATCAATAGACCTAAGGGGCCTATCGGTGCATTCTAAATTTAATGACGCGATCGTATTTCCCGGTGCAACCGCCAATGTCGAGCGAGATCGGGCCAAACGAGAAGGCGGGCAAGGTGAAATGAATACTGGCTCGCAGATCATCGGCGTCGTGCCGATGG
The DNA here is from genome assembly GCA_038230975.1 of Tepidisphaerales bacterium. Classification (GTDB taxonomy): domain Bacteria; phylum Planctomycetota; class Phycisphaerae; order Tepidisphaerales; family Tepidisphaeraceae; genus JANXVV01. The sequence goes on from JBBRMF010000127.1 coordinate 9,414, forward strand.
TCGTGTTCCTCTTCGGATTCGTGTCCATCGGGATCGGAATCATAAAACACTTTTCACGGCGTCCACCAATCGAGCCGCGCGGTTTTGACGTTCTCCCACCGAGCGAGAAGAAGGAAACGTGATATGCCGTTGCGGATCGTGTTTATAGCCGTTTTGTCGGCGGCCATGCTGTTCGCGGCCGCGTACTTGACGATGAAATTTCGTCGAATCGAAAAACGGGGGTTTGAAGTGCTGCCACCAGACGGGAAACCACGAGAGGAAAACCGCAATGAGTAGTCCGGCAAAAGAATGGCTGACGGGCTAAAAACAATTTTGTACCCGGAAGCGGCATGGGCGGGTTTATTCGAACACGGAAGCATGATCGGCGCGGCCAGAGAATTTCTCGTGAGGCGGGTACTTCGATCAATTTTCCCGGCATCAGTTCAATAAATTCCGCCCGTCACTTTTTTGTTGCTGACTCGCGAGAAACTCAGCGATCCGAGAAGGCCATCCTTCTCATCGTTTACACCGGCCGTGAAGAAGATGGACTGCGTGCTGCTGGTTGCCGAACCACTGCCTGGGGTAATCGCCCAGAGGCCGTCGATCTGGATCGGCGCGTTGGTTGAATCTGCAACTAAGCCGACGAAATGGCCACTGTGCCGGTTGAAGATGGCGACGTTCCCACTCTTGAATTGGCCCACCAGGATGTCGCCGGCCAGCTTGCCCCACGACGCGGGGACCGTGGCCACGCCCCATGGAGAGTTCATGAAGTTGCCGTGTTGGAGATGGCCGCGCAGCTTGCCTTTGGCGCTAAAGACATCGACGTAACCAGCGCCCGCGCCACCGACATCATCGTGCTTTTCGGCGTTCTGTTTGGCGTAGGTCACGTACAGAAGCCCACCGATATTTTGCACATTGAACGGCGCGAACCCTTTGGGAATACTGCGATCCTGAAACCCGCGAGGACGCGACACACGCGTGAACGTGTCATCATAGACTTCGACGGTGGACGCATTGAAGTTCGTCACAAACAGTTCGGTTTTCCCATTCACTTGAGCAAGGGCGGCCCCTTTGTAGACCGCGCCGCCTGCAGAGTTGTCGACGGTGAGAACCGCGTGAGTGGCATCGACGTTTGGGTTCCATCCGGAAATGCTTCCATCTTCACTCACGAAGATGAACTTCGCAGGTGCGGCCGCGCCGTTTCCCTCATGGACGTTGAAACCGCTGCCAACATTGAACACCTGTCCGGTGGGATTTGCCGTGCCACCCCCACCGCCTGGAACGGTAACAACCAGTGACTGCGGCGAGCCGGTGCCATCATACAACGTTGCCAGCCCACTATTATTGTCCGATACCCACAGCGCGCCACCCGGACCAAACGCCACTCCCCACGGGTTTTTCAGATTAGCGTCGGTATGGTCTGCCGCGACAAATCCATCGGAAACGAGATTATGCTGGGTGACGATTGCGCTGGTTCCTCCTGATAGCAGTCGTCTTTGCTCAAGATTTTCCATTGTGGGATTGAAATTGGACGTCGTTGACATGGCGGTCGGCATGAGTAGTTCTCCGTGAGATAATCACTTACGGGTATCAAGACACAGCGTTCTTCTGATTAGCTTACCGCGCCCGCCACGGCGCACGTCATTTCTGCAAAGAATGCAGTCGAACGTAAAGCAATGGGTGCGTTACTGCCGTTGATTCCACCCAAGACTTGTTCAGTTTGCTACGGCCGTGATGAAGCCAGCTCATGAAAATGTGCGGGCTTGTTGGCTCGTCTTTTTTGGGGATGTGTCGTTAGCCGCCGCTTTGCGATTAAACGGAGCGTTCACGCAAAAAGAAAAATCTCAACGCTGCCTTCTTTGCTTGCGCTTTGGGGTGACGGTAGCAACGTTGAGATTAAATTCGCCTGCATTACTTCTTCTTACCGACCGCCGCCTTAGCTTTAGCGGCCAGATCCTGTTGCTTCTTCTGGTCGGCCGTATTGACCTTGGCTTTTTTCTGCGAAGCTTGCTTCTGAACTGCTTTCGGTGATCGATCGCCCATGATGTCTCCAACTTTCTTGTAAGTATTGAATGTGTCTTAAAGCACGTTAGTCCTTCACGCGCGCAAACACAACAACTGACACCTGACACATCACGGGTTGTACCGAAGCGCGTTTGGCGTCGGGACTTTTTAATCCACGCGGATTAATCATCTATGCCTTCACCGGCTCTCTTACATGCACCCATGTATGAACGTGAGGTGCACCGCGGAAGTACCAGATCATGTTCGGGCCTTCGATCTGCCATACGTCCCATACGCCGTCGTTGCCGATGTCCATCTTGGAATAGAACGCCATGTGAAGGTTCTCGATTCCGCCATGTTCAATGAGGTTCATTGCTTCGTCCGCGTCGGGCTTGCGGAATGGAGCGAGCAGGTCGGCCATCACCTTCTTGACCAGATCTTTCTGGTCCGCCGAAAGATCGCCCATGCCGATGCCGGGCAGTTCTTTCGTACTTTGACGCAGCGCAACGGTCTTCGTGCCCTGCTCTGCGCGCGGATCAGTGTCGAGCAAGGCTACTTTCCGCTGCTTGCCATCAAGGGCTTTGAAAACTTCATTGGCTCGAAGGGCCTGGAACCAGTACGCATTGCCCGGATGATCCGGCTTTTCACGGAAGGCCCCGGCGGCATGCCCATAGAAGATTGGCCCACCAAACGCCGCTCCATCTACGCTGTTGCCATCGCAGCGACGCGTCACATGGCGGCCGGCGAAAACAAATTCGAACTTGCTTTTCTTCCCAGCATTGAGAGGATCGCCCGCCATGTCACCCGGTTCACCGAAAAGCGCAATTGAGCACCCCTTAAACCCGCCGACTTCTTCGTTATCGCTCTCAACCTGCTTGAGCACCCGGTCGGCGTACTCTTCGCTGTGCATGTCGATAAAAATCTCCTTAACCAACGCCAACTGATCTGGAGTCAGAATGGCACTGATGGCTTTGTCGACGATCATCCAGTTGTTATCCACCTTGCTGCGCAACGGATGGTCAAACGGGAACGCGATGAGCTTTTTCTGCGAGTCGGTAAGCGATTTAAAGAGTTGGGCAACAAGAGTCTCGGCGGCTGGTTTGATGCCGGAGGCCGCCACTTCAGAAGCCATCACCCGTTGGACACCACCGGGTGTCCACAGTGACGCGGCCGTGACCGCAGCCATGCCCCCGATTGCAGTCTTGATGACGTTCCGCCGTGTCGGCAGGGCATAATCCGGACATGCGGGAGAAGCAACCGAACCGTTTTGACGAGGCTGTTTCATGAGAATCCTCCGGGTTGAGAGAACAGATTTGAAAGCAAGATTATCCCTTAACTGAAAATGCAGGTCAACAGGGATCGGTGATCCTGCTCCACGCTGTCCAGTCGCAAACCGGCCTGTCGATGTAAATGCCTCCTTCAGGCACGCACCTTCCGATGGCGGGCCATGATGATCCCAGCCCCGAGAAGAACCACCATGGCGGACGCAGGTTCGGGAACATCCAGGTTGGCGGCGACCATGTTTGCGGCGATGAACTGGCCCAATTCCAGCGGATCTGGCGTCCCACCGGTAAATGTCGAATTGGGAAGATGCACTTCGTCGTAGGTGCCGATGTATTGATAGAACTCGTAGCGGCGCAGCACGGCTTGAGTGGAGTCGGAAAGCGAGATGTCCGGCTCAGGCAGCTTCATGTCGCCGGGAAGCAGTTCCCACTCGGCCTCCACCTGGGACGGCAACTGTGGTGCGATCTGGTCGGGACCGGCAGGGGCGGAAATAAGCTCAATCAAATCCACCTGACGGGTTAACTCGGTGACATAAGTCTTGACCCACACCGCATCAGGATAGAGCACCGCCGGCGGCGGCGGAGGTGGGGCCAGCACCGCCTGGATGATCGGAGCGGCACCTGCGGCGGCGGGAACGAACGACCACGTCGGCTGCGGGATCGACATCGACGCCGACGTAAGCTTCTGCGACGCGCTACCCAGCCAGTAGTAGGATGTGTTAGTCGGTTGCGCCCGTACCGCGAATCCAAAGTGTTCCGCGCCGGGTTGATTGACGGCATAGTGGCCATTGGTGGTCTGCCCGACGCGCGGTATGAGGTAACCCTGGGCGGTAAAGTTATACCCGGTGAAAACCAGGCGCGTTCCGAACGTACTTCCGGTGGTGTAATCAGTAGCCGTGAAATTACTGAAATGGGCGGGGTAGGTCTTGGTCACATCCGCAACATGAAGGCCTTCCAGATCGATTTCAGCCCCGTAGGCGTTCGACCCGGTTTCATTGAACACGTCGAAATTCGACATCGTGCCCTGAATCCCAACGATCGGATTGGCGCGAACGGATGTCACCATCGGAAGAAACGCAATCGCCACACCAGCCGCGATAACACGCCGCCGAGTGCTTAGTCGATCAACGCACAACGAAGCTGATTGTCGACGACCTTTGTAAAACGTTCCAGTCATTTGGACACCTGATCTCCTTGCTCCAACAATTGCATGGCGTATCGGCGACGGAGCGAATCCTGCCGACACGGCACTGCTTTCCTGTTATTCATTCTTCTGCAATTCCCGCGGCACGCCATCGGAGAGCACTATTATTTTGAAGTAATGCTTTCCCCTATTAGAGCACTTTTCAGCTTGGTAGGTCGCTTAGGTGTCGGGGTGCCACGGGTCGGCGTACTCGCAGACCTGTGCTTTTTTCAGTGAATGACAC
>JBBRMF010000128.1:0-14071 GCA_038230975.1 Tepidisphaerales bacterium
AACACAGACTCCGTATTTGAATAGTTTATTATTGCGGGCGACCTAAGGACGATTCACCGACCGCTGCACTACATCCCAGAAATGACGTAAGCCCCGGAATTACCGGGGCTTACATGAAGCGGGCGAAGGGGTTCGAACCCTCGACATTCACGTTGGCAACGTGACGCTCTACCACTGAGCTACGCCCGCACAAAACTCTTAAATTCACTCAATCGTCGACGGTTCGACTAAGCGAATGCTTTGACCGACGACCACGGAATATGAATATAACTTCTGTCTGGCAAATGGCAACAGCCTCCATCGAAAAACCGTCACAGCGACTCTGGTTCGGCTGAAATTGGTTTCCTGACTACTTATCGGTGGACTCGGGCCGCCACTGGAGTCACAGCAACTAACTTCACCGATTTGGTATTCGGTTTTGCCGCAGCCTTGGTCTTTGTGGCAGAAACGCCTACATTTCCCGAGGTACCCGTGCCACCGCTGCTGACCGGATCGGAACTGTCTGGAACGGTGATCGTTGGCGGAGGTCCGAGCAAATCATCCAGATTGGGAATGTAGATATTTGGTCCACCAATGAGGCTGGCCTTGTCAATCGTCACTTCCAAAGTCTTGCTTCGAGAGAAATTATTTTGGGGATCGATGTAGTAGATATACTGTTTTTGGCCGTTGACGAATGCGTTGATCTTCAGGTCCACCGGATTTCCGGAGATCAGCAATGCGCCGACCCCAAAGATAGCGCCTTTGGGGATTTTGTCCCAGTAGGCGACTTCCGTGCCACCATTTGGTCCGCCGCGGTGATCGAAGGGGATCTTGCCCCCGCTTTTGCTGCGATTGAGTCCGTAACCGGGATACAGGTATTCGGAAGCCTGGAAACCATTCGGGCTGTTCAGCAGTGCATTCAGGGGGTCGCGGAGATCGACGAAGACTTCAAGGTTGATATCCGCATTCCCGAACCAGCGGGCGACAATATCAAGCTTGCCGGGAAGCGTTCTAGAAAGTTGATTGTCATCGCGGATCGGGCTTCCACCGCGCACCACGGCGATCTGCGCGATCGGATCGAACGAGACCACTCCACCGCGTGCCACTTCACTGGCAATGAAAGCGCGCTCGGAGTTTGTGCGAGAAGCTCCGAATTTCGGATCGACCACGCCATCGGATAGCGCAGTATCGGCTGCGGAATCTTTGTCGCCCTTGACGGTTTGCTTTCCGCCGCTCTTGCTGCCGACATTGACCTGACGGCGCGCATCTCGAAATCGCGCCAGTCCCGTGTAACTTACTGCCTCGGGAACAAAAGGAGGCTGATCGTAAAGACTCACGACGGTACCCCGAACGGCCAGTGTGCCGCTTGGGCTGGCGATGGTGCCTTCGTGTTCCAAGCCAGCGGCTTCCACGGAATACTTGGTGCGGCCATATTTCATGACCATGTCAGTCTTAAGTTTGTTGCCATTCCGCAAGGCCTGCAGGACTTTCACCGTGCCAAGCCGGTCCAGCGTAAAAGATTGATCCGGTGGAATGGTGCAACGGACGCTGGATCGCGGGCCTGTGCGGAACTCCGCGCCTTCGTTTACTTCCATCCCCGCTTTGGCAGGTTGCCAAGGCTGAACTTCATCGGTTCGCACCTGCACATTGCCGGAGACTTCGACGATCGTCACCTTAAGCGACGCGACACCGGCCTGAGTCGTTGCGGCATCGGCAAGCATCGCGGCATGTGCCGGCGATGCATAACCCACAACAACGGCAGCCAGGCTGCAAGACAATAACGCGTTTCGTAACAGCTTGATCGTTTTCATGACGGCACCTCAATGATTCAGCAGCGGCGCGATAAGATACCCGTTTTTTTGTGCCTGCGAAAGCCGTTCACTTTGATCGGGCGGCAACTCGGGAAAGTGCCGACTGCAAAACATTAAAACTACTGCCCCGCCAGCCGATTCGTTACCGGAGGCGGGTTGCCATGCTGGTAGTCGTCAAGTTTACCCACAATTCCCACAAATTCAGTCCCTGAAAAAATCTGATTCGGGCTGCTGGGTGGATAAAGCCCCATGTATTGCAATTCTCGAGTGGCATAGCGTGGATTAGGGCCGACAATATGCATCATCAATCCGCCCTTGATCTGCAAAGCGCGAACGATCGGCACGGACAGCGTACCGCGAGTGGCTGCCTCGTTGGCCGGTTCATTAAAGCTCGCTGCAAGCATTTTCCTGGATTTCAGCAATTTCACACGTTCATTATAGTTTGCCGCCGGGTCATTCCCGTCCAGATAAAGCAGCATTCCGTGGAATGCTTCATCGTTTGTTGCGAGTTTGCGCGAGGCCAGCGTGTGCCAAAAATCGAGTTGGGCGTCGGCGTCATTCGAATAGAGCTTGGCATCCAGGGGATGTATTTCATGGGCGGTCTGGCAACCTGACACGCCGGCAAAAATGGCGCCTATCAAGACTCCAGCGAACAAGGGTCTCGCGAATGTGGATTTCATGTTGGATTGATTAAAACGCAAAGGTCACCCCCACATAAACAAACTGACGATTCTGCGAATGGGAAATAAGTGTCGACGATCCCGGAAAGAAAATCCCGTATCGCGCTGCCAATGTCACGTCACTGGAAATCTGCCAGTTCAAATAAACATCCGGTTCATTGCCCAGGTATCGGCCGACGTTGCTGCGTTCACCAATTGGCGCATGCCGTTGAAATTTATTGTAGATGAAGTAATCGACACCCACCTGCAATCTTCGAAACGCTTTGACATCTTCAAACGGATAGGTGGAAGCTCCGAATCGAACAAAGCCCAGATTCGAGACTTCCGGGGCGAACGCCAAACCGCTGTTTATCAGGCCAAATGAGTTAAATGCGCGATCGCTGGTACCCGGGGCGTTGCCGTTAAACGTGGTGCTGGAATTACCGCGATCGGAATCGCCGGTTGCGCCCAGTGCCTCGAAACTGAAACGTGAATTCCGTCGATCCGTCAGCAGATAATCAAGCCGGAAGTCGGCTGCGAACGCTTTGATCTCATTTCGCGTCTGGTTCACCGGAACCAGCGAAAGGCCACTGATGGAGTAGCTGTTCGACCGCGTGTTGCCGCCTTCGTAGGTCGCTTCAACACCGTATAGAAGGTGGTCGCTCAAGCTGCCATTGGAGCCGACACCGATGTAATAACTGTTGTAGTCGAATTGCGTTTTGATATTTCCCTGAGCCAGAAAATCCGAACTGTTGTAATCCTGTTGAATAAGCCCGTAGACAAACGGATGATGTTTTCCCATATCCGGCGTATCGGGGCTCCAAGTCACCATTCCGCCATAAAATCCGCGACGCGTGTTGTGATCGAAATTGGGACGTGAACTGTCGAAGTCCACAGTCCGCACAGGTGTGATCCCCGCGATCAGTTCGGCGGTCACATTGCCCCAGCTTAGATCGAGAATGCCGCCGTCAATGACTTCACCCAGCACCAAACCATTCGCCCAATAGACCAGGTCACGGCCTACCTGGAATGTCACATTGTAAGGTATCGATTTACCCTTGTACGCCCCTTCATACTTCGCCAGATCGAAGCGATAGTAGCCGCGTTCCAGTTCAAAATCGGTCCATTCGTTACCGCGACCCGTGAAGCTGTCACCGCGATTAAAATCCTGATAACTCGTGCGAAAGCGGGCAAACACTTCATTGGCGGCGTCGAGGTTCAGCCGACCGTACGCAACAAAATCCGGCTGGCGCAGCCCATGGTTGTTACCGTTGCGATCATCAATCGAAAAATATTGCAGCGTGACGTAGCCGCCGTAATCGATCAATGCCCGCTGGCCCGCGGGAACATCCTCATTGGCGCGCAATCGGTTGTCGAGTTGAAGTTGCTCCAGCTCGCTAAATCGCCGCTGGCGTTCGACGGTCTGGCGTTGCAGGGTGCCGGTGTCGGTTTGTGCGGTGGCGGTGACGGCTACGCCGCAAGCGGCAAATGCCAACACCAGCAAGGGGCGAAACTTTGTTCGCTTTTCATATTTGTTCATGTCTCGATCATCCTTCCGGTCGAGTCAACATCACTGAAGTGCGTTCCTGAGTAAATGCTACCCGAGGAGATATCAATGGACAAATGTAGTTGAATCTAATGCCAGATCTTGATCTGCACTTCGATTCCGATACCCTCTGCGACCTTCAATGGAACAGGAGTACAGATGGGCCAACCACATTTATTATCCCCCGCCGGTTTCCGGGCCGGAGCGATTTACGCGGGGATCAAGACCAAGCCAAACCACGATGTCGGGCTGCTGCTATGTGACGTAACCGCGACGGCGGCGGCGGTGTTTACTACCAATAAAGTCATTGCTGCGCCAGTGAAAATTGGTCGTGAACACATCGCCGGTGGAAAGCTGCGCGGCGTGGTCGTCAACGCCGGAAACGCCAACGCCTGCACCGGCCGTCAAGGGGAAAAAGATGCCCTGCGCATGTGCGCGCTGGCCGGGCAAGTGGCCGAATGTGATCCGAACCTGATTCTCCCTTCGTCGACCGGCATCATTGGCCATCTTATGCCGATGGAAAAAATCGAGATTGGCATTCGCGGTGCCGCTTCCAACCTTGGCTCCGACGAGCATCACGCCCACTCGTTTGCCGATGCGATATTGACAACGGATCTGGTCCGCAAAGCCGCTGCGGCGACGGTGAAGATCGGTCGTAAAACCATCACGATCGCTGGGGTCTGCAAAGGCAGCGGGATGATCGGCCCGCGCATGGCGCTGCCCGTAAAAGCACTGCACGCCACGATGCTGGCATATCTCACCACGGATGCGGCGATCCCGGCGTCCACGCTTCGCAAACTGATGGGTGCTGCCTCCGAAGCCAGCTTCAATGCGGTCACGGTTGACGATCACACGAGCACCAACGACACGGCCTGCATCATGGCTTCCGGATTGAGCGGCGTGAAGATCGACTCCCCCACCGCCATCAAATCGTTCGCCGCCGCGCTGGATGAAGTCTGCCAATCTCTCGCCTACCAAATTGCCGCCGATGGTGAAGGCGCCACGAAAGTCGTCACAATTACCGTCCGAAACTCAAAAACCGATGCCACCGCCAAAGCGATTGCCCGAGCCATCGCCAATTCCCCGCTCGTAAAATGCGCCATGCACGGCAACGACCCGAACTGGGGCCGCATCGTCTCCGCCGCCGGATACGCCGGCGTGCCATTTGATCCGGATCACTGCACGCTCACGCTCCAAGGCACGATCGTGTTTCGCGCCGGGCAACCCCTGAAATTCAACGCGGAAAAAGTCAGCAAATCCTTGAAAGCCAAAGAAGTCAAAGTCGATCTCGACTGCAAGCAGGGAACCGCCTCCGCCACCTGCTGGACTTGCGATCTGTCAAAAGAGTACGTCACCATCAACGCCGATTATCACACATAGAAACTGGTGGCATGGACGTCTCGCCCGTGCTCTTTTTGTCCCAACACTTCAAAATGGCCCTCACATCGATTAAACACCGGTAAACACAGATCTACACGGATTAAAAAACAGAAATGAATCTTTCGTCCACGCCCGCTTGTGCTCGACGGGCAGCCTCCGTGTTCTCTGTGGCCAATTGTGTTTTCAGAATTTCCGAATCGCTTGTCAGCCCCCTGCCTCGCTCTTACACTTCTCTTGAGACGACGACCACCGAAATCCGACGGAGAAAGCATGACCCCCGGCAGCACGACCGAAACAATCCCCATGGCAGAATCCAAGACGAACGTCATCCTCAAGATCCGCAGGCAGGATGGACCCGGTAAACCGGCGCGATGGGAAGAATTTTCCGTGCCGCGTCGGCCGAACATGAATATTATTTCGTGTCTTCAATATATTGCCGCGCACCCTACGACGATCAAAGGCGAAGCCAGCTCACCGCCGGTGTATGACAGCGGATGTCTGGAAGAAGTTTGCGGTGCCTGCACGATGTTGATCAACGGCAAAGTTCGCCAAAGCTGCTCTGCGCTGGTCGATAAAGTCGAAAACCCCGGTGAGCCGATCACGCTGGAACCAATGACCAAGTTCCCGCTCGTCCGGGATTTATTCGTCGATCGGCAGCGATTGTTTGACGATCTCAAGCGGGTAAAAGCGTGGGTTCCGATCGACGGCACCTACGATCTGGGCAGCGGTCCGCCGATCTCATTGGAATTGCAGGAAGAGCGATACCCGCTATCGCGATGCATCAGTTGCGGCTGCTGCCTGGAAGCCTGCCCTCAATATACCCCGACCAATCATTTCGTCGGCGCGGCAGTCATCAGCCAGGCGCGGTTATTCAACGATCACCCGATCGGTAAGGCCTTGAAACCGGATCGCCTGAACATACTGATGGAAGAAGGCGGCGTGGCGGATTGCGGCAAAGCCGGAAACTGCGTGGAAGTCTGCCCGAAAGAAATTCCCCTGCTGGAAAGCATTGCCGCCGTACAGCGACAGGCGACGGTGCAAGCGGTGAAGAACTTCTTTTCGAAATAGCGCCATCAAAATGACGAAATCCGAATGGCGAATCAATAACGGATGACCAAATGACGAAGCAAGTTCTGCATTCGTTATTTAGATTTCGTCATTGATTCATCATTCGGATTTCGTCATTCGTCATTTCGCCCGAATTTCAATTCACTCTCACTTGATTCAAAATCAACGTCTTAGCTTCATCCGACGGAAGATTCAGCGCACCCAGTGATTCTGATGCGGCATTCTTCACTTCCGGAACCGGGGCCGTTTCGGTCAGCTTCTTAAGCGTCTCGATCTGTTCCGGGGCTAGACGTCCGCCGAAGAAGCGAACGCTTGTGGAAAGTCCCTTCAAGCTGGCGATCTTCAATTCATCGGCTGTTTTGTCGTCAGCAGCCTTGGCCAGAAGTGCTGGCTGTGTTTCCTTGGCATCCAGCAGCCCCAACACAAACGCGCCGGATTTGGCAATTTCCGGGCGGGCATCATCCAATGAACCCAGCAAGGTCGGCAGGGCATCAAGCAGATTCAAAACCTGTCCGCGGCTGATCGCCAACTTACCCAGCAGTTCTGTACTGCGAAGTGCATAGGATTGGGCCGTCTTCTCATCCAAGGGCAACGAGCCACTTCGCTCCCGAGCTTTTTGCAGCACCGGGGTAAGGGCGGCACCTTCCTTGGCCGTCGTCACGTTCAAGAGCGGATTGCCAATCGTCATCGGGGCGAACGGGTTGCCCTTGGGGGTGGCCGTTATAATGACGCGCGCTAACTGCGACAGTCGGCCATTGATCGTTGCCATGTCCAGCAACTTTTTGGTCGTCGCTTCATCGACACCGGAAGTGGTGTCGATGATGATCACGTCAACCGATGGCAATGTCAGGATGCTGTTGATCGTCGCTTCAGGGGTGATCCCACCGCCGGCAGAGTAACCGCCGGCCTTCAACTGTTCAGCCAACTTGTTGTACGCATCCTGCGTTCCCGCAAGAACCAGCGCGGTTGGCTTACCGGTTTGCGCGATCGCTTCGGCCAAAATTGGAACGACTTGTTCCTGACCGCTGAAATTCTTTTGCGGCAAGGCGCTTGCGGCGGCAATGGCGGCTTCAAATCGAACAATGCGATCCGGATAGTTCAGAGCATCAATCAGCGGTTGAACTTCACCGCTATACAGATTCGACTGCCCGGCAACTTCTTCCAAGGACTTGATCGCCTTGAGCGACACCGGGGAATTGTGATCCTTGCGGGCGCGATCCAACACCTGATTGAGATGCTGCACACCCGCCGAGGTTCCATAGAAGTGCGCGGCCGGTTTGCCCTTGTTAATCGGATCCGCACCGGCATCACCGAGATCAACTTCTCGCTTGTAATCGGCCGACAGCCACAGGCTGAGCGCCGGATTCTTGGTCGCATCCGCCTTTAGCGAATACTCCGCCGCTCGCATCGCCATGATGTCGTTAAATGCAGCCGGGGCAACGTCTTCTTTGTAGAGGCCCTTTTTATCGTCCCAGAACCAGACGAACGCCACGGGATTCTTCATGTCGTAGCTGATTGAAGAATTGGCGTAATAAAATTTCTCGGAAAGTTCGTAGAACAGCTTGGCCGCATCGAGCTTGTCGAGGGTGGCGGTTCCCATATGTTCAAGAGCCTTGGTCGCAGCGGCCTTCACGGCCGGAGGGGTATCCTTACCATTGGCAAGGCCGACCAGATAAGGAATCTCGTCGTTGTAACCAATTTGACCGAGAATGCTGATCACCGCGATCAGTGTTTCCTGATCCTGCTTGATTTCCGTGCAAGCCACCAGCGGATTGAGAACCGAGCGGCCCAGTTCAACCAGTGCCCGGCGGACAGCGGGCTGCAATTCTTTTTTCGTGCCATCGCGCAGGTAATCGATCATCAAGGGAACTGCGATCTCCCCGGTTTGGCGGAGATTCTCCATGCCATTGATATAACCACGTTCGTTAACCGACAGCCGTTCGATCTGGCTGCGAATGAACGGGATATCCAGGCGCTTTTTCTCCTGACCCGTGCGGAGCGTCGCCATCAGATTGGTCGACACGTCTTTCATCGCATCAATCTGCTGCCATTTAATCAACCAACTGTTGAGGTCATCCTGGCGGTCGCGGGTGACGGTCTTGAAATCCGCGAGGATTTCTTCCGGGGGCGCGCCAGACGCGAGGATGCGCTTGCCGGCCTCGGCGGCCAGATCGTATCGAGCGATTTTTCCGTAATGCCAGAAATCGTCGACCGTCTTGCTCAGCGGATCCGCCTTCTCAGGTGCCGCCGCAGTCGGGGCAGGAACTGCCTCGGCTGGCTTTGCATCCGCCGGCGCTGCCGGTTTTGCATCCACAGGAACAGCAGGCGCAGGAACGGTGCCCACGGGCTTGGGAGCATCTTCGGCCATCGCAAAATGGACCGATGGCATCGCAGTTGCGCAGGCAAGAATAACGGCTGGGAGGAAGCGTGGCAGTCGCATCATGGTGCTGACCTCCGAACGAAGGTGTGAAACAAGAAGGTTAGAGGCATCAATTCCGGCAATTTCATTGGGGATTATCCGAGGCTTTCACCAGCGGCATTCTTAGAGCCTGCATGGACACTCCGTCATCCGCAAAACGATTGCAATGCGAGCATAAAGTTCCTGAACTACCCTGTCAAGAAACGCGATGGATCAACACAGGATGGGGCGTGCCCAAACTTCGGGGCGTAAGCAGCCTGTTGATACCGGGCGGCGAGGATGCAACGCGAAGACGCCGAGATCGCCGAGGCAGACGGAAAAAGTAAAGTACTTACATTATGGTCAAATACAATTTACGCAATCAAGGATTATCGGCATTCTCCTTCGGTGAGCCGGGTTACGGCTTTGACCACTCCCCGCCGTTTAGCTGGATTCGCAAGGCCTTAATTCTCGAAGCCAACGTGGTGGGTTTCATGCCGAGCAGTTGTGCTGCGCCATTGGGGCCGAAAATCTTCCCCTGGGTTTGCTTGAGCGCATCAAGGATGTTAGCCCGTTCCTGAAGTTTCAGTTCTTCGCGTGTGAGCAGGGCCGGCTTTGTGGGAGAAGAATTCTCGGTATCAGCAGCTTTCGTCGGCTTCGACTCGGTAAGATTAAAATGTAGCTGGCCGCCGCGCGAAACGATGATTGCTCGCTCGACGCAGTTCTGAAGCTCGCGGACGTTGCCGGGCCAGTCGTGGGCCGTGAGCTGGGCTGCCTGCGTCTCGGTGAAACGCGGCGGCGGACGATTCATCTTTCTGGCGGTAACGCGGACAAAGTGCGCAGCGAGTTGGGCGATGTCTTCGCGCCGTTCTCTGAGCGGTGGAATTTCTAGGGGAAACACGGCGAGCCGATAAAATAGATCCTGCCGGAAGCGTCCGGCCTCAACATCCTTTTTCAAATCACGATTGGTTGCAGCGATGATGCGGACGCTGATCTTACGCGTGCGCGTGTCGCCGACGCGTTCGATTTCCTGTTCCTGCAATACCCGCAGCAGTTTCGACTGCATCGCCAGCGGTATTTCGCCGATCTCATCCAGAAACAGCGTGCCGCCGTCGGCCAGCTCGAAGCGACCGGGTTTGTCACGCACCGCGCCAGTAAACGCACCACGCATGTGGCCAAAAAATTCGCTTTCAAAAAGGGTCTCCGGCACAGCGCCGCAGTTGACCTTGATGAGCGCGCGACCTTTGCGCGGACTGTTTTCGTGAATCGCGCGCGCCACGAGTTCTTTGCCCGTGCCACTCTCGCCGTTGATGAGCACGGCGGCATCCGTGGGGGCGACGAGTTGGATTTGTTGCATCACTTTCCGCAGGCCGGAACTTTCACCGATAATGTCGCCGAAGCCTTGCTCGCTGCGGATCTCTTTTTGCAAATATTCGTTTTCGCCTTCGAGTTTCGTTTTCAGCTGCTGTAATTCACCGAGTGCTTCGCGCAGTTCTCCTGCCCTGTGCTCTTGTTGTTCGTAGAGCCTGGCATTTTCCAACGAGACTGACGCTTGCGCCGCAAGACTCTGGAGTATCTCGACGCGGTCCGGGGTGAACGCTTCCGTTGTCAAACTATGCTCCAGATATAATATGGAGCTTGTTGCGCCTCGGCTGGTGATCGGCAAGCAGAGAACGGATCGCGGCCGATTTTGGTGTATTGCATCATCACCAGCAAATCTTGAATCCCCGCTGACGTCGGCAACGATCAATATTGTTTTTGTGCGACTGACATAGTTGACGATGGTCGGCAAAATACCGATGCTGATTGGTGCACGTGCTGGCGCATAGCTAACTTCGCCACGGTCAAACGCACTCGAAGCGACAGCTACGAATCTCCCTTCCTCCATCTGCAACAGATGCCCCCGTTGCGCCCCGGCTGCTTCTACGGCGAGCTTGACCAGCTTTTTCACCAAAGAGTCGACGGCAACTTCCTTCGAAAGCGCACGATTGGCCTCCATCACGTTTGCGAAGTCGAGAGCCGCGCCGGTACTGCTTGCGATGGTGAAGAAAGGAATTGAGGTTGAAGTGTCCGGCTGACGCTCAGTCGGCGCTCCGCCAATCAGGCTGTGATGCTCTTTAGAAACCATCGACGCTTTGCGGGAGGCACCCCAAAGCCGGTAACATTGGTGAGCTTCGCTCAAATAAAGTGCTGCAATTTTGCGCCGGCCTTGAGCAATCCAAAATCGACCGGCCAACTCTCGCCCGAGTGCTTCTTCTTGGAGATAGTGATTCTTACCGGCCTGAAAGATCGCGCGGTCATATAGTTCCGCGGCATGCCAGCCATCGCCGTCGATTCGCGTCAGCTCTGCCTCGACGAGAAGTGTTTTATGGAGAAAATTGTCCGGGCAGACTGCGGCCCATTGCTTTAGTTGGCCATGCCAGCGCTGGGTACGCTCCCGGCGCCCCTGGGTAACCCCGCGATCGATCTGGGCAATTGCAATAAGAGCCGCGTAGAACGCATGGACCGCGACGGCGAAATGACCCTGTACATAGGAGAGATTGGCTTCGACGAGGTCCGCTAGTTGCTCTGCCCGATCGAACTGTCCGTAGAGATACAATACTTGGGACCTCATAACATTGAAGTGGCACATGGCCGGCCGGGCGTCACGCGCGGTGAGGTCTTCGAGGAATTTTGAGTCGTCGCGATCATTGAGAGCGAATGAACCAGCGTCGGAAGGGTCCCCTTTCAGATCTGACACGGCACGCATGGTCGCGGAGATCGGATCCGTCGCGTGCTGATTGCGCGTTCTTGTGCCAAATCGAGCGAGGTCTTCCAACTCCGGCATCAGCTTGTCGAGGCGGGTTCCCAAGTGGAAGAGACACAGCGAGCGGTTATACTGATGATAACCGGCGTACTGAAGTTCACCCGACTGCAGCCCAGCTTGGAAGCCCAGTCGATTGATGGGATCGAAGTCCCGCAGGTGTTTGGACCAGTGACTGATAAATCCGCAAAACATGTGGGTGGTCTTGCAGGCCTGGGAGGCGTCTGAATATTTTTCCGCCAAGTCGATGGCCAAACGTCCAAGGGCATAAGAATCTTCGTAAAGTTGCAGGGTCGAGCTATGCACCATCCCTAAAAATGCATATCCCAGCGCCGATTCGGGAGTATGTCCCTCGGCGAGGGACAGATTGACCATAATAGTTGTCACGACGCGGCAGAGAGCAGGATTGGCGATGTAGCAAAGCGGGCAGACGCGGGCGAGCAGGCGAAGGGAAAGGATAACTTCTGGTGAGGTGGCATCTTTAACCGCGATCAAATCTCCCGCCGTCCGCCCGGCCAGGAGCTTGCGAAATCTGTTTAGCTCCGTCTGCAGGACCAAATCGAGACCGTCGCCCGGGATCGTCACTCCCAAGCGCTCAAGCGCTTCGCAGGCCGTCACTATGGCATCTTTGTAGTGGCCGCTCAGCGTCTGTTGAACCACGAGCGCGGTCAAAACTTCCGCCTCTTCTGCCGGCGTGCGCAAACGGGCGCGCAGGCCGCCGATGCCACGAAATGCACCAAATTTTTCGCGCATTCGACTAACCTTTCTAAGCGACCCTTGTCTTGACCATCAGCCCCGCTCGGTTTACTGTTTTCGTCACGTTCGCATTTCGGGAGGAAAGTATGCTACGACGCTTCTTTGCATCGCTTATGTTGCCCTTCGCGTTTTCAGTCGGCGCTGCGGAACTTCCAGCGGACTTGGCAAGCCAGGTGCAGGGCATTTTTCGGGAGAAGTGCGCTGCCTGCCATAGTCCGAATTCCACAGAGAACAGCGCGAAAAAGAAGTGGCTTGGCCCAGATCACATCGCGGAACTCACACCCAAATATGTTCCAAAGGGCATCAAGGCAGAGAATGATGCCGAATTCTGGCAAATCGTCGGTGTGAAAAAGGAGATGCCGCCCGAACCAGAGCCCGGTGAAAAAGCCAAGGGCGTGCCTTTGACCGATCCCGAAGTCGAAATCATCCGATCCTGGCTGCGTGCGGGTGCGCCCCAGCCGGTGGAACCCATCGCATCGGCTCCGCGCAAGCACATCTCCGATGAACAGGAATTGACTCTCATCCACCAGGACTTGCTCAACCTAAAAAGCGATCGCAAGCGTCGCAATACTCGTTACATCACGCTCACGCACTTCCACAACAACCTCAACGAAAAAGAACCCCAAATCGAAGAGTATCGCCAGGGCGTCCGAAAGCTGCTCAACAGCCTGACGTGGATGCCCGACCTGGTGAAGCCGCAAGCCATCGATCCGGAGCGCACCATCTACCGCATCAATCTTCTCGACCTGGATTGGACGCCCGAGCAGTGGGAAGAGTTGGTGGCCGCGTATCCGTATGGGATTGACTACAAAGATCAGCTCACGACCGTCCTCCGCACCTTGACCAGCTCCAAACTGTGCGCGTTGCGCGGCGATTGGTTCGCCTCCGCCGCCTCGCAACCGCCATTCTATCACTCACTTCTGGGACTGCCCGAAGGAGAAACCTCGCTTGCCAAGCTCGAGCAAAGGCTGAACGTCAAACGCATCCACAACATTCAGAACGGCCGCGCCGATCGTGCCGCGATTGGAAGCGGGCACTCGGGCGTTTCCGCCAATAATCGCCTTGTCGAGCGCCACACTGCCGCTTATGGAGCTTACTGGCTCAGCTATGATTTCGATAAGAAAATCGGATCGGCAGATCTTCTGGCCAATCCACTCGGCCCACCCGATGTCTTTGGTGGTTCTCACGTCTTCAAACACGCGGGAGGTGAAGTCATCTTTAATCTTCCTAACCATCTGCAGGGCTATCTTCTGGTCAATAGTTCCGGCAAGCGCCTGGATATTGCCCCTCCCTTCGTTCACGACCTTGAAAATGAACGCGACAGCGGACAGATTATCAACGGCGTCTCCTGCATCAACTGCCACTATGCGGGAATGCGTTCCGTTCAAAACGAATTGCTCACCACCGATAAAGACCAGATGGCGGCGTTCAATCGTGGCGAAGTTGAATTCATCCGCGAACTGTATCCTTCCGCCGAGGATTTCAAGAAGCGGCTGAATAACGATGAGCAGACTTTTAGAAAGGTCCTAGCCGACTTGGGCATCTCCGACCCGCGCGCCTTCACACTCGCTGGTGAGCCGATACATGTTTTAGTCGAGCGTTTTCGGCGCAATGTCAACCTTGATTCAGCCGCCGCCGAAGTAGGCCTGACGGCGGACGAATTCAAGCAGC
>JBBRMF010000129.1:0-14064 GCA_038230975.1 Tepidisphaerales bacterium
CAGTGACCACGGCACCGACGCCCGAGCCGACAGTGACCACGGCACCGACGCCCGAGCCGACAGTGACCACGGCACCGACCCCCGAGCCGACAGTGACCACGGCACCGACCCCCGAGCCGACAGCGACCACGGCGCCGACGCCCGAGCCGACAGTGACCACGGCACCGACGCCCGAGCCGACAGCGACCACTGCGCCGGCCCCCGAGCCGACAGCGACCACTGCGCCGGCCCCCGAGCCGACTGGAACGTCTTCAAAGGGGCGTTCAGGAAAACAGGCGAGACTTCGAGAGCTTGCCGATGATCCGAATGCCTCCTCGCCAGACCGGGGGTGGATCCGTCAAGACTTGAACGCCATTGCACGTGGCACCCGATCGCGCCTTCGTGTACCGCCCGGGAAAAATCTCGCGCATCGCCGTGGATTTGAAGCAAAGAAGGGCTTCGGGTATAAACACAGCGACCTACAAGATGTGGATTTGCATAAATTGCAACACCGATACGAGGGATATTAATATGAGTTGGACACCGAATGCCAAAGAGGTTGAGGCGATCAATTTTCTCGAAGCGGCTAAGCGCTACGAGTACTTGTTAAAAAAGGTCGCGGATCAGGGAGAGATTTGGAGCCTCCTGAAGGATGGCGGCTGGGCTTTAGCAGGGGATGATCAGGGGCGGCAATTGGTGCCCGTCTGGCCCCATTCACGGTACGCGGAGATTTGTGCAGAAGGAGTCTGGGCGGACTATGAACCGAAGTCAATTCCAATCGACGTATGGCTCAGCCGTTGGGTCTCTGGCATGGAACGCGATGATCGTCAGATAGCCGCTTTTCCAACCCCGACGGACAAAGGGATTCCTGTCACTCCAATTCGCTTTAAGGCTGACCTTGAGGAAGCGCTTTCTCAATATGAGTGAGGTGGGTACCGTCCCGGAAGTACCGTAATTCGTTCCGCCAAGTCCCATCCCTTACCGACTGCTGCGCGAACAACGTGCCGGCGGCCCGGCGGGGACGAGCTTCGGGTTCGGCATCGCAGCGCATGTATGACCAGCACAGACGCCGTCTCAAAAATTCGATTTGTCTGCCACGTAAAACTGATTTTCAACCAAAGTTAATGCGGGAAGTTCAACTCCCAAATGTAGTGGGTCTGAGGAAACGGGTAAATGATGAGTCGCGCATCCAGACCTTCGCAATAATGTTTCACCGCTTGCTCGACAGGACCGCCTGGAACGGCGTCGTGCCCAAGCAGGCGCCCGCCTCTTTTTAAGTGCGGGTGCCACTGAATGATATCGGCATAACAACCTTCGAAAGTATGGTCACCGTCGATGAAAACGGCATCCAGGGACGGCCCGGACCACGCCTCCGCCAACGACTTGCTCGTTCCTCGGATCGGTTTGATTAACTGCTCAACCCGCGCTTCGGAGATATTTTTTTGAAATGTCTCAAACAGTAGATCTTCCAACACTTCGGGGAAGTCCGTGTGTTCTGCCGAACCTCTCCAAGTATCAACGCAGAAGATTTGGGCATGATAGTTAGCATTGGCTAAGAGTCCATTGGCGACGATAATGCTGGAAAGTCCCATCCAGCTTCCAATTTCGAGATAATTTGCTTTAGGCGGCAAACAACCTCCAACCGCGAACAAGAACTCAATGTCTCCGGGAGTGAGGAAGCCTTTCACGCCGTTGAGTTCGATCATAGGGGTATCGGGAACTGCGCGATAGGACCAAGGTCGGGTAAGCCAGAGCATCTTCGGAATATCAATGTCTATGTCCACATTCACTCCGGAATAGGGGCCATCCACTTAATTCGCCTTCAAAGTCATCCAACGAATTTCAGGTCGAATACCCGAGGGATTTAAAGCATCATAACGGCCGCCGGCAAAATGGTCAGTCGTTGGGTGTTCAGGTGATTGTCCGAGCATTGTCAAAGCCTTGAGTTTAAGAGCGTGTTTAAGAACGCGGCAGAGCCAGGCATCGTATGATTGTGATAGAACGGAAGCCATACTTATCAGATTTGACGAACGAACAGTGGAAGTTGATTGAGCCGATGATCCCGCCCGAGAGATGGGGCGGGCGGACTCGCGGGGTGGATACCGGAGATTGAGCAAAGACTACGAGACGCTGGACGATCTCATAGGTTTAAGACAATTGGTTCGCTAGAGTGCAACGACGTCAGACTTTACGCCACTTAACATGTGGCAATTGCGATTCCCGTCCAGGGTTCGCCGCATAATGGTAGATAAAAGACGCCATCTCATTGACGTCGGCGGGCCATACATCATTCCATTCTGGCGGGATCAGGGAGAGTTTGTGCCGCTGCGCCATGATGTTCAGCGGCGTCTGGTCCCACCAAATCCATCCTCCTTGTATTTCTCTAAGCTCCAGTAGCAATGCCGCATGCGCCGATCGGGATAAAATGAGAACGCCACTATTGAAGTAGCGATCGACGTCGAGCGAGAACGCTAACGATGCTTGAGCCCGTTCAGCTTCCAATTGCAAATTATCAAACGGGCATGGATCTTTGACGGCATAAAGAGTCTCCAGGTCCGGGAATTCTGTAAATGGGTTTGGGGTGTCATTTCGAATTACGGCGTCGGCATCAATGTAGAAGATTCGATCGGCGTCGACCAGATCGAACAGCCAGAATTTGGTGTAGGCGGGAAGCTCCGCACCGGGCGGAAGGGCAGTGATTTCCCGATATTCGCAGTTCCATCGCCTCGCCGAATCAATAAAGCTCTCGCGAGCGTTTTCTTTCAGTACATTGCCAATATTAATCGTAACGAGCGCCGTCTTTTCAGTAGCTTCCGATTCGATCCGACCGGCTATTCGGGTGCTTTCCAGGAAGCAACGAAGGGAATCGATGCCATCCGCTCGCCCGAGCTTGAAGTAGTGGATGAATCGTTGCCAATTTGGATAATCAAGATGCCAGTTCTCACCGTCATCGGGAACCCACGCGAACGTCGGAATTCCATACGCGGCTGCCGCGTGGGCCGTGGCCGAACGCGGAGTTAAGACCGCATACGCCCTAGACACGTTTCTTAGCAGTTCTGGCACGCTGTCGCAAAGAAGGCTGTAATCCACACCTTCCAAATCCCGTGGAGTCGATAAATCTCCCACAGCGAATAATCGCGTCCCGCCACACTTTAAAAACTCGTTGACCAGTCCCTGCACATAGCTCACTGGAGGATTCTCGGCAAATCTCGAACGCGGTTGAATAATCGCAATCCGATCCTTTGACAATTCGGGGAATTTCGGAAGATCTAAGTTAAGGGGGTGCTTTATTTGAGGTACTATTTCCCACAAAAAGGTGCCGAGATAGTTGCGACGCACAGAAAAATACTTTTCGCGGTGTTCGGCATTTATAGCCACACGTCGTCCGCCTCGTCCTGGCTTAATTAGGCCATCGCGATAAAGAGAGACAACATCGTCTAGATTGGCGACACAAACTTCATCCATCGGATGGCGACGGGCGTACTCTCTTGCAGCACTGATCAGACAAAGCCAATCGCCCAAGCTGCCTACGGTCTCAAAAGTCAGTTTCATGTGGTTGACCTCGTGCGAATTCTTGCAAGTGCAAACCGACGTTCAGGCGTTGGGACGTGCCACACTGATGGCCGCCTGGAACTTATTGGTCTGGAATGGCCAGGCCCCCGAACTGTCACAATGCTCAAGGATCGCTTGTTTTACGCCGGGACACATGGGCCACTCCCAGTCGTCAAATAGCATAATTCCTCCATTAACCATTCGGGGCCAGAAAAATTGAAGAAAGTCCTTGCAGGATTGGTAGGTATCGGCATCAAAATGGGCAAAACAGAATGGGCCATCGACGGACTGGGTGGTGGTCGGGAAGACTCCCTGATGGACTTTTATTCCCGCAATTTCCAACCGTTCAATGACCTGATCGTCGACATCCGCAAAATCACCGGTGCGATGTCTATCGTACCGTGGATCGCCGTTCGGGATCCCGCAGAAAGTGTCAAAACTGTGGACTTGTTTCCCGGGATTTGTTCGCGCCAGCAACAAACTCGTCCCCCCACGGTAGGTTCCAAGTTCGGCGATGTCGCCATCGAGCAGGGAGGCATAACGCGACAGGCGGTACAAAATCTGACAGCGGTCCGGAGGGACTATTGTGTAGTCCCGAATCGCTTCAAATATACTCATGAAATCCGTCATGGGGTTCCTTTCAATCAGATTCACGGCAGTTGATGCATTCATCGATTGTTAAGCTCGACGATGCTGTTGGGACTTTCGTCCTGATACCCTCAAATCAATTCAAGAATTCAAAGCACCATAGCGGTCGATGGCATTCACAATATTGACGATGCGCTTTTAGGATTTCCACACTACTTTAACGAATTGGATCGAATTTAATTGACGGTTTTCGACTGCCTGAACGACCAAGCTCAGAGCGACCGCGCGAGACACTCAAAACGGATCGGATCAGGGCCCCCTCGAACTCACTCACGGTTCAAATCGTATCTCCACCTGAATCGCAGCGGCAGAATCCGAAGCATCGACCCCTGAAGTTTGGTCGATGACAATGGATTGCGAGGAACGATAGTCGTCGGGCTGTTTCGTGATCGCCGTTCTAATCGGTGATTCGATGATGTCGGCGATCAATTTGCGGACGATCCGACCTCCCTCCTTGCCTTGTGCGCTTTGGTCAACGGCGAAAGCGCGTTCGCCGATGGCATGCTGCAAGGAGGCGGGCACGACCAAAAGCTTCTGCCGTTTGTGTTTCCAATCAGACTGCATCCGTTCTACCAGCCGCTGGCATATTCCCACCATGGCATCTTGCTCAAGTGTGCGGAAAACGATAAATCGTTTGATACGCGACAGGAATTCGGGACTAAAGACCGGCCGATTCGACTTGGTGTGTCGAATGCGCGACAGTGATTCTTTCATCGCAGTTGTGATTTCTTCGATGGTTTTTCCGGCCCGGCATAAGTCTGCAATCTGACGCTGGCCGACATTAGTGGTGAGAATGAAAATGGCGCGATTGGCATAGGCTTTATTGCCTTTTTGGTCCGCCACCCACCCTTCATCGAAGAGATTCAAGAAAGGCTGCATGACATCCGGATGCGCCTTGTCCGCCTCGTCCAGGAGGAATACACCATAGGGGTCGGCGTTTAATTCATTGATCAGTCGGCCTCCCTGATCGTGTCCCACGTAGCCGGCGGGGACACCGATAATCCCCGACACGCTGTGGGGTTCAGAGAAGTTCCCAAGCGTGAATGTCGTCAGCCGTTTGGTGGACGAATAGAACTGTGCCAAGGCCTTGGCCAGTTCCGTCTTGCCGGTGCCGGTTTGACCGATGAACATCATGACCGAGGCGGGCTTTCCCGGATCCGACATTCCGGCCTTAATGAGCCCCAGTTCTGTTGCCACCTCCGCGACTGCGTGGGGCTGTCCGACGATAATGTCACCAAGACTGGCCCGGTAATCCACGCTCTCACCGACCCCTGACAATGTGGAATCCGGAACCCCGGTCATTTGCGAAATCTTCGCGATGACCTGGGCACCGGTGATCTCCGATCGCTCCAATCCCTTCTGACTTCGATCGTAGGCGACATCGTCGCAGACCGATTGGAGTATTTTGACGGCTTTGTGGGGAAGCCGCTCGTGCATGATGTAGCTGTCGGAGAGGGTCACGGCGAGTCGGATCGCTTCGCCGCCGATTCTAAGCTGATAATGGTGTTCCAGGCCCGCGGCGTACCGCTGAACCAGTGCGGTAGCGGTGTGCGGTTCGGGTTCGGGCAACTGGATTGTCGAAAAAAGGTCGCTCAATTCTGGATCGCCCCGGATGAGTTCTTCGGCCTCGATCGGGGAGAGCAGCGCGACTAATCGACAGCGCGTGCGGGCCAGCGCTGAGAGAAGTACGGTTCGGCCATCCTTGGAGCCGAAAAATCGAAACAGGTTCGCTGCTCCTTCGACGCACAGGATGGCCCGTGCCGCGTTTGGAAAAACCATGAACTGCCTCTCCACGAGGGTTTGGAAGTCCTTGAAGTTCAGATAGCGGCTATCCAGTAATAGAAGCTGTTTTTCGGCGAGAAACAGGGGCTCGCCGGTCGCACCGCGTCTGGCAAATTCAATGAGGGCGGCCCGTTCTCCTACTCCTTTGTCATGCAGGAGCACAACATGTCGGGGTGTGCTGCGATGCAGGGCTCGGGACAGTTCATCAAAAAAAACGCGATAGCCCGGATCCTCCCAAAGAGACGAAGGCTCCAGTGCATTGTTCTCCACGATCGCGTGAGTCAGATTTTCGATGGGGAGCCGATCGTCGGTCGCACGGATCGACGTAGAGTCGGCCGGTGCGTCGGAATCGGTTTGTCTTTGGGTATCGTTTTGCATGGGATGGTTTCTTCGTGGGTCTTGGGCAAGTACGGGACATCAAGTGACTGATCGCTGGGCCATCGCACGGATTGTTTCCGACCCGATCGGCGAATGAACCGTCTGGACCGGTGCTGCCGCCATCCGGCAGGCAAGGTCTCTGAGCTGAAGGGCCGGTGGGTGGTTGGGGCGAAGTTTTAGAGACAGTTCCGCACAATTCGCAGCTTCATCGAAACGGCCTAGTCGCACATAGACCGCGGCGAGATTTTGGAGCGTGGATGGATCTTCGGGCCTGCGTCGGGCCAGCTTCTGGAGTGTTCGCTCGGCAATCTGGGGTTGATCATGCTGAAACGCAAGTTCGGACAACGCGTTGAGCAAATCGGCCGACTCGCATGTTAACATCGCCTGTTCCAGCGAGACCATTGCGGCCTGGGGTCCATCAAGCCGCGCCAAGGCGCGGCTCCGGGCCAGATGCGGCACCTCCGGCGGGATTCCTGGATGGTCTGTACTGGCGGCGATCGATTGAAGTTCTGCGACGTTGCCCGCGCCAGCCAGGGCGTCCAAGAGGCCTAGCCACGCCGGAAGGTTGGAGGAGTCATAGCGGAGCACTTGGTGCCAAGCGTCCGCCGCTGGTTTCAGATCACCTCTTTGCTCGTAGATTAATGCGAGATTGTGCCAGGCTTTGATGCCGAGGATGCCGTGATCCATGCTTGAAAAATATCGAGCGGGGCGAGTCTCGATGACCCTTTTGAACCATCCCTCCGCCTCCTCGGACTGTTTGACGGTCTGCTGCAACGATCCCATGCGGAACATCAATTCCAGATCCTCTGGGCACAGTTCCAATCCTTGCTCGCAGGCTCTTATCGCCGTACCCGGCCGCCCCAGCTCCGTGTAGGCCTGCGTGATGAACGCATAGAGCTTCCTTACATGCGAGTCTCCCTTGGTCGCAAGTTGCAAGCTTCGGCAGAGACAGTCGAGCGCCGCATCGGGCTTGCCCATATCTAGCAAAGTCATCCCCTTGTTAAATAACGTGAAGGTGTGATCCGGATCCGCCGCCAGTTCGGCGTCTAGAATTCGAATGTCTCGTTCGTGTTTGCGCGCTTTTCCGTCCAGAGAAGTGTCAGATCCGGAGTGACAGACCCAGATGTCCGTCCATTCCACCTCTCCTCCCAGGTTCCGGATAGATGGTAGAACTTGTTCGTGGATGCGGCCTGAAAAACGAAGATCTGGATGGCGACGAAATACTTTCACGTGGTCCACCACGGTGGCAGTGGCATAGGAGGGGTGGGACGCAAGCGACGCGGGCGTGGGACAATGGACTTGCAAAACAAATCCCAGGGTTTCGGGCGCGTGCTGTCGACTGACAAGCTCGCGAAGCTTACGGCCGTTCTCCGCATCGATTGTGTCGTCGGAGTCCATCCAGAATATCCAGTCACGGCTCGCGGCGGCGATCGATTCATTGCGCGCCGCCGAAAAGTCGTCACACCAGGGAAAGTAGCGGACCGTGGCACCGAACGCCTCGGCAATACTGACCGTGTCGTCGGACGATCCGGTGTCCACCACGATCAACTCATCCACAAAGAGGTGAATACTTTCCAGGCATGCACGGAGCGTGCGGGAAGAATTGCGTACGATCATGCACAGCGACAAGGAAGGGGGACAGGGTTGTCCGACGGAGGGCTCTGTTGCCGGTGGATTTACCGTGCTGATACGGTCGGATTGAGGCGAGCTCCATTTTTCCAAATAGAGTTTTCGATTGCGCTCCAGAAGGGCCCGGTAATCCGTTCCCGTGGATTTAAACGTGGCTGACCCGACATGATGGATGAACGCATCTCGTGCGATGACCGCGCGAAATCCCGCCAGGATGCTCCGCCGGCAGTAGTCATCATCTTCAAAATTCCCGATTCCAAATCGCTCATCCAGGAGGCCAACCTGATCGATCACTTCACGGCGCAACAGCAGACAAAATCCCACGAGCCGTGGGACGTCCTCGTACTGGCTCTGGTGTTGCTCCGCCCAGGAAAACGCAAATTGGTCGAGCGCTTCGATCGTGTTGTAAGTGGCGGGGACGCGCTGCGGACCACTGACCTCGTTGGAGCAGGGACCCACTAAGCCCACGTCGGAAAAGCGATCGAGAATATCAAGCATTCGCTTCAGCCAGCCCTGCGTCACAATCACATCGTTATTGAGTAGCAGGATTCTCTCACCGGCGGCAGCTCGCAGGCCCTGATTCGCGGCGGCAGGAAATCCCTGGTTGGTAGCGTTCTGGATGAAACGTACCGATGCCTGTGATCGCAGGAATGGGATCGTTCCGTCAGAGGATCCATTGTCGACCACGATGATCTCATGGTGCTCTGGCGTATGACGTGCGAGGCTTTCCAGGCACGCCCTCGTGTGATCGACCCCATTGAACGTCACGAGGACGATCGAG
This sequence comes from Tepidisphaerales bacterium, assembly GCA_038230975.1. Classification (GTDB taxonomy): domain Bacteria; phylum Planctomycetota; class Phycisphaerae; order Tepidisphaerales; family Tepidisphaeraceae; genus JANXVV01. The sequence goes on from JBBRMF010000129.1 coordinate 8,750, forward strand.
GTGAGAACATCACATTGCGGGCCCGGGTCCCTGGCAGAGAAGTCCTTCTTCCAACGTGTCTCAAAGAGGAGCTGATTTTTCTGGAGCAGAGCGGTTACGTTGATGCCGATGGCGTTGAGTGTGACGGCGCCAAAGTGGTGGACATAGGCGTTGGCGGTCATCACCAATCGGTAGCCAACCGACGCCGCGCGGCGGCAGTACTCGTAGTCATCGTAGGTCCCGATTCCAAAGGCCTCGTCAAATAATCCGATGCGGTCGATCACCTCACGGCGGATCAGCAGACAAAACGCACGGAGAATCGAGACATCCTCACACCGTCCGGAGTGCTCGCGGGCGATGGAACGGGCGACTTGGTCGATTTGGGAAATGTCGTCGGCTGCAAATCGCCCGAACTCCTGCCCCAGAGAGCCATTGGAGAGGGGACCGACCAGTCCGATGCCTGCGTCGGAGTCCAACACCCGAAGCAACTGGGAAAGCCAGTCACGCGTGACAAGGGTATCGTTGTTCAGCAGCAATATGCGATCCCCTGCGCTTGCTGCGATACCTTGATTCACCCCCGCTGGAAATCCGCGGTTCTCACTATTTTCAATTAATCGCAGATCAGGACAATGTCTCAGGTAATCCAGGGTTCCATCCGTCGAGCCATTGTCCACGACAATCAGTTCGTAGGGCCCAAGGGTCTTTTCGCGTAAAGCGCTAAGGCACCGCCGGGTATATTCCAGTTGGTTGAGCGTAAGCACGATAATCGACGTCAGCCGAGGCCGCGCGACGGAGTCGGCGGGCAGCACCGGAACCGGTGAACGCGCAACGACGGCTCGCGGGAGGTTAGGAATCACCGCTTCCATAATGCTGTTCATTCGGTGCCAGTACGTGTGGCGAGAGAGGGCCTCGATTCGACCTTTGACCGCAATGGCTTCGCCCTCAGCAGGATGGGATAAATAGTATTGAATTTTCGAAACCAGTTCGTTCAGGTCTCGATAGGCGATGTAGTGCACTCCCTCGGTCAGTAACTGTCCTTGTCCATTATTGGCAAGATCGTTACTGATCAGGAGCGAGCCGCAGGACAGGGCCTCAAAGACCCGCATGTTAATGTCATTGCGGACACTCTGGTTAAGGACGACTCGACTGGCTGAATAGGTTTCCGCCATCTCCATGAAGAATCGCTGGCCGATGAAGCTATTGGGAAAACGGTCCCGCACGATTCGCGCTAGCGACACCCGGTCCGGGGTCGACAGGTGCCCGACAAAGCTGACATCGAAGGTCTTGGGGACCTCAAGCTTCGCATGAACTTCCGGGTCACAGGCCAGCGGCAGCCATCCGACACATTGGATTCCCGCTTCGCACAGCAATTCGACACCATCGCGTTGTGCGGCGAATACAAAATCGACGGTCCCGGCTCGGCGTATCAATCGCTGCGGATTCAGATGCGTATCAATCGCCCAAATCGCCGAGGGCCGAAATTGATCGGGCAATGGATAATCCAGTCCATCGTCGATGTATAGAAAAAGATTGAAAACCTCACGCGGAACCAGACCTAATTCCCAGGGCATATAGTGCGAGACATGAGTCAACTGCCGCAGCGCCCTGAGACAGTAGATTCCCGTTGTGTCACGCCGGATAAGATTGTCGAAGATCAGTGCAATCCGCAATTGGCTGTAAGGGGTGCCCTTCGGCGGTCCAGCGTAAAACGACCGGGGATACTCAAATTTATAGTGGTCGCTTCGCGATTGATGGAGTGAGGCCGGGCGCACGTCGGTTCCCGCGCCAATCCATCGTTCACACTGGTGCCGCTCCTGTTGATCCCAACCTTCCAAGACCGGGGGGAGCTGGTCAAGGTCCGGAAGTTTTGCCACATACGAAGCGGTCGCCCACCAGAAATTGCCTGAAAAATGTTGCCATGGTAATTCCTGCCAGTTCACCCCGCAGATGTCGAAATACGCAAGGGCTTGGATACACTCAGCGTACCGTTCAATGACGAAATACTGCATGTAACGGCGCCAGTCCTCGGTTCCGGCTGAATTTCGAAAGACGCCCTTAGAATGCACGTAGTACACCAGTCCGGCGTGTGTCGAACAAAATGTTTTCAGGAATCGGAGGGTTGGGAACTCATATTCGCAAAAATCCGGCGAGCGGTAGATGACGGTGATTTTGTCTTCCGACACTTCGAACGAATAGGCCTCGGGTCCCACGATTCCAACGTAGATCCGGGAGGTTCGGTCAAAGAGTCCCGAGCTGCGAAGCAATTCAAGTTGTTCGGCATACACGTCGCGCCAAGTCCCATGCGTGGCAACATGAATGAACCCAAAGACCGGAATTGGTTTTGCGTCGGAAAGGTTGTCAATCAACTCGGGCATACGTTTGTCTATACCTTAACGACTCCAAGTGTTCATTTGGATCGGGTTAATGCGTCCACGTGGAACAACATGATCGCTTGACACGTTTTATCGGATCGACGTAGGTTGCCGGTATCCTATTTTTGGCCAGCTGCCCGGAGAATGAATCGATCGGTGACTCAATCCCGTTGTACACCGCTACAACGACGGCGTCTCTGCAACGACGTATACCAATCGCTCAATTCACTCAGCAAAATGCTTCGAGTCTTCATACGGAAGTTCACTTTGGATGCGCCTGATATTTTGCCAAAATGATCGTTCGCATTTGTGACGGGGGACCGCCTATAGGTGTGTACGTCGAATCTAAAATTGCCAAGGCCACTCGGATGCCCATAGACATGCCACACGACATTGATTCGACAGAGTGGTTACATTGAAGAACCAGAACTACCCGACGAGTTCGAACTCGCTCCGCTGCTGGAACCCGGCGTGGTGCTGGAGCTTGGCGTAGTGCTGGAGCTTGGCGTAGTGCTGGAGCTTGGCGTAGTGCTGGAGCTTGGCGTAGTGCTGGAGCTTGGCGTGGTGCTGGAGCTTGGCGTGGTGCTGGAGCTTGGCGTGGTGCTGGACAATGAGGAAGAAGACGAAGACGAAGATGAACACGAAGACGATCCCTGGCACGAGCAGCAATCGGGCCAATTTTCATCGATCGTAAAGGTGTCAGGCCGTTGGTCTGAGGGACCCACTAGAGAATAGCAAATGCCATCGACCATAATGACGACCGAATCACCAGCAACATCGGGGTCCACATAAATCTGGTTGGGCATATTGATCCTCTTTTTGATACCACCAACGATTGGAAAAGGAATTTCGGCGACCAGCAGCAACGCTGTTCCACGAGGCACGAGTCTAAGGCGGCCGGCAAAATCAGTCAAGAAATCTATCGGGGTTGGCCCGCGAATCGAATCGGGGTGAGATTTGCAACATACCAGAGATTGGGGTAATTGTATTTCGCGGATGGTTTCCTTTTCTCACGTACAATCGACCAGCGGCTTATAATCCGACGATACGGGTCCGGGACTGAACGAGACAAGAGCACTTGGAGAGCCGTTCTTTTCGAGGAGCGCCTAATCGGGATTCAATCGCGCCGAACACATTGACGTGTATCGGGAGCGGACGATTCGGCTATTTCAATCAGAGGGATTGATGAGCGACTGGCAAATCCGAGGGCCCTTATTATGGGAACAATTACACATTTGGGCATTGACGGCCGATTTGTCCACCGCGCAAGGATGGCTGTCGGGCTTCGATGCCAAAATTGGGTGCAGCCCGTGTCGAACGGATTGGCGCGGCTGGATACAGGAACATCCTCCCGATCTATCGGGCGGGCAGGAATTCTTTGCATGGACCGTGTCGGCGCACAACGCCGTCAATCGTCGATTGGGAAAGCCCGAGTGGTCGATGGAGACGGCGATTAAAGAGTGGGAAGGCCGGTCGATCAACAATGCGCGTATGGGCATGTTGGAGGACAGTAGGCCCGCCAAGGAACTTGCCTTCGAACGGGCGCGGAGAACGGGCGAAACGACGGATGGCTTGGAAGTAAACTGCCAGTTCGCGGAAAAATCGGCCAGACGTAATACCGTATCGTGTGCTAAAGGATTGTTCGGTGGAACACCGCATGTGGCGATGTGTGCCGGATGTACTCATCGGCAGCCACAGAATCCTGATTCGCCAGCTTACTTGCGTGTAGTAGCCATTGGCGAATCCGGGGGCGCTCCCGTGCATCGAGTGCATTCCACTCCATTTAATTCAGTTGCCAGTGTATTGGCGAGTAGCACCGCGTCCGAGCGGCTGGTGTTGCAGAGTCGGTTGAGTCCGGGCGACGTGCTCATGTTAACGGCCGCGGTTCGCGACCTGCACCGAGCCTACCCCGGTCGATTTGTGACGGCGGTTGAAACGACGGCACCGGAACTGTGGCAATTCAATCCACTGATCACGGCACATGATGAAGCTGCGGGACCGTGGCGGACTATTGAAATGCACTATCCGTTGATCAATCAATGCAATCAGCGACCCGTGCACTTTCTCCAAGGATATGCTGAATACCTCTCCTCGCAATTGAATATGCCGATTCCGATCTCGGAGTTCAAAGCGGATATCTATTTGTCAGAGGAGGAAAAGGGGTGGCAGAACCAGGTGGACGAAAAATTTCGATATCGTGGTCCGTTCTGGATCATGATGGCGGGCGGGAAATACGATTTTACCTGCAAATGGTGGCCGCCCGCATACTACCAGAAAGTAGTCGATCATTTTTTAGGACGAATACAGTTTGTACAGTGCGGGCAGGCGGATCATTGGCATCCTCCCCTTCGGGGCGTGTTCAATTTGATTGGCCAGACCTCAATTCGTCAGTTCGTCCGGCTCATGTACCATGCTGAGGGAGTCATTTGTCCGGTCACATTCGCAATGCATCTTGCGGCGGCCACGCCTTGCAAACAGGCACGCCTTCGGCCGTGTGTGGTGATCGCCGGAGGCCGGGAGCCGCCGCACTGGGAGGCCTATCCGGGCCATCAGTTCCTTCACACCATCGGGAGCCTCCCGTGCTGCGCCACCGGTGGATGCTGGCGCAGCAGATGTCAGCCTGTGGGGGATGGGGATGCAAAAGATAGTGTTGGGCTTTGCGAACGGCCCATCTTCGTGGACCAGAACCTGCGCGTTCCGCAGTGTATGACGATGGTGCGACCGGAACATGTGATCGGTGCGATCGAACGCGTTTTGGCGTGATCAATGAAGGACCGATCATTTGACTGGAATCGCGGAACTCACTGCCATCAGACACGCAATAGGACGTTCTGATTTGATTAATTTGCCGATTCACTTGATTTTTTAAAAATCGAGGAGATAGTGACGTTCGGATTATTTGTCTTTCTTGCCTTTTCAGTTGTCAGCGTCGTTGGGATGGAGACGTTTTTCTGCAGCCTTTCA
>JBBRMF010000130.1:0-13986 GCA_038230975.1 Tepidisphaerales bacterium
TGATGGAATGCGGGCTACACGAGGCTAGAGCGGTTTTCGCCTCAGTGAATGACATCGGGTGCCACAGGTCGCGCTACTCCGAGACCTGTGCTGGTTGAGCATCCGGAAGGCACAGGTCTGCGAGTACGCCGACCTGTGGCATCCGAGGCAGATTTAACTCGGCTTTGGGGGCTCACTGAATTGAAAACCGCACTAGCCTGCGTTTTTTTACCCCAAAACATCGTATGGAGGCAAATAGAGCAAGGGCGATAGTGAAATTGCTGTTATTATCGGCCTTCTTTCGCCGATGACTGTTGTGGAAGATGGTGGGGTCACCCGGCAGGAATGTTTCAAATGGCAATGCTGAACTACGAACAACCAGTCAACAACACGATCGGTTCGCGGTTGAACTCGCGAGAGAACAACTTCGACGCCCTGCGTCTCGTGGCGGCGTTCGCGGTGATTTTCAGTCATGCCTATCCGATTCGTGACGGTGGGCGCGATCTGGAACCTTATTGGCGCCTAAGTGGTTACTGCACTTTCGGTGAAATCTCGGTAGCGATTTTCTTTGTCGTGAGCGGGTTGCTCGTGGCTCGGAGTTTCATATCTGATCCGCACGCCGGATCTTTCTTGAAAAAGAGACTGTTGCGAATTCTGCCCGGACTAATCGCCTGCGTGGCGTTTTGTGTTTTCATTGTCGGGCCGATCTTTACGACGTACTCCCTCAAGGCCTATTTCGGCGACCGCGATCTTTTGCGATTTGCCCGAAATGCATTGCTTCTGCCGGCTCGATTTGATTTGCCGGGTGTCTTTGAGCAGTACAGTCTGGCGGACCCTCGGTCGGCGGTGAACGGCTCGCTCTGGTCGTTGCCTCTGGAATTCTTAATGTATCTGGGAGTGCTGGTTTTGGGGATGACCGGACTCCTCAAGCGAAAAGGGTGTTTGGTTCTTTTGGCTACCGCGCTGATCGTGCAATGGCTGGTGATCGAACGGATTGGTTTTGCACCGGGGACGATCTTGTTCAAATATCGGGTCTGGTTTGAACAATTGCCGCACTTGGGATTTGTGTTCTTCGGTGGCACATTGATGTTGCTGTTTAAGGATTCAATCGTATTGGATTGGCGCTATTTCACCGCTTGCGCAGGGGTGATTGCCCTGAGTTGGCAAGGGACTTTTGAAGCCATTTTCAATATGATCGGCCATCCGGAACTCATTGGCCGGGTCACCACCCAACCTCCGCATGGATACTTTATTTTCAGCGTTTGCCTGCCATACATGGTGATGTATCTCGCATTCGTTCGGATTTCTCTGCTAAAACCGATTCTTCAGTCGGTGACAAAATGGGGCGATTTCTCTTACGGTGTCTATCTCTATGGGTATCCGGTGGAGCAGATGCTGTTTCGCACGTGGGGCCACAAGCTCCCGTTTCCGGCGTTTATCGGACTGGCGTGTCTTGGAACGCTGTTGCTTGCGATGCTGAGTTGGCATCTGGTGGAGAAGCCGTTTCTGAAATTTAAAAAGTCGTCGACTGGTGGTCATAAGCGGAATGTGGATTTGGAACAGCCGAAAGTGGAACTCGATTCGAGCGGAGGGGTGGCGGTTCGTCCTCCGGTTTCAATGCAGCGGCAATACTCGATCATGCGACAGGTAATTTTCTTTGTTTGAGAATAACGCAATGAATCCATCTTCTCCGGTGGCCGACACGCAGGTTCCCGACGTCAGCATTCTGATCGTCAGTTGGAACGTGAAGGAGCTGCTGCGCGATTGTCTTCGTTCACTTAAGGAGCATGCCGGTGATGTGCGTTACGAGACGATCATTGTCGACAATGCATCGCATGATGGGTCTCCCGAGATGATCCGCGATGAGTTTCCCTGGGTGAAGCTGGTGGAGCCGCACGCCAATCTGGGGTTCGGGCGCGGGAACAATCTGGCATTTCAGCACGGCACGGGTCGGTGGACATTGCTGCTCAATCCGGACACGGTGGTCCTCGATTGCGCGATTGAAAAGCTTGTGAAATTCGCCGATGCCAATCCAGAGGCCGGTGCCGTGGGAGGGCGAACGCTCAAGGCGGATCTCACTTTGGAACGCAGTTGCTGCTGGGGCTCGCCGGGACTATGGCCATTGGTTTGTAAAAGCGTCGGACTGCACCTGATCTTCAAGGGTAGCAAGTTGATGAATAGTGAGGCGATGGACTGGTGGCAGCGCGATACGGTGCGTGATGTCGATGTGATTACGGGTTGCTGTTTGATGATTCGTAAAGATATTTACGAACAGACCGGTGGGTTCGACGAGCGTTTTTTCATGTACGCCGAAGAAGTCGACCTGTGCTGGCGCATTCGCAAGCTGGGTTGGCGGTTGATGTTTTGTCCGCAGGCGGAGATCATTCACCTGGTGGGAGCTTCGGCAGCCAAAGCCAAACCGAATCGCGTTTATCAGATCAATCTGGGTCTGCTGAAACTATTCAAGAAACATTATGGCGAAGCCTACGCCAAAGCGGCGAATTTCCTGATGTGGATGTTCTACGCGACGCGCGTTCCGATCATGTTCGGCGCAATTGACATGGGATTGGTAAACGGTGAAATCGGCACGAAGGCGACGGTTTACAAACAAGCGATGGAACGGCATTTGAAGTTATTTCGTCGGCAGTATCAGTCGGAGATTGATAGCGCATAGTGCGGAGGGTCAGTCGTCAGTGGTCCGTTGTCAGTTGTAAAACGCGGACATTGACGACGCTTACCGACTTCAAACGACTGACAACGGACCACGGACAACTGACAAATTAAATGACTCCACTCTTTCGAAAACTTCAGCGCCTTCAAGACAAGGGCGACTTGATCCGCGTCGGTGTGATTGGCGCCGGTTTCATGGGCCGGGGCATCGTCTATCAACTTGCGAAAATGCCGGGGCTGCATCCGTCGCTCATTGTCAATCGAACTCCTGAGCGGGCGATCGAGGCCTACGAGTTGGCGGGGTTCAACCCAAAACATATCCTTGTGAGCGAGGATCCGAAGGCTCTCTCGAATGCGGTTGCAGAAAGACGGCCATGCGTTGCGACATCCCCTGAAATAGCGGGTGAGGTAGCGGCGATTGATGTGGTGATCGAGGCTACGGGAGCCGTGGAACTTGGCGCGAGAGAAGCACTCTCCTGCATCCGAAACAAGAAACATTTTGTATCCCTGAACGCCGAGACCGATGGCACGGTCGGTTGCCTTTTGAAAAAGAAGGCCGATGAGGCGGGTGTCGTCTATACGAATGCGGATGGCGACCAGCCGGGTGTGATCATGCGGATGGTCGAATACTGCCGTGGCTGCGGATTTGAAGTATTGGCGGCGATCAACTGCAAGGGTTTCATCAATCTTCACGCCACGCCCGACACGATCATGGAATGGGCCATCAAGCAGAAAACCAGTCCGAAGATGACCTGTGCGTTCACCGACGGCACGAAGATGAACATCGAGCAGACGGTCGTCTGCAACGCCACGGGATTGATCCCGGCCAGGCGCGGAATGATTGGCATTAAGACCGATCAAAAAAGCGCTCTCAAGGATTTTGAAGCCAGTGGTGGATTGAATACGACGCCAGGAATCGTCGATTACACCTTGGGTGGTGACTTTGGCGGCGGTATTTTTATTATCGCCCGTGCGGAGCATCCTCAGATGGTGCAGCCGTATCTTCGATATTTGAAGATGGGTGACGGTCCGAATTATTTGTTCTACCGACCCTATCACCTGTGCCATATTGAGACGCCGTTGAGCGCCGCCGAGGCAGTGCTATACCAGGAACCGACGATCGCTCCGCTGGGGCGTCCGGTTGCCCAGACGATCGTGATCGCCAAGCGCGACCTCAAAGCCGGTGAGATGCTCGATGGTATCGGTGGTTACAATCAGTACGGCCAGATCGATACGGTCTGGAATTGCCGTGGAATCTTGCCGATTGGTCTATCTGACGGAGTGCGACTGACGCGAGATATCAAACTCGATGAACCGGTGCCGCTGGATGCGGTGGAACTCGATGAGTCGAAACTGTTGACCCGGCTATGGCGCGAGCAGGAGTTGATGTAGCTTTAGGTGGCGTGGGCGTCTCGCCCGCGTTTTCTTCCGAAAAGAGCACGGGCGAGACGCCCATGCCACCTATAAATTCTCCGGTTCACTGCGAACTCTATGTATCTGACCACGGACAAAGGACGAAGGACATGAAAGGCATCATTCTCGCAGGCGGTGCTGGCACTCGGCTGTATCCGCTGACAAAGTGCATCAGCAAGCAGCTGCTGCCGGTGTACGATAAACCGACGATTTATTATCCGCTTTCTGTGTTGATGTTGGCGGGGATCAGGGAGATTCTGATTATCAGCACGCCGCGCGATTTACCGCGCATCCAGGATTTGTTCGGCGATGGGTCACAGATTGGCCTGAAGCTTAAATATGTCGAACAGGCGCAGCCCAACGGCATCGCTCAGGCATTTGTGCTCGGAGCGGATTTCATTCAGGATTCGCCAGTTTGTTTGATCCTCGGTGATAACATTTTCTATGGCTCCGATCTGACGAGCATGCTCGAAGATTCCGCCAAGCTGACGTCGGGCTCTCGCGTGTTTGCGTATCAGGTGAAAGATCCCGAACGGTATGGGGTGATTGAATTCGACCAGAAACTGCGGGCTCTCAGCATCGAAGAAAAACCGACGAAACCCAAGAGCAACTGGGCGGTCACGGGGCTTTATTTTTACGACGCCGAAGTCGTGAAGATTGCCCGTGATTTGAAGCCATCGGCGCGCGGGGAATATGAAATTACCGATGTAAACCGCAAGTACCTCGAGCGCGGGCAACTGCACGCGGTCCCGATGGGCAGGGGGGTGGCGTGGCTGGATACCGGAACGTACGCCTCGTTGCTATCGAGTTCAGTCTTCGTGCAAACGCTCGAAGAACGGCAGGGGTTAAAGGTGGCGTGCATCGAAGAGATCGCGTTTGCCAAGAAATTCATCGACGCCGCCGGCCTGCGAAAGTGCGCGGAAGATGCCGGCAAGAGTGAATATGGACAGTACCTGCGACGCGTGTTGAAAGACGCGGGCGCCGAATAAGTGAATTGGACTATGGGTGATTTGAAATGCGAATGACGAAGGGCAGATTTCTTTCGTCATTTCAGCATTCGTCATTCGGATTTTTGATCGTTTTGTTTTGAGGATCACGACACATGCGTACCATTTTAGTGACCGGCGCAGCCGGATTTATCGGATCGAACTTTGTCCGCATGCTCGTGAATCGAGGGGAGGATGTGAAGCTTGTCGCGTTCGATAAGCTGACCTACGCTGGCAATTTGGAAAATCTCCAGGACTTGCTGAAGAAGAGTAAGCAGCTTGTTTTCGTCAAAGGCGATATTTGCGATCAGGCGACGGTGGAAAAAGTCTGGGATGAACACGGTGTCACTGAAGTGGTGCATTTTGCCGCCGAGAGCCATGTCGATCGAAGCATCCTCAGCTCCGGGCCATTCATCCACACGAATGTCGTCGGCACGCAGATTTTGCTGGACGTTGCCAAGGCCAAGAAGGTTGGGAAATTCTTGCAGGTCAGCACGGATGAAGTGTATGGCACTCTGCCTTATGACCAAAAAGAAGTGATGTTTACGGAGACTACACCGCTTGAACCCAACAGCCCTTACAGCGCCAGCAAGGCGGCGGGGGACTGCCTGGTGCGGTCGTATTTCCATACCCATCACATGCCGGTTCTGACGACGCGATGCAGCAATAACTATGGGCCGTACCACTTCCCGGAAAAACTGATTCCGCTGTTCGTCACCAATCTGATGGAAGGCAAAAAGGTTCCGCTCTATGGCGACGGTCTGAATATCCGTGATTGGCTTTATGTCGAGGACCATTGCGATGCGATTTGGACCGTGCTGAACAAGGGACGTTTTGGTGAAGTGTATAACATTGGTGGCAATAATGAGATCACCAATCGAGTCATCACTGAGACGATTCTTCGGGAGATGAATTGCCCGTGGGATCAGCACGTCACCTACGTTCAGGATCGAGCTGGCCATGATCGTCGATATGCGATCGATGCGAGCAAAATCAAGAATGAGCTGGGCTGGTCTCCGAAGTACCGCTTTGAAACCGCAATTAAAACCACGATTCAGTGGTATCGAGACCATGAAGCCTGGTGGCGGAACATCAAGAGTGGTGAATACCTGAAATATTATGAAACGCAGTATGTGAAGCGATAAAGTGTCGATCGAACAGGGTCGCCGCCTCGTTTGCGGATAACTCAATGGAAGTTTGCATGGACGTGTATCGTTCAATTCTAATCACTGGTGGCGACGGCATGCTGGCGCATGCCCTGGTCGAGGCGTTGACGGCCCGGGGGCTTGGCGCTACGGCTGTGCGACGTAGTGAGTGCGACATCGCGAATTCCAACCAGGTTGCCGAACTTTTTGAGAAATATAGACCGACCCTGCTTTTGAACTGTGCCGCACATACGGGCGTCGACCTCTGTGAGGATGAATCTGACCGAGCCAACGCCATCAACGGTGAAGGCCCGGCCAATCTGGCGGGCAACGCGCTTCAATTTGGAACCCAACTGGTCCATTTTTCCACGGATTTCGTCTTTGACGGACAAAGCAATCGGCCCTATCGACCGGACGATCAGACCCATCCGATTTCGGTCTACGGGGCGTCAAAACTACTCGGGGAACAGAGGATTCAACAACTTAATCCCCCTGACTGGTTAATACTCCGGACCGCTTGGCTCTTCGGACGGCATGGTAATTGCTTTCCGCAGACCATGGTGAAGCTGGCTCGACTGGGACGTCCGCTTCGCGTCGTGAATGATCAGTTTGGTTCGCCGACTTCTACCTTAGACTTGGCCAGCGCAACGCTTCAGTTGATCGATGCTCGGGCAAACGGTATTTTTCACGTAACTAATGATGGTTCCACAAGTTGGTACGAATTTGCTCGCGAAACCGTCCGGGAATTTGGTGTTGAAGCGGATTTGGCTCCGGTGACCACGTCGGAGTGGGTGAAACTTCGGCCACAGCAGGCCAAACGGCCATTGTACAGCGTGCTGGATTGCCAAAAATACAGAGATGTGACCGGCCAATCGATGCGGCAATGGAATGAGGCATTGCGAGACTACCGAATCAGTTGCGATTTGGTGCAAGTTACCTAAAGTTAAATGATTTCAGGTGGCTTAGACGATGGAACTAGGACAGCGAGAGATTGAACCGTGAGCAGGATTGCGGAAACGTTTGCCCGCGAACTGGGTATGCTTCAATGTCATACAGTTGTCTTCCTGAATTTGCTGATGTTCAGTCTGGTCGAAATCTGATACCGTATCCTGTGAAGATAGCAGGGTGCAATGAGAAGTCTCATTGAAGTTCGGGAAATGCAACTTTTGTTCGGCATGATTTGTACGCCGGACAAAAGCAGAGGACGTTGAAGTTTTGGGTTTTCGGAATGTAGCGTGCCGAATGACTCGATAACATCACGGTGGTGCGCGACTGCTCACCACGGATGCCCGCTTGCTGGAGGCAGGCTGTATCCACCTTGGGAAGGGATAGGATTTAATGAAAGCAGTAGTACTAGCGGGTGGACAAGAGTTCGGGCAATGCCCGCTCTCTCGTCAATTGCCGAGGGCTTTGTGGCCTTTGGTCGATCGCCCCATCATCGAACACGTGTTGGGCGTTCTTCGCCGCGCCGGTGTCGGCCAGATGGCGATCAGCGCCAACGGGCGCACGCACACCATCGCTTCCAAACTCGGGTATAATCCGGCGCCGGATATCACGATCCATTACAGCGAAGATGCAATGCCTCGCGGGGCCGCCGGGTGCATCAAAGACTGCCAGAATTGGCTTGGAAACGAATGCTTTATCGTGGTCCATGGTGCCAGCCTGTTGCTGGATCTGGACCTGAATCATCTTTTGGAAGAACACCGTAAGAGTGGCGCAACACTGACCGTCGCCGCCACCGCGGAAAATTCAAATGGCAAGGATTTAGACCGGTTGCTCGCGCTCAAACCGGCGGGCCTTTATATCTGCGAACCTGATGTCTTCCCCTTTATCAAGACCAAGGGTTATCAGGATATGAAGGAGCAATTAATTCCGCGTCTCACCGAGGCCGGGCTAAAGGTTCAGGCGGTTCCGATCAGTGGCAGGATTATTGCCGTCCGAAATGAAGAATGGTATTTGAATGCAATGGTGGATTTGCTGAACGATCCGCAACATCGCAAGCCATTCGTGGAACATTTGCCCAGCAAGTTGCCTGGGCTTTGGATCGATCCGACGGCGTACGTCCATCCACAAGCTCGCGTCATTGGGCCGGCGTATGTCGGTCCTGGCGCCAAGATTTTGGCCGATGCCGTGGTGATTGGGCCGGCGGTCATCGGTGAAAATTGCGAAATCGCCTCCGATGCGGTCGTTCATGAGTCGATCCTATGGAGTGAAAGCAAAGTCGGTCGGGGTGCGATGGTGGAGCAGGCGATTTTGGCGGCCAAGGCATTTGTATCGCCGGGCGTTGAGATTCGCGGTTCGATCGTTCTCGATACGGCCCTGAGCAGCGCCGAGCGTCAAAGTTTGAGCAGCAGCACAGATCTTACTGCATCGGAACTGAACGGTTCCGGTAGCACGCGGTGGTGGAAGCGCTGGTGGAAGGGAAGCCCGCAATCGAAGCAGGCGTCGAACATCGAGTGACGAGGGTTCGTCTCCCATTAGCCGGCAGCTGAGATTTCCATCGGATTTAATATGAGCGACTCTCGTCCCATTCAACGATACGCCAACCACGCCGCAGGAAGTAATCCCGTCGGGTCGATCATGACCCCGCAGGGTCCGGCGATCATTCAAATCATTGATATGCCGACCGGTCTCGGGCCGGTCAATCAAAACGGTGACACCGGTCGGCGAAAGCCAGGCGGTATCAACGTCCTTGGGGCAGTCATGCGCCGATGGTGGCTGGTGTTGATGGTGTTTGCGGTCATCGGTGGCGGGGCGTATTTCGCCGGGGCGAATCTGGTTAAACCTCAGTTTGAAGCTCGGGCGAAAGTCAGCTTTATCGATAACAATCCCACCGCGAGCGGTGGCCCTGGGTTGGCGTATACAACAATGCACCGGGCGATCCTGATGATGGGCTCGCCGGCAATTGTGCTTCATGCCGCCGCCGATCCGCAGTTGCGGAGTATGCTTCCTCGCGTCTTCAAGATCGATTTGAAGGACCCTGCACAACAGGCGGCATTGCTTCAGAGTGCACAGAATCTCGTTGAAATTCCCGATGAAACTACCAGAGGCAGCGGTGTTTTAGACATCGTTGCTCTGCAAGCCACGCCCGAGCAGGCGACCGCTGTCGCCAACGCATTTGCGAGTGCACTCGTCTGGTATTGCGAGGATTTTGTCACGAACGCCAACAGTAAAGTGCTGGTGAGTTTGCAGAGTGAACTCACCAATGGACAAGAGCATGTTGCGGCCGTGCTGAATCAAAAAGCGAAGCTTCTAGCGGACAATAATTTCGAGGTCAATTCGCAGTCTCAGATCGCGGTTCTTCGTCAGATATCAGTTTTGAAGGACAAAGCGATCGAGGCGGAGGTGATGGCTGCCGCAGCACAGCATCAAGTCGAACGTTTGCTGAAAAACGCAGAAGAAAGCGCAGGGCTCAAGCTCCAGCGCCAGGAAATCATCAAGGCTGAAAAAGATCGCGATACTTTGCTCAAAGGCTTGCTGGATCAAATGGGGACAGGGTTTGCCAAGCAGTCCGAACTGCGAAGCCTGGGGATGAAGGCAGAGCATCCCGCGATGATCGCCGCACAGGATAATATTCTTCGATACACGAAAGCAATCACTGATCGCGAGGATGAAATTGCAGTCCTGATCAACAAGCGATTGGACGAGCAGTTCAAACTAAAGTCGCAGGATACGCTTGAGCAGGCGAAACTTGCGAAGGAAAACGCTGAGCAGCAACTCATCCGTGTCAACGCGGAGATGAAGAAACTCAGTGATGAGGCGGGCAAGCTGGCAGTGGTGAAGAACAAGGTTGAGATTCTTGAAGCGGAAGCAGTTGAGCAAACGCGTCGCAATCAGGAAAATAGTTCGGCTCTGACAGCCGCCCGTTTGAACATGGTTTCCGCTCCAAGTGCCGTGTTTCGGGTGGAACAGCCGGCTGTGGCGACGCTCAAGGAAGACAAGCGGATTAAAGTGCAGGCCGGCGGTTTGGTGGGTGGGTTGTTCCTTGGAATTTTGCTTGCCTTGCTCGTCGACAAGTTCGATAAGCGATTGCGTGATCCCCGCGATATCGAGCCGCTTTTTGGGACGCCTTTGCTCGGTTGCATTCCCCGTATTCAGGAACTGAAGAAAATCAAAGGGGATCAGGCCCGCAATTTAATCGCGGAAGAATTCCGCATCATTCGCACTCAGGTGCTTTTCGGGAATCCAAATCTCAGCCACAAGCTGATCGCGGTCACCAGCCCGACTCCGGGGGATGGTAAAACCTCGCTGGCGGTGAATCTGGCGATTTCTATTGCCAAGGCGGGTCGGCGGGTCTTGCTGGTGGATGGAGATCTTCGCAAGCCGGATGTGCATCGCGTATTCAATCTGCCGGATTCTCCCGGGTTTGCCGAGTTGATTCAGGGCAGCCATGAACCGGGTGCGGTCATAAAGAAAAGCGAAGTCGACGGGCTGGAGATTTTGCCCGCCGGCACACCTTTGACCCGGCCCAGTGAATTGTTGTCTCGTCCTGAAATGGCGCGATTATTATTGGCGTTGGGCGATATGTACGATCATATCATCATGGACACGGCTCCATTGCTCCCGGTGAGCGACACGCATGTGTTAGCCGGCATGGTGGATGCGGTGATCGTGAGTTTCAATGCGGAAGTGGACCGGGATACGGTGTCGCTGACGCAGGACATTCTTCGCCGAAGCCGTGCGAATGTGATTGGCACGGTGATGAACCAGGTCAAGTATCGCCAGAGCGGCAGCTATCAGCGCGGTAAGACTGCGTACGACAGCTACTACAACAGCCCGCGAGGTGCGCCGAAAACCGATAAGCTGGCGACGGTTGTAAAGTAACGCTGATTGGCTCGTTCATTTTAGCGGCAGTGCCGAAGGCACGCGTGAGTCGTGCCGGAAAAACGTGTGCCTTCGGCACGACCGCTAAAAGGGCGGTTCGACTAAGACATCCAAATCGTGAGCACCACCGAAACCATCCCGAGCACTCCAGCGCCTTTATCAACGCGCGCGCCGTTGCGGAGCCAGCATCAGGCGATCGTCATCGTCGAAAGACGTATGGCCCGCTTAGGCGATCCTAAAGCCAGTCAGTTGGTCCCCGGCTGGCAGTGGACGCTCGGCAATGCTCGCGTCGGTGAGCTTTTCGATCAACTTTTCGCCGACTCCAAAATTACCTGGTCGTCTCTGGTCGTCCCCGAGGAATCAAGCGAAACCTTTGCGGCACTCAGCCCGCATCTGGCTTCTCAGCATGCGATGGTTTCTTACGATGGATCCCTCCAAATCCGCCCTTCATCCCTCACCACGAAGCCAGACGACGGCGAACCCGTCTACCTCATCTTCAACGGGGATTGCTTCCCGATCTGCGATCTGTCGGATGCTATTCTGGTCCATCGTCAAAACCGCTGCGATGCGACTTTGATTGATTTTCCACAGCGCAATAAAAAGGGATATGAAGAGAAGATTCAGTTTGAGAAGGATGGCCGGGTCAAACGCGTGAATCGCTCATACGAAGAACGAGAAAGCTCGCTGCGCATCGACCGCGATTGGCCGGTGTTGCTCATCCTGTCTGCCGACGCGATGAAGACGCTGCTGGATGTTTCGTTGCCGCACCGAATCAATCAATGGCCGGCCGCCATGTTGCGCTCCGGGTTGTTCGTTCGGGGCAGCACGATCCCAGGGCGATGCTTCAGCCTTCACGATCGAGAACATCTATACGAGATGAACGAAGTGATCCTGCGCCTCAAACCGCAATGGCTTGCCAATGCCGGCGGTCTGGTGGATCAGGGTGAAAAAATATGGGTCGGCAAAAACGTCCGCATCGATAGTTCCGCCAATCTGCTCGGCCCGATTGCGATCGGTGACAATGTGGAAATTGGACCCGATGCAGTCGTTGTAGGCCCGACGACGATCGGGCGCGGCAGTAAAATCGGCGCGGGAATTGTCCTGAAGCGATCGGTCGTGCTTCCAGATACCACGCTCGCCAGCGCTACATTTAAAACACACGCAATCTCACAGGCCATTGTACTCGGTGGCGATACTCCGACGATTCAAGCACTCACCCCCGATTCCGGAGCGTCTACAAAGCTTTCGGACATGCGGTCGATGTCGGTGGATCGCCCGATCAAGCTGGAAACCGTTTTAGAAGGCGGCGCCACCCCCTCGCTGACCGGAGCGCGATACAGCGCGTTCCTCACCGCGAAGCGGGCGTTTGATGTGATCGGTTCCGGATGTGCTTTGTTACTCACCGGACCATTTTATCCGTTCATCATGCTGGCGATTTATCTGAATTCGCCGGGCCCGATGTTCTTTGGTGCCGTTCGACAAGGCCGAGGTGGAAAGAACTTTAAGTGCTGGAAGTTCCGCACGATGGTTGTCAACGCCGAAGAAATCAAGCGCAAGCTCATGATTCAAAATGAGGTTGATGGTCCGCAGTTTAAAATGAAAAATGACCCGCGGATCTTTTTTGTCGGCCGCTGGTTGCGCAAGCTCAACGTCGACGAATGGCCCCAGTTTTGGAACGTGCTGGTCGGGGAGATGAGCATCGTTGGCCCGCGACCGAGTCCGGAAAAAGAAAATCAGATGTGTCCCGCATGGCGTGAAGCGCGCCTGAGTGTTCGCCCGGGCATCACCGGTCTCTGGCAGGTGAGCCGTCGTCGCGATCGCGGGGAAACGGACTTCCAGGAATGGATCTATTACGATGTGCAGTACATCAAGAAGCAGTCGTTCTGGCTGGACATCAGGATCTTCTTGAAGACCTTCCTTGTCGCCCTCGGCGGTGGGCAGTGAGTGCAGAAATTTCGATTCGGTCGCATGGGCGTCTCGCGCGTGCTTTTTGGTCTGAAAAATGCACGGGCGAGATGCCCATGCCACCCGCCCCAAAGCATTTCTGTAAACCGGCGATTGGATTTTTTACGCTTCCTTTCATCCTGTTATTCGGTTGCGCCGGTGGAGGGAATACCTCCGCTCCCACCGCCGCGCAGCAAGAGGGCAAAAGTGCTCAGATCAACGCCTGGCTTGCCAATCAATCCTTCGACTTGCCCGCGACGGTCTATCGCGTTGCGCCGCCGGATAAGATTCGATTCGTCGCTCCTCGCGTTAAAGAAATTGACGGGCAAGCCGTGGTGGTGCGTTCGGATGGAAAAATCAGCCTCAATCTCATCGGTGAACTCAGTGTTTCCGGTTTAACCCCCGCCGAAATCAGCGAACTGGTCGTTCAAAAGCTCAGTAAGTTTTATAAGGCGGATTCGATCGACGTCTCCGTGCAAGTGGCGGAGTTCAAAAGTCGAGTCTACTACGTGATGGGCCAGGTGCTGGTACCCGGCATTAAACCGTATACCGGTTCAGATACGATCTTGAAGGTTCTTTCCGATGCGAAATTGAACGAAAAGGCCTGGCCGCAGCGAGTCGTGATTGTTCGTCCGAATGAAGATGTGAACGTCAAGCAACGCGTGACGGTGGATTTGAAGGAGATGTACGAGAAGGGCGAGACACGTCAAAACTTTTTGATTGAGGCGGGTGATGTTGTCTACATTCCTCCGAGCCCGCTGGCCGAAGTCGCGGCGACGTTCAAGAAAATATTGTTCCCGATTATTCCTGCGACCAACATCGGCTCGATGGTGTTGCGCGGGGGATTGTGATTTCCTAACTACCATGAGGTTCCGATGAAATTCCGAACTGCTATCAAAATTGTCGCGTTCTCCGCCATCCCGTTGTTCTTTGGATGCACGGAAAAACTGAAGAGCACTCCGAATGCCGAAGGCAATCAAGGCGTGTTTAAGGTGGCCAGCGGTCACGATACTTCGCTGAATGAA
>JBBRMF010000131.1:0-13932 GCA_038230975.1 Tepidisphaerales bacterium
GCACGCAGGACACAGGTCTCGGAGTACCGCGACCCGTGGCACCCACGACCTCGTACAACCGTAATAATTCTTAAGCGTGACGAAGCTCTAGTTCGCTTTCGGCAATCCAGTCGGTACGGTCACTTCCACATCCGGCAGGGCCTCGATTTTTGCATCTGTCCCCATCAAATGTTTATCGAAGAATGCCTTGGTCAGCTTCTGCACGGCTGGAAGGCTAAAGGCGGGTCCACCGTGACCGGCACCGGGAAACTTTTGCAGCGTGACCTCTACGCCGGCGCTTTTCAGCGCATCGGCAAATTCAACGCTCTGGGCGAATGGCACAAGTGCATCGTGCGTTCCATGTAGAATGAGGATCGGTGCGTTGTCCCTGCTTACATAATGCACGGGACTTACGGCATCGCTTTTTACCTTGTCGTCTCCTAGTTTGGCACCGATGAGCATTGAATATGGATCTTCCGGCGTGTTGAACTTGAAAATGTTCTTGACGTTTTTGTCATCGGCCGCCTGAGTCATGACGGTGTTAAAATCGGCCGGTCCGAAAAGATCGCAAACTGCCTGTACTCGATCGGATTGATCTTCATTTCCACCGACCGGCGGAAAGACCTTTTTCCCACCGGCAGTTCCGAGCAGGGCAACCAGATGTCCACCGGCGGAGGCACCCCAGACACCAATGTGATTGGGATCGATATTGTATTTCGAGCTGTTCGCACGCAACCATCGGATGGCTGCCTGACAATCCTGAATCTGTGCCGGGAAGAATGCCTTTTTGCTGAATCGATATTCGATGCTGGCCGCCGCATAACCTTGCGGAACCAATCCAACGGCGGGGCAGCCGTTCTTATCGCCACCCCACCATCCACCGCCGTGAACCCACACGATGATCGGCAGAGGTTTGTCGCTGGGTTTCTCGGGCAGGTAGAGATCGAGCGATTGCGCAGGGTCGCCGTCCGGAACGTACTGAATATCAAGATCAACCTTGACGCCTTTGGGAAGCGGGGGGACCGGACGAAGCGGTTTAGTCACGATGGGCTCTGCAAGGCAGAGAGTAGAGCAGATGAGTGTGAATAAGATGGCGGTGATTTTGATGCGCATGAACAGGCTCCGTTGAGCCTGAATTAGGATGTAAATAAGCGGTTGAGTCAATGCGTGAGGCGCTAATTCCCGGCCCACCTTTTCCAGATCGCGCCACTGAAGAGCCGAACGGCAAAAGGGATTCCGTGAATCACATATCGCCTGAACAATCGACCGGGTTCCTGAATCATTCGGTGCAACCATTCAAGCCCGCACTTTTGCATAAATCGCGGCGCTCGTTTTACTTCACCGGCTACAAAGCTAAAGCTGATGCCGATTCCAAGAAACCATGCGTTTGGCAAAAGGGGACGGAGCTGCTCAATCAAATATTCCTGTTTGGGAAAACCGAGGCCCACATAAACAATGTCAGGATTGCTTCCGATCAGTCGCTTTCCAATCCGCTCGATTTCCGCCGGATCTTTTTCGAATCCAATGGGTGGGCAATATTCCCCGGCGAATTGCAGGCCTTCATATTTGGCGGACAAGACCTCCGCGGCTCGCTTCGCGGCGCCTTCATTG
Source organism: Tepidisphaerales bacterium (assembly GCA_038230975.1). Classification (GTDB taxonomy): domain Bacteria; phylum Planctomycetota; class Phycisphaerae; order Tepidisphaerales; family Tepidisphaeraceae; genus JANXVV01. The sequence continues at coordinate 1,591 of JBBRMF010000131.1, forward strand.
CCACCGAGGAAGAAAATACGGTGCCCGGATTTGGCCGCCGCCGCAGTCAAAGTATTGATGATCGAAGAACCTGCCACCCGCTCAGGAAGCGGCGTTTTCTGGATTCGACTCGCCCAGATTAAGGGCATTCCGTCCGCCACGACCAACGAGGCTTCATCATAAATCCGGTGCAGTTTCGGTGTGTTGCAGTACCAACGGAGCTGATCGAGATTCGGTGTGATGACCCAACCCCCTCGCCGGGCTTTTAAAGAGTCGATGACGTAAGACACGGTCTCGGCCTCGGTCATGACTGAAATGGGCATGCCCAACAGGCGAATCGAGGATGGCTGGTTCGGCCCGGGCGGTACGACTCGAGTTACTGACTGTTTATTTTCCAGCGTCAACATTAATCCCTTCCCGGCCGGTTCTCTCATAGAACGATCGACCAAAAAAAGGCCGATGCTTTCATCCATATCGACCAAAATTGATCCGCGCATTGGAACCTATTGGACGCGTGTTATCGGTCGTTGGCCTGACGAAGAGGAGGACGATTGTGATATCACTGCGAAGCATCTTTCCGGCTGAGTTTTCCACGAACGGATTCCGGAATTGCAATCGCCTTAAACATGTCGGCTTGCAGCGCAACGCAGACGCTCGTGAGTTTACCCTTGGCTAAAAGTGTTTCACCTTTTAGAAAATCGACTTCATAGCTCAGCGATTTTCCTCCCACTTTGGTCACGCGCAGATTCAGCGTGATTTCATCTTCAAACCGTGCCGGCCCATGATACTCACAACTGCATGCTATTCGAGGCCAACCGATGTCGACCGCCTCGTGGGTCATCATTACACTCAGTCCAAGGGATCGAAAAAAAGCGTGCTCGACCATTTCCATCCAGCGGAAATAGTTGGCGAAATGCACCACCCCGGCCATGTCGGTCTCAGAGAATTGCACGATGTGGGTGAGGGAGAATTCATCAGGCATTCAGCACCGTTTCCAACAACTCGATCGCGGGTTCACCGTTGCAATAGATCACGGCCAGGCGTCCCCACACGGGCTGGGGGTTATCCATCCCAAACAGTTTCATCACATCGCTATGCGGAGGCAATTGCACGAACCACAGCGGCTCGATCCAACGCAAAATATTGTGCTTTATCAGTATTGCCCCCAGCGGTGTTTTGCGGGCGAGAATTTCTTCCCGCGCCGCGGTGGGCATGAACTTAAAATTCATACGGACGATTCCGCACTCGACGATCTTATCCTGCCGTCCGGGCGTCAAGGTGATTTTCCGACTGTAGAAATCACCGTCGATTTTAAAGTCCTGCACCTGCACCTCAACTGGATGGCCATGATAGGCCTCAAGCACTTCGGTCATGTGCTCGCGATGAGCCAGCAATCGGCGCTCGCCTGTCGGGATCCGAACCGGCTGCACCTCGACGCAGTACGGTGAAAAATCAGAACCTTCCACGAACGGTTCGCACAATTCCCCCAGTGCATCAGAAGCGGTTTGCAAATCGGTCAGGTTGTGACGAACAGTTGTGAACATAGTCATTCCGATTCGATATTTGAAAAAAGCGCCATCAAGCGAAGCATCTTGTCGGCTCCGCACCGAGTCTGAGAATCTTTCCGTTTTTCACTCTCACTGGCACAAACGGTTCCGGGGCGAAGGATTTCGCGTTTAGAATCGATTCGGCCAAACTCCGTTTTATCCATCTGGCATTGATACTTCAACTGGCTCTCGCAGCCTTTCTCGCAGGGTTCCGTCGACTCCTCCGGCCTCTCTGAACGGCCGCAACGGTTGCCTTTCCCGCTTTTGAGCGGCCAGGATCGTCATGCGGGACATGATGCAGAGGCTGAAGTTGACGGTGAACGAAACCAAAACGCATGTGCGGCAACTGCCGGGAGAGGGGTTCGGCTTCCTGGGTTACACGTTCGGTCTGCGCCGGTCCAACCGCACCGGCAGATGGCTGCTGTGCGGTAAACCAAGCAGGAAACGCACCGCGCGGATCTGTGAGCAGATCACCGCGATGACGGGCCGAAACACTGTTCAACTCAGCCCGACCGACAGGGTGGCCGAACTCAACCCCGTGCTGCGGGGATGGGCCGGGTACTTCTGCCTCGGTCCGGTCAGCGACACCTACCAGACGGTCAACTCGCACGTCCGGTTCGATGAGCGGGAAAGTGGAAACGGAGCAAGGCAAGGACATTAAGGCACCGACGACCGAAAGGGTCGGCAACTGCTTTGCCTCGCCTAAACCACCGCGCCACTTCCCGACTCTACCGCGCTATAGTGTTAGGGTGAGAGTGGATACAATCCGTGCTGAGTTGATGTAGACTGCAATCAGTCAGATCGCACTTGGAGTAACCATGCAGCCGACACAAGAACTGATTGACGATCTGTGGCGCGACAAGATCGAACAAGCGCAGCGGATGACTGAACAACAGCGACTCGAGGCTGGGGGCGAGCTATTCGATTACGCCTGTCGGATCACCTCTTCGGGCATCCGAAACCAGCACCCCGAATGGACCGACGTACAGGTTCTTGAAGAGTTGCGACGGCGGATCGCGCTGGCCGAGCGCATCGAAGAAAATCTGGAAAAACTGGAATTATGATGACCTCGAACCGCGTCGTCTTGGAAATGGCCACCGCACTCCGAGGCGCGGGCGTGCCATACATGATCGTGGGATCCTATTCGAACATCATCGCCATGCAGTCTGTGTCGCTGGACTGGGACTACATCCACCACTGGTGCGACACCCACGGCACCCGAGAACTTTTGGCATCAGTCATGGCGATCGTACCGAAGCAAACGGAGTGACGATCGAATTCGAACATTTGCCGTCCATGCGCACGTCGGCGGTTTCGATGGTCAGCTCGATTCAATGCTCGCGATCATCATCTTCGTCATCCACAATGTCCGTTTGATTCTCGCCCACAAATAAAGGCAAAAGGTCATCTGGACATTCCCATATTTCATCTCCGAGCGGTTCCAAACTTTGGACGAGAGCCGAGCGCGGCCGCCAGATCGCCTGCCGACACTCTCGAAATCACGGTTTGCGCGTCGTCGTTCTTCATGGCCGACAGTGTAGCGCGACCTAATGGAAAATGCGCGCAAAAAAATCTCGGGCTCACTGCGGAACCTACGAAGAACGCGGCGCGTAGTCTCGCTGGCCTGTATAGACTATTTGCGGCAAATCTTCGCGTAGGCTTCCAATGATTTGTAGTTCTGTTGCCAGGTAGTGTACATGAAGCCCACCACGCCTTTCACGTTCTTGGTGGATTCCAACCAGGCCTTGGCATCTTCCAAGTCACCGTCGTAGTAGCCGGCGATCAATTGAGAATGGCCGCGATCCGCAAAGAACTTGAGAGAATCATCCCGCTTTCCGAAGTTCCAATTTACAATCACCACGTTTTTGTCCAGACCCTCCCAGGAATTAGTCCAGGGTCCGTTGACCAGGTAGTACGGTCCGGCGACGGCATTGTGGAAGGGGTCGAACATATCATTCCAGACATAGACTCGTGAGCCCTTGAGCAGGCCGGTACAGAATCTTACATTGTCCGCCAACTCCTGCCCCGGAGTCTGGTGCATGCCGAGACAGGACTCATCCCAACCCAGGGTGCGGAATTCATCGTGAGACATCATATAGCCGCCGGTATTCCATACGGCTTTCATGCGCTTCGCCTGATCCGCCAGCAAATCCTTCGTCTTGGGTTCATTGATGCAAGCGGACACCTGCTCGTCATAGATCACAGCCGGGTGATACCAACTGACCCCCAGCCGAGTTCCTTCCGGCAACCTGGTTTTGATCGTAGTAGGTTCATGCCAGGCATCAAACTCCCCGGGCCAAGGAGAATTACCCAGTTTCGGGTCAACGATTTTCTCGTAGCCTGAGCCTTCGATCAGCACCTGCCCGGAAGCATTCTTCACGACGCACGGCGTACCCGGCCGTCGCAACACATGAACCAATCCAGACTCCTCGATCTTCCAATCCTTCCATTGCAGAGTCCCTTTGGCATTGCCCCAGACGCCGAAGTAGATCGTCACCGAATCATTGTCCAGTGTATTGAAGACGATGTGATGCTCTGTCCAATCTTGTGTATGTTTCACGCCGAGATTGCGCCATTGCAACTGCCGACTGGTGGGTAAACCGGCTGCCTTTACCTCCGGAGTTCCCGAATAGTCGTCGGTCTTGATCTTCACCGAGATGTGATAGGCCCGAAACTGCGGCAGCTTCATGGTGTACGTAAACCGCGCATTCGCCGGGTTGTTATGTACCGTTGCGATGCCATCGGCGAGTTTGACGACCTCGTCACTGTAGGCAAACTTGGTTGGGAAATGGATCTCCGTTGCCGGCCGAGCCTGTCCGTCCTTCACGACAAATGGCTGATTTTGCACCGGCAAACCTTCGGCCAGATTCGGATCGTGCCATAGAAGGCTGTTGGAGTACCCCACATCAAACAGCGCGGGAACCAACTGTAATTTAAGTTCGGCCGCGATTTTTTTCGTGCGAGCGATGTTGGCGAAGTAGCGTTTAGAATTTTCCCCCAGATCACCGAGCTTGGCGAATTTCGAATCGGCGAGCAATACATGCGAATAGCCGGCCGCGGCGGCACGCGTCCAGATGTCGCGTAGTGTGTCGACATTTTTATCGACCAGCAGATTGGTGGGATAATAAAGCCACAGCTCCTTGTCCTGGGCGGCGAACATGGGAATGGCTAACAGGCAAAGGGCGATCAGGAATATCTTCATCGTGGTTCTCCAATTGTCGATCAACTCTATCACAATAGTTAAACGATGCGCAATGGGAAATTGCGGTATTGGGGAGACGATGCGGCGGTAACGATCAAATTAATCTTTGAGTTTGAATTCTGATTTTGGCGTCGTTGCTGATTTGGCAAACTCGGCGAGTTGAATCTTGTAGGCAATTCCGCCGGGAATGGCTTCCGTATGCCCATCGGTTTTAACGAACGTACCTGCAAACAATTCGAAATGGGTCTCGGCGAGCGATGCGGGGCTGATCGCCAGTTGGTAGGTCGCCGAGTTATCGTTGCAGGCGAAGCTGGAAGTGGATTGGAATCGGATGTGGCCGTCTGCGGAAATATCGCTGTTCATCACCAGGTACGTGGGTCGCGAAAGTTGGTAGGTGATGGTGAAATGGATCAGGCCATCATTACGTCTTTCGGCTTTCACCGAAAACGTGTGTGGATTCTCTACAATGTAGGCTGGAGTGACTGTAACATCGATCGTCAGTGCGGACGAAATGGCTGCGATACTCAGCAGTCCGAGGGATATCACGAGTATCAGGAATGTACGTTTGTACATGGGAAATCCTTTGATTGATTTTAGCGGGATTGAACTATTTATTCGTTGGATTCGGCATCTTGCGATCTGGGGCTTTGAATCGTTCATCAATGATGGGTGTATCCTCGGGCAACTGAATGCGGTTCAGGTCGACGATCTTTCCATCGACAATCAGTTCGATGAACGTGGTGTTCATCCATCGGACGCGCACGTTGCTTTGACCCGGGATCGGGGTTTCGGGGTTGCCTTTCGTGTCGTTGGCGGCAGGTGGTGAACGAACGATCACGCCTGCGTTAATGGTCATATCCATCCAGGTATTCGGCGCGCGCACGAGGAAGATTGGAGCACCCTTGCTCTTGACCTCTAATAAATGTGGCCATGCTTTTTCGAATTCGGCGCGATCCGTAAAGGGGATTTCATAATGACGTTGCTCGACCATCGGGCCGACGAGCGTGTGAGCGTGTTCGCGTAACGGTTCCAATTCGGCAGGCCATGTTTTTGGCCAATCACCTTCGTAAGAAACGGAGTACAGTGCGTAAGACGTGGTGCAGATGGCGACGAAGCCGATCAAGGTCAAAAAGGCGGATGCTCGTTTCATCTTCATTCCTCGTTCGAATTTCGGCTGAACATTCATCTCGTAGACGAACGAACCTTCTATTTGTTCCCGGGCGTCGGCAAGTTTCTTTGGCATCTGTTTCTTCGGTGTAGGGCGCCCGTCCGGGGATTGAGGCTGGTTCCTATCAGAGAGAACGTCACTTCGAGGGATGAGGCGCGCAATCGAGTGAAAAGTTAGCAGTCGAAACAGGGGCCGCAATCTTTCATTTCGAGTCTCGAATAAGTTCATCCGCTACCGGCTGAAAAACCTTGCTTCCGTAAATGCTGCCGTAGTAAGAAAGATGAGTTTTATCGTAGTAAAGGGAACGATTGTCTTCAACGGTAATGCAACGCCCATCCGAACAAAAAAGATCGAACGGATCAAGGACCGCGGCTTCGCTACTCTTGTGCTTTGATACGACCTCGGACGGTAACTTGTCCGTGGCCGCTCTGCGCCGGAGTCCCGCATTTCTCGGCATGAAGCTCGCCTTGATCGACTTGCCCTCGTTGACAGGCGCCGCAAGCTTCAGCGGAACATTATACGCGAACTCCGGCGGCGCAAGCATCACCCAAACCTTGCAACCTTTGCCGTTGAAGAATTGAATGGTTTCTTCAAGCTGTTGCGAGAGCAATTCTCGCTGCTGATCCATGGCGGAAGAAGAGCGGTCGCCTACATGGGGTATAGATGGGAAGAAGTCCGGGCAACCCTTCAAGACAGGAATGCCATCCACCTGCCAGGATAACGTGCGTAACATGAATGCTGTCGAGGATGAGATAACAATAGGCGCCGGCCACCGTTCTCATAAGTGTCTATGAAATTATAACTTGCGATATTTAGTTGGCTCTGTACTGCAATGCCAAAAGTAGGAATTGAGACAGGTTCGTAAGTGATTTACCGCTTGCAATCGGACGAGGCTGGAAAAGGGGACACGAATCAAAACCGCTTGCTCACTCGTGTCCCTTTTTAATGTCCAGTGGTTACTTCCGATAAAATCACGTAAAAATGTGAATGTGCGATTGTCGCACGTCGGCCTGCAATGTGACTAGGACATTTCTCCGTTAGAAAACAAAAATGCAGGTTTTTCGGAATAGATCGGGACCTTGAAAACTGTTGCATTTTGTTGCATTTCGTCCGCCGCGCGGAAGCAATGTAACAAGAACAGTCGACGGGATAACCCGGACTAAGGTGGAAGTTTTCAGGCGGCATGCAGAGTTATTCCGAAGACCGGGATTTGACGCGGCTGAATGGGGATGTGGAATTACCCGAGGGTTTGGTTCGAAAGAAAATCGGCGGACGGCACGTTCGCAAAGAAGACGGGGCTGAGTGGATTGAGATACTCGGTGAGCGTGTCCCCGGTGAGTTCGATCTGGCCGGTCTGGACATAATCAGCGGGAACCGTAGCGGCAGTGGGAGCGGTCGGGTCATCGACTGTCCTGGTCGAGCGATTCACCCAGAGTCGATCCACCCACCCCTCCTGAAAAAAGCGAGCGGCAAGCGACGGGCCGGGCTCCACCAATAGATGCGTGATGCGATCGGGAGAAAGATGTCGCAGCATTTGTTCGAGCCAAAGCAAACCCGGTTGGATGCTGGTTAAGCCGGTGATTTCGATGCCTGAAACTTTCAGTATATTTGCCTTCTCGGTATCAAGCAGAAGTTCGGAACAGAAGATTCTCACCGGGATCTGGCGTGCGGATTGAGCAAGCTTTGACGTAACCGGTGTGCGAAGATGGGTGTCGAGAATCAGGCGATGCAAAGGCCGAGTACGCGGGACGTCGCGCGCGGTCAGCGACGGGTCGTCGGCCAATACGGTATTGATCCCGACGAGAATTGCATCGCATCTTGAACGCAACCGATGGACCGCGCGAGTGGATGATTCATTGCTGATCTGAAGTCGCGCCCCTCCAGGCCCGGCGATTTTGTCGTCGGCGGTTTGGGCCCATTTAAGGGTGATATACGGGCGCGCCCGTTCGCCGGCCATGCGAAGAAAAAAGGGTGCCGCGAGTTGTTTGGCTTCACTTTCGCAAATCCCGCAATCAACCTGAATTCCTGCGGCGCGCAACTGTGCGATCCCTTTGCCGGCCACCTGAGGATTAGGGTCCATGCACGCGACGACCACCCGCGATACCCGGGCTTCGATCAACCTTGGAACGCACGGCGGGGTTTGTTTTCCCAAATGACAACACGGCTCGAGCGTCACGTACGCCGTCGCGCCCTCGGGAGATTCGGTGCATGCCGCAAGCGCATTCGGCTCGGCATGGGATTGGCCGTATTTTTGATGATACCCTTGCCCGATGACGCGTGCTTCTTTGACGATCACACAACCGACCATCGGATTGGGTTCGACACTGCCTCGACCATCCATCGCAAGACGGATGGCCTGCTGCATAAAATCGAAGTGGATTTGAGGAGAACTTTTCATCGCGTTTTGTGGAATTTTACGCCGGAGATCTGAGATTGACGCACAGTGGATCACGGTGGCGGAATGACGAGTGATGCTTCGCTCTTTGCGTGAATTCCGGATCGCATGTGGAAGAGGCTGTATAGAAAGATGAGCCCCACTCCCACACACAGCAGAACGTCGGCGACGTTAAATATCCAAGGGAAGATGCCCCATTTTGGAAGGCCGTAAATCATGTCGCGAACGTAGCCGTACCGAAAGCGGTCGTACATATTCCCCAGCACACCGGCCAACAGAAGTCCAAGTACAAATTGATAAAAACGCTGCCTGCCGCTCGTGGCAAACAGATAGGACAAAAAGAAAATTGCCGCCAGGGAGATGACCAGGAACAGCCATCTATGACCTTGCCCGAGCCCGAAAACGGCCCCTTCGTTGACGGTCACGCGAAAGTGAAGCCAGCCGGGGATGAAGTCATATCCTTTGGTTGGGATCAGGTCATCGCGGGTGTCGACAAACCAATGTCGACGACCGTCTTCTCCGAGGCCACGATAAGGAATGCCCGACGCAATGCGCGTGAACGCGATGTACTTCGTCCAAAGATCCAGGGTGAAGCCGATAATCGTCGTCAGAAGAAATCGGGCCACGGCAGCGGGGGAGCAGAGGTTCTCAGTGGGAATTGCCATTAAACAGGAGTATAGAGCGGCGCGCCTTGCATTTGCTATGGGTATAGAGGATTCACGCGATTGAGGATTTGAACCTCACTTGCCGAACCGAAACGTTCTCAGGCTCTTCGACCCATTCGTTGTTCGAGCTTTCGAGCGTGCTCAATTGAATATCGCGCCCACGGCTGCGCCTCTAAACGAGGCCGGCTGATCGGCTGCTGCGTGCCTTCGCACAAACCGTAAGTGCCATCCTGGATTTTAGACAGCGCATGGTTGATTTCTCGCAGGAGATTGCGGTCCTTTTCCATGAGGCCGAGCGTGAATTCCTGTTCGTAATTATCGGTTCCCATGTCAGCCATGTGCATGGGCAGATTGGAAAGATTGCTGTTCCCGCCACGCTGAAGAGCTTCATTTTCCATGGAGCTCATGTCACCGACCAGCTCTCGGCGTTTGGCCAGCAGCACATCGCGGAAATGCTCCAGCTCGGCGCTCCGAATGCCAATCTGATTTTTGGCCGGTTTTGTGTCCGTGGGAACAGGTGCGGGAACCGAAATCCCCTTGCGTTCGGCATCCTTGCTTTTTTTCATTGACTTCTCGGGCTTTTTATCCGGCTCCGACCGAATCTGTACGTCGCCGTTGGACCCAGGTTTGCTTGAAGTCGTCATGGTCTTGATGGTTTTGACGAAGCTCACTGCAGATGTTTTTGCAGGAGATAATATAAGAGTTTTAGAAGGGAGCTTCTTTATGGCAGTCGCCACACCCAAATTCTTGAGCGATCCCTTTGCCGAAGGAGCCAGCGCTTTAACCGCCTTAGGCGCTTTGGCTAAAGGTTTCAATCCCAGATTCGTCGCTTTCGATTTTGCAACGGGCAATTTACTTGTCGAGCGAGACGCAGATTTTGCGATGGCTTTAGAGGGTGTTTTTTTGGCGGCTTTTGCAGAAGATTTCGCCGAAGCTGGCTTCAAAGGAATCTTGGGCTTAGATTGGCTCGCGCTGCGACCCATCTTTTTCTCTTTAGAGGGCTTCTTTTTCGATGCTTTTACCACAGAGTAACCCTCTTTCCATATCGTGAGTTGCGCTTCCTCGAACCTAAGCCCTGCTACAATATCCGAACGACTTCTTCGCGTCAACGTTGCCTGCGCGAGATTTGACTCTGGGATGGCCGCCATTACATTGGTACATCCCATGAAAATCAGCCTCGAATGGCTCCACAGTTATCTCCCCGGTTCGTTAGAGGCTTTGGCCGCCGGGGACGCGCTCACGCACGGCGGGCTTCCGGTCGAAATTTTTGAGAAGCACGGGGACGATGATGTGATCGACGTCGAGGTCACCAGCAATCGCAGCGATTGCCTTTCGCACCTTGGCGTCGCTCGTGAGTTGGCCGCACTGCTGGACCGTGCTTCCCAGGATATCAACCCGAGCCCCAGGGAATGCGCATTTCAAACATCTGAGGTTGCCAGTGTTCGGATTGACACGATGGATCTATGTCCCCATTACACGGCCCGTGTAATTCGGAATGTCAAAATCGGTCCGAGTCCGGCGTGGATGGTTCGGCGGCTTGAGGCTGTCGGGCTGCGCTCGATCAACAATGTCGTCGACGTCACCAATTATGTGATGTTTGAGATGGGCCAACCGCTCCACGCCTTCGATTTCGACAAAATTGGCGGCAGTCAGATCATTGTTCGACGAGCAAACCCGGGTGAAAAGCTTGTCAGCCTCGATGGTAAAACCCATTCGCTTTCCCCCGATATGCTGGTGATCGCCGACCGTGACAAGGCGGTCGCCTTGGCCGGAATTATGGGAGGGCTTGAGAGCGAAGTGGGACTGAACACCACGACGATCCTGCTCGAGTCCGCGCGATTTGAACCGTTGATCGTGCGGAAAACCGCTCGAAGTTTGGCGATGAAAAGCGATAGTTCCTATCGCTTTGAACGCGGTATTGATCCAACGCTTCCGGAGCGTGCCAGCCTTCGTGCGGCTCAGCTCATTCTTGAAACTGCCGGCGGGGAATTGTTGAGTGGGCAAGTTCAGGCGGGGGCAAGCGGTTATATTCCCAAGAAGCTCGTGCTTCGTTTGTCGAAGTTGAAACGAGTGCTTGGAATTGATATCGCTCCGGACGAAGCGGTGGCCGCATTGCACAGGCTTCAGTTCTCTCCAAAGCTCGACGGCGACCAGATTGAGGTCACCGTTCCCCACTGGCGACTTGACATTAATATTGAGGTGGATCTGGTTGAGGAAGTTGCGCGCATCCTCGGTTACGCGCGGATTCCGATGCGCGATGAGATTTCCGTTCGACTGCAACCGGCCGATCCGGCTGCGAAGGCCATCGGAGCGTTGCGCGATATTCTCGTTGCCGGGGGATACTTCGAGGCTGTCACTTTTAGTTTTGTCAGCGACCTGTTGGCCGAAGATTTCAAATCCGCTGATGCCGCTGGCCTTCCGCGCGCCGATGCCGCCGTTCGCAAGGCGGATGCAAGTTTGCGGCCGAGTATTCTTCCGGGATTGCTTGAAGCCGTCGCTCGAAATGAAAACAACGGCAGTCTTGGCGCGAAGCTTTTCGAGATCGGATCGACATTCTGGACCGCCGCCGGGAACAACCAGATTATGGAGCGCCGATGTCTGGGAATCGTTGGGTCGTCGGAACTCCACGAAGTTCGTGGTGTTGTCGAGGCTCTTTTAAATAAGCTGGATTCACGTCGGACCGTGCGTGTTATTCCGGCGGAACATGCCGGTTACGTATCGGCTGCCTGCGGTCGTATCGAGTGGGGTGATCATGCGGTCGGCTGGATTGGCAAAGTCAGTCGCTCGGTCGCCGGGAAATTGTCCCTGCGTGAAATACCCGTCATGGCCGAGTTGGATCTGCAAACACTGCTCGCCGGTCTGCAACCCGTGGCAACGCTAAAACCGTTGCCGAAATTTCCTGCCATCTCCCGCGATTTATCGCTCATTGTTCTCGATTCGATTCGCTATGAACAAATACAAGCACTTATCTATTCGTTGTCGCTTGAGCATTTGGAGTGTTTGGAATATGTCACGACGTATCAGGGTAAACCCCTGGCCACCGGGACCAAGAGTGTGACGGTGAAGTTATTGTTCCGGTCCTTGGAAAAAACCCTGGCGAGTGACGATGCGGATGAATCGTTGAAGAAAGTCATTAACGCTGCGGCAGGGCAGCTTCAGGCAACTTTGAGAGTTTGAGTCTCACTTATTTCATCACGACAAACTTCGATTTCACCTGCTGTTTTACGTAAGTTCGCGTGATGTCGACGCTTTCTTCCTGCTGCTGCCCGTGGGTGGCCAGCCATTTTTGGCCTCGCGTGAAAAATTCATCAAAACCAGCCGGGGACATTTCCTGGGCAAAGTAAGTATCTCGGCGCACGGGGATCACGCGGCAAAGAGGTTCGCCC
>JBBRMF010000132.1:0-13853 GCA_038230975.1 Tepidisphaerales bacterium
AACCACCGCCACTGCCGCCATACTTCGAGCCATCTTCCCCGAATCAGAACAGTTTGTTCATCATTCCCCTCTCCCGGCCACATTACAGTTTGCCGATGAGGGTGCCGCCAATCACACCCGGCTGGCCCCTTCGCATGATTCGCCCGGAATCGAACTATTTGTTTTTGGACGGCGTGCGTTCGATCGTTCGACCGTCGAACCCCACAAATATCCGGCGCGTCAGACCTACGAAGCCTCTGCCGCCATCGCGCGTCTTCACACGATCAACCCTTCCAAAACCCTGTTCCTGCAACAACACCCTGTGGCTATTGATGCCGGTGTTTTTCACAATGATGTCATCTGCGTAGGCCACCAGAACGTATTGCTCTACCATGAAATGGCTTTCATCGATTCTGATCGTTCGATCAATCTACTACGCGAAATGTATCGGCGTCAGTGCGACTGCGAACTGATCACCATTCAGGCCAAGCAAGATATCATCTCACTCTCTGATGCCGTTCGATCCTACCTCTTCAACAGCCAACTCGTCGGACTTCCCGACGGATCTATGTCGTTTATAGCCCCGATCGAATGTTCAGAGTGCGAAAGCGCTCGCCGGTTTGTTGACGAGACCATCGCCGCCGACAACCCCATTCGGTCCGTCCACTACGTCGACCTCCGACAAAGCATGCGCAATGGCGGCGGCCCCGCCTGCCTAAGACTTCGCGTAAACCTCACCGACGGTGAACTGGCCGTCATGCACCAGAGCGTGCTGCTTACGCCTCAACTCTACTCACGGCTAACCGATTGGGTAGAACGGAATTACCGCGACCACCTTTCACCCGATGATCTGCCCGATCCTCAATTGCTCGATGAATCGCGCCGCGCTTTAGGCGAGCTAGGACAGTTGCTCGATCTTGAATCAGCATTACCCGATTGAATGTGTGGCTGCAATTTATGGAAAGACCGCGTTGAGCGTGGGAATTTGTAGGTGGGGTGGGCGTCTCGCCCTCGTTTTCTTCCGAAGGATGCACGGGCGAGACGCCCAAGTACCTTTTTTCCCAAGCTCAGCGCGGACCGTTTCCCGCGACTCGACAATTACGGTCTGCGGCGCGTACCCCCTGAAACTAGAGCACTTTTCACCTTGGTAGGTCGCTTAGGTGTCGGGGTGCCACAGGTCGGCGTACTCGCAGACCTGTGCTTTTTTCGGTGAATGACATGCACGGGTCTCGGAGTACCTCGACTCGTGGCACCCGACCAAGTTGAAAAACGCCTTAGACTTTCTTAAGAAGAAAGACGATCAAAAGAATCACCAGAATGGTACCCAATAGGCCGCCACCGATATAAACATAGTCCGCTAGAATGGGTAAAGCTTGCAGCATAAAGACACTCCGTTCGTAAATCCCCCTTAATTGCTCAGCCGCCAAGCTATCACGCTTTTCTAAAGTTCGGAACGGGCAAATTTTTTACTATTTGAATCAATTTGAACTCACCAGACTCAGGGTTTCGATCGCACGTGTTCTTTGAGTTTCGCCCAATATTCCCTCGCCGCTTGTTGCCTATCGGTTTGATATTGCACCGCGCTGCCAATTCCATCCCGCCACATTTGATTCCATTGTTCGAGTTGTTGATCGAACGCTGATTTTTCGTGCGGTGCATCGTAGTCCATATTTACATGCGGTAACTGGGTAAGAAGCGTTGTCTTTGGCACCTGACTAAGATAGGCGCGGCGTATTGCTTCGGGCAGCGTATTGCCGTGCGCGCGGATGAACGCGTGAACGCCATGACGAGGACCTGGGTAATCTTCAAAGATGACATTGATCGCATACACCGCAGACTTTGCGAACTGCGGCTGTAAGGCATAGACAAGTAGCTTTTCCAGAACCGCTGCAACTGTTTCTTCAGCCATGTTGCGCGGCGGGGCAAGTAACTGCTCCAGCGCTGCGCACTTTGCGGGTTCGGTGAATAGCTGATCAATGAAAGCGAGGCGATCGAGGTAGTCTGCCTCGGTTTCCGCGCCGCCGGTATAAAAACATTCTCGAATATGCGGAACCAGTTCCGGGCGCTCATAGACACAATCGTCCATGAACCGAAGCAATGTAGGCGTCGGAAACCGCACCCCGAGCCCCATCTGCCCTTTCACCAGTTCCAGGGCCCAGGCCTGCACCGGGCCGCGCAAATAGAGCAGGCGATAGAGCACAATCTCCGCCAGAGTAACTCGCTTGGCAAAGTTGCGCTCGAAAATCATGTTCACGCCCCATAGAGCGGCACAGGCGTAATCGATCCCTCCGCGCGTGGCCGCATAGTCGGCGCTATCCAGCAGAAGTTTAAGGCAAATGCCGCTGCCCAGACCCAATTGCCATAAAAGCGAACGCGATCCATTCTCGTCAAATGTCACCTTTTCAGCCGCGCGCATCACTGAACGTGCCAGGCGAGGATCACCGTCGCAGAGCAGCTTGCCGATATATTCTGCCAGCGGAATATCCACTTGCGCTTCGCAATGCCTCAAAGTTTCCAACACCTGCGGCAGTAACCGAACAGCGGCCACGTTAAAATACTGCCAGCTTTCCGTGAACTCATACGCCGCCCGCACCCGATCGTCCAGATCCGTCCCCTTTACGATCCGATGAATGATCACCTCGGTCGCCGCGAAATGTCGGCGATCTCCGTCGGTGGCGTCGCGTTCCAACGAAGTTAAATCCTCATCCACTCCCAATCGGCGAACCAGCCTCTGTTCGATCTTGCTCTCCGTCCCGCATTGCCGGCATTGGGAGATCGCCTGAGTCTGTGCAGCGCCATCGAGAAATGCTCCGCAGGTCGGGCAATGGGATTCATCCTGGGCAATTTGCGGAACGGTGTGCGACGGCTTTATCCGACGTGCGGCATCCACCGGCGCATCCAACGTTATAAATTCCGGGGCGGGCAATGGCTCGATCGTTCGCAATCGCCGTTCTACCAGCGAAGCGGCGCCGCAATAATGGCACTCAGCCAACGGTCGCCCCTCCGTCAACAACAGCGGTGCCCCGCATTCCGGGCACTGCGCTCGACCCGTATGAAACAGAGATAAATGAACAGGCTTGGAATCATGGATCATAAATTTGAACAGTAAGTTTACGCGATCTTGAAATTAGTAGACCCATTGAACAGCCGCATCGACGGACAGCGCATTGCCCGACGTCGAACTTTCCCGCGCCATATCCAGCAGTGCCATCGTCGGCAAAACACTTTCCGCTGTCACTGCGGGCGCTGCTTCAGGGTTCGTCACAGCCCTGCCAAATTGCTCCCAGATTTGTCGTTCATTCAAACCCACCGCCGATCGGAACACCGGTCGCGATGCACCTTGTTGGGCAGGTGTAAATTCCAACGACGCCCAAGTCTTCAAATCAAAATCCAAACTATATGGGCTTTCCGCCGATCCGCTTTGTCCGTCGATATGCCACCGCGGCAGCGGGCGCGTGGTGGTAGTGTTGATTTCAACAAGCCCCACCGCGCCATTATCGAAATCAATACATACCCGTGCAAAATCATCACAGTCGTGCGTCCAGACATTTCCACGAAGCTGAGCGAAGACACGGACCGGTTTTGCCGGATACATCAATCGCCACATCTGATCGACGAAATTGCTTCCCCAATCATAAAGTCCCCCGCCACCGAAGCTGGCTTCATTGCGCCATCCAGGTCGGTATTCCTTGGCGGCCGGGCCCACGCAGCTCGACCATTGCCCGAGCCGACTCTCCACATTGATGATTTTTCCAAACTGACCCGACTGCACCGCCTGTCGAATCGTCAGGTAGTCAATATCCCAGCGACGATTGTGAAACACGCTCAATACGCGCTTGCGACTCACTGCTTCCGCGGTAAGTTGGGTAGCTGTTTTCAAGTCAAGCGTCATTGGTTTTTCGACCATCACATGCTTACCGGCCACCAACGCCTTCATCGCATGCTCAAAGTGCATCGCCGTTGGAGTGGACACAAGGATCGCTTCGATCGCGGCATCGTTCAGCAATTCATCCACGCTGGCATACGCCTTCAGCCCACGGCTCTCGGCCATTGCACGGCGTGCGGGAATGCCATCTGCAATCGCCACCGCGCGCACACCGTCCACCGATTCAAGCCAGGCTGCATGTTCCGCCCCAATTCGACCAAACCCGATGATGCCGATGTGGACTGTCATGTCTGAGATTGTAACGGCAACCAAACGAATGGAAACGGTTCACTTCGCCCGCAGCAACAAAACCGGCACATCAATCCGATGTTGAACCCGACTCGCCGTCGTCCCGAGAAATAGATCCCCGATCAAGCGATGTCCGTGCGTGCTCATCGCCACCAGCTCGCACCCTTTTCGCCCTACCCACTTCACGATTTCTTCAACCGGATCCCCGAACGCCAACTCCGCCTTCGCGGAAATTCCTTCGCGCTCAAACTCTTCTCGCACCCTGGCCAGGTACGCTTTGTCTTCATCAACTTCCGGGCTGATCGCATCCGGGCCGAACGTTCGCGCCGCCCAACCGTCCGCCACATGAAGCAAAATAACCTGGCTGCCCATGATTTTCGCCAGCGACTTGATGTGTTGAATAATCGCCTGGTCCGTCGGTGTGGCGTCGAGCGTTACAAGAATGGACTGGTACATTTTTTCTCCAAACCGAGACTGCTGAAAGACCTTCGTCGAACATCATTCTACTCACCTCGAATCACTCGCCAAGCCTGTTTTAAGGCCTCGGGAAGACCGTAAATATCCATCGCGGTAATTGTAAGGCCACTTGTCCAACCGGCGATCAAAAGCACCCAGCCGTTGACCCATCGCCCCATTCTCAACCGCGATGATGTGAAATGCAGCAGCGGGAACATGGCGAACGGTAACTGCAATGCCAGCACAACCTGGCTGAGATTGATCAGATCCGTCACGCTGCCTTCTCCGCGAAATCCGATGATAAGGACCGCAGGTATCACCGCAAGCAATCGCGTAATCATGCGGCGAACCCAGGGCCTTATCCGCCAGTGCATGAAACCTTCCATCACGACCTGCCCGGCCAGCGTTCCGGTAATGGTGCTGCTTTGCCCGCTCGCCAGAAGGGCAACGGCAAACAGCGTACTTGCTACCGCCGTCCCTAAGAGCGGTGCCAACGTGAGATGCGCAATCCGGATCCAATCATTGTCAGCGTCGAAGTGAACGACTCGCCCACCCGCGACGGTGACGCTCTGTTTCCCGTAGAACACCGTTGCCGCCAGGACCAGAATGGCCGCGTTCACTAAAAACGCGATCGTCAATGCAACGACCGAATCAATCGTATTAAATCGAATCGCTTTTCGAACCGATGGCTCATCCCTCTGCAGTTTCCTAGATTGAACCAACGCCGAATGAAGATAAAGATTGTGCGGCATCACCGTTGCGCCAATTATCCCGATCGCCACCACGAGCATTCCTTTCTCACGAAAACCCGGCGAGATTAACGCCCGCCCCATTTCCAGAAAATGAGGATGGGTTTGCGGAATGACAAAAATCTCGATGAAATAACAGACTCCGATCGTGGCGACAAAAATCCCGACGATCGCCTCGATCATCCGCATGCCCAATCCCTGCAGGGCCAGCAATAGCAAAACGTCGAACGCCGTGATGCAGACCGCCCAGAAAATCGGAATTTTCGGAAACAGCAGATTGATAGCCACCGCACTGCCCAATACCTCTGCCAGATCGCAGGCACAAATGGCAAGTTCACACAACAACCAATTCGGCCAGCGCGTCCAGGCCGGGTACCAGTCGCGACAGCACTGAGCCAGATCCTTGCCAGTGACCACTCCCAGCCGCGCCGACATCACCTGCAAAAAAATCGCCATCAGACTCGCCAGCCCCACCACCCACAGTAAACCATACTTAAATTGCGCGCCGGCCTGAAGATCCGTGCCCCAGTTCCCAGGGTCCATATAGCCGACACTCACCAAAATCGCCGGCCCTACAAACGCGCGCCATTGCTTCCAAAAACCTGCCTCAAAATGCGGCACTTCCACGGAACTGTGCATACCCTCCAGCGACACATGATTGACAGGCACAACAGATGTCTGCGACTTTTCCATATCAACAACTCCACCACGCTCTTTTATCGGCCAATCTCGCTATTTTGATTACTCAAAATAGTATGCCGCTTATCGTCAAAGTTGTCAATGGATTCTTATACGGATACAGTTGACGGCTATTTGCAGGGTGTAGCGTGGGCGTACTCGCCCACCGATTTGCCGAGTGACACGGATGGTGGGCGAGTGCGCCACCCTACAAAACTAAAAAATGGCCAGCATCACCGTTGAAAATTATCTGAAACAGCTCTACCTGGAACAGCAGACCTCTCCCGGCGAGCTTGTTTCCATGGGTCGGCTCGCTAACGCAATGGGTGTTGTTCCCGGCACCGTCACGACCATGGTTAAAGCCCTGGCCGATTCCGGGCTCGTGGTTTACGAACCCCGAGGCGGTGTCAAACTCACCCGAGGTGGTGAGCAGCTTGCCCTCCATGTGCTTCGCCGTCACAGGCTTGTCGAATCCTTCCTCGTGAAAGTGTTGGGTTTGGACTGGTCAGAAGTTCATTCAGAAGCCGATGAGCTCGAACACGCAATCTCCGATAAGGTCCTCGAAAAAATGGACGAATACCTCGGCCGCCCCAGCGTCGATCCGCATGGCGACCCCATCCCTACGGCCAAAGGGAAACTCACCGAAACCCATCTCGACAGCCTCGCGAACTGCGAACTGGGCCGCAGCGTCCGTATCGCCCGTGTCCTCGATCAAGAACCCGCGTTCCTGCAATTCGTAGACCGCTGCGGCCTCATCCCCGGCGTCACGGTCAAAGTAGATTCCCGCGACGCACAATCCGACGCCGTCGCCGTTCGCCTCCACGGTCGCCCCACGGTGACCCTCGGAACCGTCGCCGCCGAAAAATTACTGGTAGAAACTCTTTAGCTCTTGTCCCGTCCCCCCCGTGTACTCAAGTGGAGCGAGAAGGATTCTCGCAGTATGATCACTCACCATGAAACCAATCACCACCCTTCTTTCGTTAATCTTCCTGGCGACTTCGCCCCTCATCGCCTCGGCCGATCTTCGCGTTGCGATGGTTCTTCCCGGTTCCGACAACGACAAAGGCTGGAACCAGATGGCTCGCGAAGGGCTCGACCGAATCAAGAAAGAACTGAAAGCCGAAACGCAGATTGTGACGAATGTAAAATCCGCCGACTTCTACAGCCGCATCAGCAACTTCGCCGAAGACGGATTCGAGGTCGTGATCTGCCACGGTGGTGAGTTTGAAAAGGTCGTCAAAGAAGCAGCTAAGGCCTACCCTAAAACCCATTTTATCGTGGGAGGATGTCCGAATGAAATCACCGGTGCCATCGCCGTTGAGTTTATGACGCGCGATGCCTCGCAGTTGGTGGGCCTCGTCGCGGCCAATGTGAGCAAGACAAAGACCGTGGCATTTGTCGGAGCTGATCCGGTCGCCCCTCTCCAAGCCTGCTACGACGGTATGAAAGACGGGCTCAAAAACGCCAATCCTGCCGTAGCCATTCTCCCGGCCATTTGGACCAATAGCTGGGACTCTCCGACGATCGCCCGCGAAAAAGCGCAAGCCGCGATCTCCGGCAATGCCGACGTGATCTACCAGAACGTCGACGCCGCGGCGATCGGGGTATTTCAAGCCGTTCAGGCCGCCAACGAAACCGGCAAATCCATCGCCGCGTTCGGATGCAACAGCAATCAGAACGCCCTCGCACCCGATGTCATCCTCGGAAGCGTCGTCCTCAACATTCAGCAGGCCTACCTCGACCTTGCTCGTGATGCAGCTTCGGGGAAGCAGAAAAATTCCGCCGTTAAACTTGGCCTTTCAGGCGGGTATGTCGACCTTATTCTCAATGAGCAACACCCGGCAATCAATGCCGCCCTGAAAACGAAAGTCGACGCATTGCGAGCCAGCCTCGTCAATCCCGCCAAATAGAATTGACGCAACTCGCGCCGCTAAATCGCCTATAGGCTCGGCTCATGGCTATTACTCTACGCCGGCTGGTCGTTGGAATGCTCCTTCTTTCAGGCGGAGCTTTGTGGTTCGTTTTCGGTCGTTCGCAATGGTGGTACTCCACCCAATTCATCGTACTGGCCTTGCAGATTGCATTCTCTTTATTACCCCCGGTGAACCGCTGGATCAGCAACCGACTGGATTCAATCCGCACACTTTCCCCTCGCGCCAAAACCTTGATCTCGCTGAGCATTGGCGTGCTGGGAATGGGATACCTATTTCTCTCCGCGATTCAGCAAGACCGCGACCTGTTCCCAAAATACCACGATGAATCAATGCACCTCATCCAAGCCCGTCAGCTTGCCATTGGCCATTTATGGATGCCGCCCCATGAGCTACCCCAATTCTTCGAAACGTTTCACGTGTTCGTGACGCCTGTCTACGCCGCCATGCAGTTTCCCGGAACCTCGCTGCTCTATGTTCCCGGAATCTGGCTGCACCTCCCTTATTGGATTACCCCACTTGCGATTGCCGGGATATGCATCGGATTGCTCTTTAAAATCGTCACGGAACTCATCGACGGAGTCGCCGGCGTTCTTGCTTCAATCATGCTCTTGGGTGTCCTCGAGTTTCGCTATCTCTCGGTCATGGTCCTCTCTAATTCTGCAGCCTTACTGCTTGGTTTATGCACGGTCTGGGCCTGGCTGCGTTGGAGGTCACATCAAACCGCGACCGCCGCCTGCTGCATCGGCGCATTTGCAGGTTGGGCCGCCATCACTCGCCCACCCGACGCCATCTGCTTTGCCCTCCCGATCGGGATCGCGATGGCCCACGCACTTTTCCACCGATTACACAAAGCGAAACTCACCGCCGCACTTTGTTTAATTGCCGGTGCCGCGCCTTTTCTTCTCCTTCAGCTTTATTTCAATCACGGTGTCACGGGTCACTGGTTCGATTCACCTCACGAGCTCTACGTCCGTACGTTCCACCCCGGTGGTGGTTATGGCTCCCCCCACGACAAATCCACCGGACGCCCGCAGACCACCCTGCAACAAAAGCTGGACTACTATGACGGATACATCACGCGCGATGTCGGCCGATATTCGTCTTCCACCGCCCCTCGTATCTGGATCGACGAAAGACTTCCGAAATTATTCAAGGCCTCGCTCCCCAACCTCCTCTTCATTTTTTTACTGCCGTGCGGATTGCTCGGAATTCGTCGGCGCGAGATCTGGGTCGTCGTCGGGGTGTGTCCCCTTTTCATCGCTTTCTACGCATTTAGCATATTCTTCGCTTCGCAGTATTGCCTCATCAACGCCGCCGCGCTCATCCCGCTGGTATTGCTCGGCGCTCGTGAAATAGAAGGGATTTTCCCAAACCAGCATCGCATTTTTGCAACGACCAGCACGATCGCCATCGCCGCGCTTAGTTTCACTCAATTGCCGCAGTTCAACCCGGCCGTTACCGAACAGTATGAGAGCAAAACCCTCTATGCGGTTGAATCGGGCCTGAAGAATATCCCAGGCCGCGCCGTCGTTTTCTTCCGATACCAGCGCTACGACAATGTTCACGAAGAACCCGTCTACAACATCGAGGCAGCCGACATCGATTCACAGCGAATTATTCGGGCCCAGGATCTTGGCCCCACTGAAAACCAGAAACTCATTCTCTACTACGCCGAGCGCCAGCCCGATCGTCAAGCCTACCTCTTTAATCGCGCCGATCGCACTCTCACGAAACTTCCCTCCCCATAGTCGAGTATTCTCGAAACGCTACGGCAACCTACTTCGCCTCCGCTATTCGCAACAACCACAAACCGCGTCGACGAACGCATCAATCTTTTTCGCGGATTTCTGTCCTGGCGCGCCTTCCACTCCACTGCTCACATCCACAGCCCAGGGCTTCAGTTGATGAATTACCTCCGCCACATTTTCCGGTCGAAGCCCGCCCGCTGCGATGATTGGCGGCAAGCCGTCAAACGCTCCCTGCTTCTGCAATTCCGCAATCGCCTCCCAGTTATTTTCCACACCCGTACCGCCAACTCCTTTGCCGGCTGTCTCCAGAACGAAGCCTCGCAGATTATGCAGCGAATATTTTGAGATCGCCTGCCGCCATTCCTCAAGCTCGCCTGCAATTGTGTCCGGCGAAACGCGCACCGCTTTGAGCACAATGCGATCATGAAGCGCCGCAATCGTCGCGGCTTTCTCATGCCCATGCAATTGAATATGCCGCAAGCCGAGCGATTCAATAATCTCGCGCATCTCACCCAAATCGGCATCCACAAATAAACCCACCGGCGTCACGAACGGCGGCAACACCGCGATGATCTCGCGCGCCGTCTCAATCGTCACGCACCTCGGGGCCGGTTTATAGAAAACCATCCCGATCGCATCCGCCCCGGCATGCGCCGCGGCCCATGCATCCTCAACGCAAGTGATCCCGCAGATTTTAATTCGTGTTCGTCGCACGATTTGATGCTATGCCGGAACTTCACCGCTCACAACTGGCGGTCCCACGCTCCATCGCTAACATAATCTCCATCCCCTCCCCCCTTGAGTATAAGGGGGGAGGGGACCACACAAATATTTCTCCCACGGAGTCGATCGAATGCCCGGTACGAATTTCCTCGCCTTTGATCTCGGTGCCGAAAGTGGTCGAGCCGTCGTCGGCACGCTTCACAACGGCAAACTGGAACTGAACGAAAAACACCGTTTCCCCAATCCCACCGGGCGAATGCGCGGCCATCTCCACTGGAACTTGTTGCAACAATGGGAGGAACTCAAAACCGGCCTGCGCAAAGTCGCCGCCGAAAAAATCCAAATCGCCGGAATCGGCGTCGATACCTGGGGCGTCGATTTCGGATTCATCGGCAAAAATGGTGAGATCCTCGGCAACCCCTATCACTACCGCGACTCGCGCACCGATAGCCTGATGGAAAAAACATTTCAGCGAGTCCCCCGCTCTGAAATCTTCCAGGCCACCGGCATTCAATTCATGACGATCAATTCGCTCTATCAAATGATCGCAATGGTCCAGAAAAAAGATTGGCCGTTGCAACAGGCCGAAACGATGCTCTTCGTCCCCGACATCTTTAACTATCTGTTCACCGGCCTGCGGAAAAGCGAATTTTCGATCGCATCCACCAGCCAGATGTATGACATGCACAAAAATGCCTGGGCAACCGAACTGCTGGGGAAACTTGAAATCCCCCTCGGAATACTGCCCGAAGTAGTTCCCTCCGGCACGGTTCTCGGGCCTCTGCTTGATGACGTCGCCAAAGAATGCGATTGCGGGCCGATCCCGGTCATCGCCCCTTGTCTGCATGATACCGCAAGTGCCGTGGCAGCCGTTCCCGCCCAAGGCAATGACTGGTGCTACATCTCCTCCGGCACCTGGTCGCTCATGGGCGTCGAAATTCCCGCACCCATCATCAATGAAAAATCCCTCAAATATAATTACACCAACGAAGGCGGTGTTGGCGGAACGATTCGGCTTTTGAAAAACATCATGGGCATGTGGCTTATTCAGGAATGCCGCCGTCATTTCCGCAAGGAAGGATACGAGCACACCTACGCAGAGCTCACCCAGATGGCCGGCCGCGCCAAAGGGTTCACTTCACTGATCGATCCCGATTATCCCCCCTTCCTTTCACCTGGCGACCTGCCCGTCAAAATCGAACAATACTGCCGCCTGACCAAACAGCCCACCCCCGCCACGCGCGGCGATTTTATCCGCACCTGCCTGGACAGCCTTGCTCTCACCTATCGAAGAACGCTTGAAGGTTTGGAAGATTTGATCGGCCGCAAAATCGGCGTCATCCACATCGTCGGAGGTGGTTGCCAAAATGAACTTCTCAATCAAATGACCGCCGACGCCACCGGCCGTCTCGTGATCGCCGGCCCGGTCGAAGGCACCGCAATGGGCAATATCCTGGTGCAAGCGATGGCCGTCGGAGTCGTCAAGGATTTATCCGAAGCCCGCTCCATCATCCGCGCCAGCTTCCCCGTCAAACGCTTTGAACCACAAGACCAGGAGCCTTGGAATGAAGCCTACGAAAAGTTCGAACAACTGACCCAACGATAATCCTGTCCCCTCCTATCAGTACTCCGAAGGGACGGCTCGCATTGCCGGGCGACTTACAACCGGCTCGCATGAAATAGCCACTGAGTCACAGAGACACGGAGAGAATTATAAGGATGGGAATCTAGAAATCTGGTTCGCTCGGCGCCTTTTACTCTGTGTCTCTGTGACTCAGTGGCTATTTCGCGGCAACGCAAACCCCCGATCATCACTCACCTTGATCAACCGCACCCCGATCGTCATCGCCAGGCAAAGCGCTTCCTGCCGGGCTATCGGCGTCGGCGGGCACTCAATGACTTCCTCATCGCATACCATTTCAATCAACCCATCCGCATGATCCGGATCGTGCCCAAACGTAAGCCGAACGCTGCGTACGCGATCAAACGAAACAAACCGCTCGATTCCAAATCGGCGATATCCCGTCCGCAACCGGATCCGCCGCTCAGAAGCCAACAACGCGATTTCGCTTCGAGTCAGGTAGCATCCGATTGCCGTAAACCCGAAGGCAACTCCAAACATAAGGCTCATATAGCCTTCGAAATGCCCATGTGAAAAAGCGAACACGCAAACGACGAGATGCAGAAATGAAAGCCCAGAGAAGAAAAAAACTGCGGTCCAATGACATCCACCGCGCAGGATCAGGTCTTGAACCTTGACGCCACTCTGTATGTCTTCCGTTGACAGTCGACCTGGCATACCACCTCCAGCGCAGCGCGGTTTCCGGTTAGATAGTAGACAGGCCAAACCCCGGAGACAACGTCGCCGTCCCATCAAATAAACGCTACGTCCCCTACAAAGCCCCCGGCATGCCGGGGGAAAGCTTGACTCGCAAACAGAGCCTCGGTTTCAGCAGGAATCTCCCCCCGCATGCGGGGGATATGTCGGGAAAAAAGCGTCGCTTGGTATCTATTATATAGTCGTGCGCGATCATCCCGACTTTCACGCAATTAGATGGGACATTTCCTCACGCCTTCGCGAACAATTGGGAAAATGCGCACAAAACGGTCCGCCCAAAACTGTTGCATTTTGTTGCATTTTGTCGCATTTGAGGCGTGGGACTCACTTACATCTGTGCTATGTTCAATCACTCGAATTCCGACTCATCACATACCAATGATGCTTGCGACTATGCACATTAAAATGTGTGTGCCATCCCGCAAATTGCGGTTCGGGATCGTCATCCTTCCGCAGCGCCACGATCGCGGTGACGCCATCGTACAGCGGTGACGGAGGCAATTCTGAAATGACCGGAATCACTCGATCCAGGTAGATATCCAGATCCAGCGTCACCGGTTTCACGCGCGGAGGGGGATCGTAGTAGACCACCTTCGCCCCTGAAAAATCCGAATGGATCCGGTCGGCGACGGGCTTCATCTCGCTCATCCCGCCCGAACTGACAGTGAGGCCGTGTAGCAGGAGCACGTTGATAAAGAGCATGACCGCCCCGTCGGTGTAGATAAAACTGCTTCGCCATTTTCGCTGCAAACAAAGCCCGGCAACAACAATCCCCACGCCGATGATGAACGCTCCAACGGCTTCGATCGGCGGGTACCAAAAATCGCCGTTCAGTCGTTGCAGCTTCAGTCCCTTGATCCACGAGAGTGTGCCTCCTCCCACCAATGGCAGACCCACGGTCAACAACAACAGCAATCCCCAGAAAGCCATCCACACATATTTTGCCCCGCTCTGCCGAAGCGGATAAGCGCGTTTGATTCGTACGGCCGCATGTGCTGCAAGGATCGCCGCCGGCCCAATCATCGGCAGCAGGTATCGCTCCTTGCGATCATGAAAAAAGCTGAGAGCGATCAG
>JBBRMF010000133.1:0-13848 GCA_038230975.1 Tepidisphaerales bacterium
GATGATCGGCAGGTAGAGCAATGCCGAGGTGGCCGACTTGCCGCGAATATCGGGTCGGCTGAGGGCCAGCGCCGCCAGCGTCCCGATTAAAGTGGCGATCCCCGTTGCCAGCGCCGCAGCGATCAGGCTGTTGCGAACACATTCCTGCATCACCTCATCATTCCACAAGGCGGCGTACCAGCGGAGTGAGAAGCCCTCCCAGGTGGAGACGCTCTTGGATCGATTGAACGAGAATATGACGAGTACGAAGATCGGTCCGTATAAGAACAGGTAGACACTCCAGGCATGAATCGCGAGGAAGCGGTGTTTCCAGGAATTGGGAGTCATAGTGAACCTCTATGATCAGGTCCCCCACACCCCATGTACTTATGGGGGGAGGGGACCTGAGTTTTATAACACCATCTCGCGTTTTCCGCGCTTGACGTAGAACGCATAGATCATCAACAAGACCAGTACAACAGCGGTAAGCTCGAACGCAAGGGCCGAGCCGAACGGTGCATTTCGAGCACCCATGAACTGGGACTCGATCACGTTGCCGATCAGCAGGATCTTTCCGTTGCCCAGCACGTCAGTCACAACGTACTGGCCGATGCTCGGGATGAAAACCAGTACGATTCCGGCTAAAATGCCCGGCATGGTTAGCGGAACGGTGACCCGCCAAAAGGTTCCGAAGCCACCGGCTCCCAGATCATTCGAGGCTTCAAGCAGTGTGCGATCCAGTTTCTCCAGAGATGCATATAACGGGAGAATCATAAACGGCAGTTCCCCGTATACGAGGCCGAGCATGATCGCAAAATAGCTGGGCAGCAGTTGCAGGGGTTCGTGGATCAGGTGCAGGTGAAGCAAGGCTGTGTTGAGCAGCCCTTCGGTTCGGAGGATCAGAACCCAGGCATAGGTACGTATGAGAAAGCTGGTCCAAAAGGGAACCGCAATGAGTGCCAACAGGAGATTCTTACGGCTTGGTTTGGCGACCAGCGCGATGTAGTACGCCATCGGGTAACTGATGAGGAGGCAGAGCATTGTCGTGAGAACGGCCATCCAGAGCGAGAGCCAGAAGATGTGGAGATACAGGGTGTCCGCGGAATCATTATAGTTCTGTGGAAGATCGCGAAGGTGTTCGACCCATTCGATGCCACCGTGCGGGCCGCGCTGGGCAAAGCTGATGATGAACATGATCGCCAGCGGTGCAAGAAAGAACACCCCCAAAACCAGCCAGGTGGGTAGAAGGGAAATGGGCAGCCATTTTCGGAACGGGTTGGACATTTCGGTGATCCAGATCTGAGTGGCATGGGCGTCTCGGCCGTACTTTATGTTTGAGGAAACGCGGGCGAGACGCCGACGCCACCTACGAAGAACTTCCGATCAGGACTGCATGGGTTGGCTCCCAACATAGGAAGACCCTGCCGCCTACCTCGGTCACGGCGTGATTGAAGGGTTTACGATTCTGCTCGTAGACGGTGAATGATTGCCCGGCTTTATTGCGGACGGTCCAAATGGTGCTGAGTCCCTGGTAGATTCGCTGTTCCACGACGGCTTCCATGCTGACCTGCCCGCTGGTGTTGGCTACTGAGTGCAATGATAGCTTCTCGGGTCGCACCATAAATCGCACGGGGGCATTGATGGAAATCGGTTGGCCGCGCAAGGGTACGTGGGTGGTGAAACCGGCGTCAGAGGATATGTGCGCGTGTTCCGCATCGCAGGACAGCACGGTACCGGTGAAGAAATTGGCTGCCCCCATGAACTGGGCTACAAACTCAGTGCGCGGGTATTCAAAGACATTGCTCGATCGATCGCATTGCTCGACCCGACCGCCATTCATCACGGCGATGCGGTCGCTCATCGTCATGGCCTCCTCCTGATCATGCGTGACGAACACAAATGTGATCCCGAGCGTCTGCTGAAGATGTTTTAATTCAACCTGCATCTCCTTGCGCAATTTCTGATCGAGCGCGCCCAATGGCTCATCGAGCCACAGTACCTGCGGCTCCAACACCAGCGCCCGCGCTAAAGCCACCCGTTGTTTCTGACCGCCACTGAGTTCATGCGGATATCGTCGCTCGAGCCCGGAGAGACGGACCAGATCGAGAGATTTACGGACGAGGGATGCATGATCGCCGCGCGGCTTTTGAAGGTAGCGGAGTCCGAATGCGATATTCTTTGCCACGGTCAGATGCGGAAAAAGCGCAAAGTGTTGGAAGACCAGGTTGACCGGCCGTTCGTGAGGCGGAGTGCCGGTGACGTCGACCCCGTTGAGCAGAATTGTCCCGCTGGTGGGTTGCTCGAACCCGGCGATCATCCGCAACAAAGTAGTTTTGCCGCAACCGCTTGAGCCCAAGAGGGAGAAAAATTCACCGCGATGAATGTCGAGTGTGATGCGATCGACTGCCGTGAAATTGGCAAATCGCTTGCTCGCTTCGCGAATTTGAATGGAGTGGACGGGAGAATGTTCCTGCTGCAAGATATTGTGGTTCATCGTTTGTGAGGGCGGTCTTAGGCGCGATCAGGCGTTTCAAGCATGATCGCCGTGGGTTCCATGTTGGCTTCGAGTTTGTTGTAGAGTGTGCGCAGGCTGATTCCGAGGCTGCGTGCGGCAGCGGTTTTGTTGCCGCTGTGTGCGCGAAGCACACTCTGGATCATTTCCCATTCCATCTGGGCCAGTGTGCAGGAAGATTCGCTCGTTGCCGAAGCCGATGGAATGGAAGGTAGATTCAAGTGCTCATGGCCAATTTCCTCGCCATCGCAGAGAATCTTCGCCCGCTCGACCACATTGCGAAGCTCCCGGACATTGCCGGGCCAGTTGTACCAGCGCATCGCCCCGAGTGCTGCGGCGGAGAAGCGTATGGCTTTGGCGTTTACAATCGTGGTGGCTTCCAACAGATGTTGCGCAATGGCCGGCAGGTCATCGGGAATTTGTCGGAGGCTTGGAAGCTTAATGTCAAAAGAAGCGAGGCGATAAAATAAATCCTGTCGGAACTGGCCTGCGGCCACGAGCTGTCGCAAATCGCGATGGGTCGCCGCCACGACGCGGACATCCGTACGATACGATTCGCTGTCACCGGCGCGGCGGCCTTCGTTGCTTTCCAAGACGCGTAGAAATTTGGCCTGGACATCCAAAGGCAGCTCGGCGACATGATCGAGAAACAGCGTTCCGCCGGTTGCCGCCTGCACCAGCCCCCGATGATCGCTTTCGGCACCGCTGAAGGCACCCTTTCGATGACCAAACAGCTCGCTATCGGCCATCGCGCGGGCGAGCGATGCGCAGTTGACCGGAACAAATGCGGCATCTTTCCGGTTGCTGTTGGCATGGATTAACCGCGCGACGATTTCTTTGCCCGTTCCGGTTTCTCCTTGAATGAGAACCGACGTTTCCGATGGTGCGGCATGACGGATCAGTTTGCGAACTTCCTCAAGACTTGGGCTGCCGCCGATGAGTTCCAGGGCATCAATGCGTTGGATACGAAGCTGCTGGCGCAAGGCGAGGTTTTGATTCGCCAACTCGCGCTCCCGCGCAATAGACGCCAATCGATGTTTCAGTTCGGTGATCTTGCAAGGTTTGAGCAGAAAGTCGTACGCGCCAAGCCGAAGCGCTTGAATGGCGGAATCCAAATCCCCATTGCCCGTGAGAATGATGACCGAGGACTGATCGCCGCGCGCTACTACTTCCTGAAGCAATTCTAATCCATTGCCATCCGGTAAATGTAAATCGAGCAGAATCACGTCATACGCGCGGGCCTTGAGCTTTGCGCGCGCTTCCAGAAGCGAGTAAGCCAGGGTTGCTTCAGCCAGATCCCCCAGTTCCAACGCCCACAATTTAGAAAGTGAGCGCTCGTCTTCGACGACTAACAAACTGAGACTATGATGACTCATATACCCGCCTCGTATAATGTGTGACCGACAACCGTTTTACTACGCTCATCGGCGGAATTCCATCCCCGCGCTAAAAATAATTTCAGGTGGAGCAAAAAAGAGATAAGCAGCCTTAGGTCAAGAATTCCGGTACCTGTGATTGTTTGCTGAAATGGTCGGTGTTTTTGACCGAAAGATTTAAAGGGCGTGCCATAAGATTTTAAGGGCAGGATTGACGAACCTAAAACGGTATGATGAATGCATCAATTTCGAGGTATCCTTCGGGATTCTTAGAAGACTCGGCTTTGAACTTTAACCTGGAACAACGGTGTCCCCGTTGCCTTTAACATTGGCTAATCGACAACCCAGTACGCAAACAATGAAGATTGATTCCCCTTCGCCGGTCGCCTCACCTGCATCGGTTTCCATGGCGGTTGAGCGTCCGACAGGATCGCTCCGCACGGGAATTTCGAGGGGCGTCGCGCTTTTTCTGGGGCTTTTTTCGCTGATCAATCTAGTGATCGAACTGCGGCATCCCAAGTTCGATGCCAACCTGTGGTGGATCGATCTGTTCCCGCTCCCGAAAATCGCACCTCTCGTGGCCCAGTCGGTATTGTTGTTTGTGGCGTTGATCTGGATGGCATACGCATTCTTTCCGATCATGGTCGATTGGCGTAGTCGGGTGACTTCGACCTCGATCGAACTGCTTTGGCTGTTCGTCGCGTGGAACATACTGAACTACTATGCCGGGTTACTCCGCGGGAGTTTTCATACGGCATTTGCGATGCCGTTTTCGTTTTTCGTGGCGATCGCATTCTGGTTTGTCTGGCGGGGGGTTCGCGATGAGCGTCCCACGCGCGGACCGAAGGTATGGGTGGTCATGGGCATCACGGCTATGATTTTGGCGGTCGCATTTCCACTGCTGCTGATGATCTGCTACGGGCTGATCGATTATCGTCGACCTGCAGATGCCGTGGCTGTGTTCGGGGCACGCGTCTATGAGAACGGCGTTCCCAGCGATGCCGCCGCCGATCGCGTGAAGACCGCCGTCGCTTTGTATGAGGATAAAAAGCTATCCATCACCAAGATTATCCTTTCCGGCGGGCGCGCTGACGGTGGACAGACTAGCGAAACCGACGCGATGCGGAAGCTCGCGATGGACCTCGGCGTTCCGTTCGAAGATATTCGCGTCGATCCGCAGGGGGTCAACACGATGGCCACCGCTCATAACATCACCCCGATTATGAATAAGATCCAGGAAGAATTTCCCGATCATCACGTCCCAACACTTCTGGCCGTCAGTCATTTTTATCATCTGCCGAGGATTAGAATGACTTTTGAGCTGGAGGAACGGGATGTTCGAACCGTGCCGGTTCGCGAACCGCTAGCGCAGATGCCAAAATTCATGATGCGCGAAGTGGGGGCACTCTGGAAATTTTATTTGAAAGCACTCGTGGGCTGATCCGCACAGTTACACTTGAAATTGGACGAGTCCCTATGCCGCCATTACCCCCACCGCCATTGTCACCGCCGGCGATCATTCAACCTGCCAACCCGATTGGCTGCAATCTGGATGGCAATGCAGACTGGAACAGCGCCCACATCTGGGCCGATGCCGCGCACGCATTTCGGCCGTGGGGAAAGCCGAGCAGTCCGAGCGAGCCGGATCTCAAGTTGCTCACCACGCCGGACGGTTACCCCCTCACCGATGCCGCCAGCGTCAGTTATCTGACGAACTACCCCAATGGCGTCTACAAACTCACCTACAGCGGTGCCGGTGAAGTCATCCTTGGTGGAATGTGCCAGATGGCCAATGTGCACCGCGATGGCAAAAACGTCACCGCCGACATTCGCCTCCGTCACGACAACCCGGATGGCACGGGCGGGCTGATTACTATTCTGATTCGCGGCCAACGCGTCGCCGACCCGGCGCGCGATATCCATCTCTGGTGCCCAGGCTACGGGCCGGGGGAAGCCCATTCTGGGCAGACGTTTCACGAAGATTTTCTTCGTCGGGTGCGCCCGTTCGCATCCGTTCGGTTTATGGATTGGGCGATGACCAACAATTCTCCGGTCGTGCAATGGGTCGATCGTACACCGCCAACGGCGATGATCCAGATGACGCGCGGTGTGCCGTGGGAATCAATCGTCGAGCTGGCCAATGTGGTCCACCGCGATGCGTGGATCAATGTCCCGGACATGGCCAGCGACGATTACGTCAAACAGCTCGCCATGTTTATCCACACGAAGCTTGATCCTTCTCTCAAACTGCGCGTTGAATACAGCAACGAGGTTTGGAACGCCGGCTTCAAACAATTTGGGCGCACGTTTGAGCGCGCCAAGAATAATGAAGCGGTGACGGCCAAGGATGATTTTGGCCGCATCGCCCAGCAGTATGGATTGCGAGCCGCACAGGTCAGCAAGATCTTTCAGGAAGTGTTTGGCGATCAGGCGGATCGAATCATCGGTGTGTATGGTGGTCAAACCGCCAACACCTACTTCGCCAGCATGGGCCTCAACATCGTCAAAGAGACGATGGGCGATCCGAAGAAGTATTTCAAGGAATTGGCGGTTGCTCCGTATGTCGGAAATGATTTGCCCGCGGCGCCGGTGGGCGGGTGGAAGGTCGACAACCTTTTTCCCGAGCTGGAAAAATTCAATCGCACTACGCTTGCCAAGTGGGTTCACGACACCAAAACGGTGGCCGACCAATTTGGTTTGACGATGGTTGCGTATGAAGGCGGACAGCATATCACCGGCAATCCCACGCTGCCGGAACCGTTCAAAATCACCGCCAACCATGACCCGCGCATGGGGGTTCTCTACCACCACATCATGGATGTCTGGAAAGAAAATGGCGGCGGGATGTTTCAGCAATTCAGCCATATCGGTGGCGGCTGGGGGCTGCTTGACGGCGTTAGCGATCCCGGCAGCTACAAGTGGGATGCGGTGATGGATCTTTTGCTGCCGAAGGGCGATGCGACCCTTGATGGCCGCGTGACTTTTGAAGATTTCCAGATCGTTCAATCGAACTTCGGTAAAACGGGGCAATGGTGGGAACAAGGCGACTTCAACGCCGATGGCAAAGTCGATGCGAAAGACGTGGAATTGATGCTGCCGAACTTGAAGGATCTGACGTCGGAACAAAAGGCGCGGGTTGAAGCGCTTTTGAAGAAGTAAACGAACGCTCTGAATTGGCGTCTGGTATCATCGGCGGTTATCGTGCCCGGTTTTCCCGATGAAAGCAGGCTTGCCGATGTCTCACCGCCCCACCGCTCCTGAATTACTCGCCCCCGCCGGTGACTGGGAGGCGATGCGCGCGGCGGTCTCCAACGGAGCCGACGCGGTCTACTTCGGGCTCTCCAATTTCAACGCCCGCCATCGCGCTACGAACTTCATGACTGAAGAGCTGCCCGAGGTGATGGGCTATCTGCATAGCCATAACGTGCGCGGTTATGTCACGTTCAATACGCTTATTTTCTCGGATGAGTTGGCCGAAGCCGTGCAATTCATCACTGCCGTTGCCAAAGCCGGGGTGGATGCGGTGATCGTGCAGGATTTGGGATTGGCCCGATTGATCGGCCGCCTCTGCCCGACGTTGCATGTGCATGGCTCGACGCAGATGACGCTCACTGAGCCGCGCGGGATTGAATTCGTGCGAGATCTGGGGGTGAAGCGCGTCATTCTCGCCCGCGAATTATCCGCGACGGATATCGGCAAGATCACGGCCGCCACGGATATGCCCGTGGAGATATTCATCCACGGTGCGCTGTGCGTGGCTTACAGCGGCCAATGTTTGACCAGCGAATCGCTCGGCGGGCGCAGCGCCAATCGCGGGCAATGCGCGCAGGCTTGCAGGCTGCCTTACGAATTGATCGTCGACGGCGATCTGCGCGATCTGGGAGACAAAGCCTACCTGCTGAGCCCGCAGGATCTGGCGGCGTACGACATCGTCGCCGATCTGGCCAAGCTCGGAATCACCAGTTTCAAAATCGAGGGTCGGCTGAAGAGCGCACACTATGTCGCGGCGACCACCCAAACCTATCGGGCCGCGCTGGATGCCTCTGCCAAACAACAACCTTTCGAGCTTTCGCAGGAGCGATCGAAAGAGCTCGCGCAAAGTTTTTCGCGCGGCTTCACGCACGGTTTCTTAGGGGGTGTCGATCATCAGCAATTGGTGCACGCCCGATTCCCGAAAAGCCGTGGCCTTCGCGTCGGTACCGTCCTCGGCACGACGGCTGACAGTGTTCGCATTGAGCTCACCGGCGATTTAAAACCCGGGGATGGCGTCGTCTTCGACGAAGGCCACCCCGAACAAGATGAACAAGGCGGCCGCATCTTCGCGGTAAAACCGATTCTTCTAACGGCCGTGCCGAAGGCACGCGTTTCTCCACCGCAAAAAGCAGTCGAAATCACCTTCGCGCGCGGCGGAGTGAATCTCCAAGCCATCGCTACGGGCGCGATCGTCTGGAAGACCGATGACCCCGCCGTCCGCCGCAAGCTGGAGCAAACCTATGGCCGTGAAATCGTCGCGCGACGATTTCCCGTTCACTTCCGCGTGCAGGCAATCCTCGGCGGCACGCTCACAATCCGCGTCACCGATGGCTCACATGAAGGCACCGCCAGTTGGGATGGCCCGCTGGCGAAGGCGGAAAAATTTCCGATCACGATAGATGTGTTACGCGAACAACTCGGGCGTTTGGGCGACACGCCTTTTGATCTTGGCGATGTCGAGATCCTCGGTGACCTTCCGTCGGTGATGATTCCCAAGAGCGTGTTAAATGATTTGCGACGCCGCAGCGTGGCAGAACTCATCGCGCGGCGGGAACGCATGCACGAAATCACCGATGCCCATGCACTCGAACATCTCAGAAAAGAGATTCAGGAATTTAGTGTCATGGGCGTCTCGACCGTGCGTTCTTCTCCGATGCTTTACGCGCTCGCCCGCACGATGGAACAGTTGGAAGCCATCATCGCGTGGACCGGCGCGATTCCTCTCGGCATGGTCTACGCCGAGTTCGAGGATGTGCGAAAATACAAAGAAGCCGTGCGAATGACGAAAGCCGCCGGTGTGCCGATCGGCCTGGCGACGACGCGCATCATCAAGCCCGGCGAAGAAGGATTGCTGCAACAAATCGCCGACTGCCAACCCGATGCGATCCTCATCCGCAATCTCGCCGGCCTGACTTTCTTCAAACAGCATAGCCCGCAGATTCCGCGGATTGCCGACTACGCCCTGAACATCGCCAACGAAATCACCGCCTCCATTCTCCGGGAAAATGGCGTCACCCGCATGGTGCCGAGCTACGATCTGAACTGGAAACAACTGACGACCATGCTCCCGCGGTGTTCGGCGGACTGGTTTGAAACCGTGATCCATCAACACATGCCGATGTTTCATATGGAGCATTGCGTGTTCGCGCATACGCTGAGCAACGGAAAAGATTTCCGCGATTGCGGTCGGCCGTGTGATACGCATCAGGTGGATTTGCGGGATCGGGTGGGCCAGTCGCACCCGCTGGTGGCGGATGTGGGTTGTCGCAATACGGTGTTCAATGCCCAGGCGCAAAGCGCGGCAGAGTTCTTGCCCAGGATGATGCAAATCGGCCTACGGCATTTCCGCGTCGAACTGCTCAGGGAGTCAGCCTCGGACGTTGCACCTCTGCTCAATCACTATGCGGATGTCCTGGTGGGTAAGACGCAACCGCGAGCCACTTTCAAATCGCTAAACGTGCTAAGCCAGTTGGGTGTGACTGCAGGGACGCTTGATCATGCATAACGCCTCCACCCCCTTTTGCATGCTATAATACGGCATGGTGGAGATTGCTCACGAACACTGGTTTTCGAGCCTGACATTGGCCGATTGTCTTAATAGTGGAAACGGAGCAACTCTGCAGATCTAAGATGGAGGCGATCCTATGCCGCAGTATGCATTTTCGCTCAACGGGGAAAATTGGTCAGGGGCGTTTGAATCTCGTGAGCATGCGTTGGCGGCGGCGGTGCAAAAGTGCAGCGGCGCTTCCGATCCGCCGGGTACGGTGTTTGTCGCGGAGAGGGTAGACGGAGAACTGGGTGCGGACCAGCTTGGCAAAACCATCGTCGCGGAATTGAGATCGCGTACCGGGGCTGGGGATGATCAGTTTCTACAAACCATTGCCGAGAGCCAGTTAGCGGAATTGGATTCGCAGATCGAACGAGTCGTCGTCGGCTGGTTGCAGAAAAATCGTTTGATGCCCCAGGATTCTAAGGTCGAGGCCATCAGCGAGCATCTGATTCCCGTGGCTTATCGAGGCTTGGAACGCTCCAATGAGTTGCATGAAGTGCAGGACTTGGGAGTTAGTGACTATCCGGGATCGTAATTGTTAAGAATGAGTGGCATAGGCATCTCGCCCGTGCCGCATAAAAAATCGTTGTTTTGAAGACCGGCCCAACAGGCCGGTTTTTTTCGCGAAAAATTTGGACGTTCTCATCTTCTTCTCATGCTCGTCCGGTAAAGTCCGCCCATCTCCAACGCGGCACGGGGAAAGTCGAAAGACGCCGCGACTGGACAAAAATGTCAAGCACTGCATCGAGGCGGTCCGTGCGTTGCGGATCGCTTCGTTTTTGCGCGCATCGTCCCGCCGTGGGCAGTCTTCTTCTGATTCTGAATCAAAACCGCGCTTTGTCGAACGATTCCGTCTGCTAAAGAGCTTGGGGAAAAATGGTGGCATGGTCGTCTCGCCCGTGCTTTTTTCTGAGGACAACGCGGGCGAGACGCCCACGCCACCTATAAATTCCAAAGCTCCAAAGCGATCCCTACGAAAAACGAAGGCCTATGGCGTGATTTGCGGCAAGGTTTTCCGTAGCTGATTGATTCGTTCGACAAGGACCACATCCGTCGTTTGAGCGGCGTACTTTGTGGCGGACTCAAGCAGCGGGCGGGCGGTGACGAGGTCGTTTTGGGCCATGGCACTCCGAGCGGCGCGGAAGCAGCGGTCGGCGGCGGGGGTAGGTTGATTGGCATCGCCGTAGGCTTGGGCGGCGTGGGCTAAGGCGCGGACCATGTCGCCATAGAGTTTTCCTTCGCGTAGAAAAGTGGACTGGCGGTCAAATCGCTCGGCGGCGAGCGCGGGGTTGTGGTCGAGCAATGCGATCGATCCATCCAACTCTGCAATCCCGGCGGCAAACGCAGGCGATGTACCGCCGGCGACCAGTGTGCGGGCTTGCGCCGCCACGGCGCGCGCTGCGGGAAGATCGTTCTGAGCGCAGGCGATTTGCCCTTTAACCAGCGTGGCCTGCAAGCGATCTTCTGCAGAAGCGGATTTGTCGGCCAGCGCGGCGTCAGACAACTTGGCCGCTTCATCGAGTTTGCCCTGCAACTGCGCAACATGGGCTTCAAGGCTGACTATGTCGGACGTTGGTGCGCCGGCCCGGAGCGCCTCGGTTTTGGCTTCGATCAGTGCGGCGCGGGCACCGTTGTAGTCGGCGATTTGTACCAGGGTTGCCGCATAGTTAAACGCAGCGTTGGCGATTTCGGATGGGTCATCCATCAACTCAGTGCGCTTCAGGGCAAGGCGATACAGACTGGCCGCCTGTGCCCAGGCCCCGCGCGAAAAAGTGGCGCGGGCAGCCGATAGCTCCTGTGCTAATTCAGTATCGACCGTCTTGCCTGTGCCGGTTTTCTTCGCGGGGCCAGCACATCCTGCCAGCAGGATTGGAACGATCAAACATAACCCGACGCATTTAGGCAAAATCACTTCCCACCTCCAATTTCATCGGCGCGAATGCGGCCGGTCGGTTCTGATTTATCGATGTAGGATCGAACCAACCAGCTCTTCTGGACCCCTTCCACAAGAATCTGAACTTGTCGCAGTGTTTCCTGAAGTTGAAGCACGACACCGGGAAGCGTCTGCACGGTTTGGCTGGCTCCTTCGACGATGGATGGCAGCTTTTCCGTGGTCTTGCGAATGTCTTTGAGCGTGAGCTGCAATTCAGACAGTGCGTCTTTGGTCGTGTCGAGCAACACGGGCAGCTTCTTCATATCTTCGCGGGCGGATCCGGTAAGGTCGGATAGATTGTTGGCGGTGGAGCCGAGATTCTTCAGCACACCGGCCAGTTCATCGAACGAGGCGTTGAGCTTCGGAAGTAGTACCGCGATTTGCTCGGCCATCTTCGGATCACTCAGCAGTCGACCGACGAGTCCTTCACCCTTTTCGATACTCCCGGTAATATTACCGAGATGCCCGATCGTCTGCTGCAGAGGTTTCTTCGGATCGCGAAGATCGGCAGCCAGCGCCGTGTATTCGCGAATGGCAGCGCGGGCTTCCTGCATCGCCGGCACGGCTTGCTCCTGAATCTGGTTGAGAATGGTTTTGACTTTCTCGGCCGGGCCGTCATCGGTATCCGTGTACCACAATACCGCGTTGGTTTTCGAAAGGGCCTGGCTTATTTTCTTGGGATCCGGGTGCGCGTTCTTGATGATTTCGATGAACGGTTCCCCGATGCCGAACGTGTTGCGAATGACGGGAATTGAATCATCGCGCAGGTATTCGACGAGATTCCCGCGCACGCTGACGTCGGCGACCATTCGCTGTTCAGAGGGGTCGTAGTTGATCGCCGTCACCGTGCCGATGACCGTGCCCAGCACCTGCACGTTATCGCTTGCTTTGAGCCCTTTGGAGCCTTCTTCCGGCAGGATGATTTTGATTTTGAGCGATAGCTCGTGCGAAAAATAATCCTGGGCGCGCAGTGTTGCGACGACCCCGGCGACGGCGAATCCGATCGCCGCCAGCACGAACACGCCGACGATCTCGTTGACATAGCGAAGTTTAAATGTGCGGACCATTGGGTTTCCTTACAGCCAGAATCCATGCGTGTGATTCATTCGGTTTTTACAGGTTGAAGTAACGGGCCTACCATGCGATATCGCGCGGTTGGTTTCAGCTCCGGGTTGTCGAAGACTTCGGTCAGGTTGGTCATCCACAAAACCGCCCCACCGCGTTCACGGGCGGTGTGAATATTCAGCAGTAACGGAGCCATCAGCGCGGGATACAAGCCATGTTCCGGGCGTTCGAGCAGAAGCACTTTCGGATCGCCCAAGAACGCGCGCACGCAGGCACATCGGCGAAGTTCCTGCGGGGATGTCATCGACGGACGGACGGCGGGCAATCCTTCCAACCCAAAGCTCTTTGCAATTCGTTCGGCGTCGGTTCGCAATTGTGCGTCGGTGATCGAGCAATGATGCCGTTGGGGAAGCAGAATATTTTCATCGACATCCAGATTGCTGACCCAGGAGGTGCCGTCGAAGATGCGGCCGATCTGCCCGCGCTGCATCTCGGCGCGCGTGGCCAGCGTATATCGCCAATCGCGGCCGCAGTAGCTGGCTTTTCCGGCGTCGGCAAGAAGGATTCCGCTGGCGATATCGGCCAAGGGTATGTTGAAGAACGGGCGTTCCAGCAGCACTAATACCAGTTCACTTTTGTTGATGGAGAGGCATGCATCGCGCAGACCGACATCGTAGCCATGCGTTTCATCGACGGTGACATTGTCGAGCTGGAGGATGTTGAGATCGTCGCGCATGTTACAGGTAACTCAGGAACGAGGCGGCAGCGGAGATAAAGAACAGCATGAACGCCGACCGCTGCAGACTGCGCGTCGTGGCTTTGGGGACATCCGTTATTGAACTACCCACCGCAAGGCCTTCGGTACAGCAGATTGCGCCTGATAGAAGCGCAGGCAATAATATCTTGAGCGGAACCAACACTGTATCGCTCGGGCGAATTGAACTGCCGAGGTTGTCGATAAAGTCGGCCAAAGGCAGGGGATGACCGCCCAGAAACAGGCTGAGCAAATACCCGCTGGAAAGACTCACCACAAAAAAAACGATCGCGAGGCAAAAGACAGGATAAAGATGTTGTTCAAAGCAATAAAGAGTTGGGCGAAAGCAAATCTGAAGTGGAAGCTCAAAATGAGGAACTAACTCAACAGAGCGAACAGATAATGGCACAGCGGGATCTTTTAATA
>JBBRMF010000134.1:0-13781 GCA_038230975.1 Tepidisphaerales bacterium
CGCTCCATGAAGCCTGGTCGGTACGTCGTAGTGTTTTGACGTTGATCGGCGCTTCCGTTGGAGTGGCGCTGGTCGCGGAATTGCTGGTTGGTTCGGCGGAATCGATGGCTCATAAACTGGGGTGGAATTTTATTTTCGTCGGGGTCATCCTGCTGGCGATTATTGGAAACGCCGCCGAGCATTCCACTGCCCTACTGCTCGCAAAACGGAATGACATGGATACCGCCATGACGATCACGTACCAAAGCAGCCTGCAGATTGCCCTGTTTGTCACACCCTTGTTGATCTTGCTCAGTGCGTTTATGGTTTCCACGGGGATCGGCATGACCCACGGCGCGGAACGGGTGGCGATGGACCTCATTTTTTCACCGATGGAGGTGGTTGCCGTCTTTTTAAGCGTTGCCATTCTGATTTTGCTGGGTTTAAACGGCGAAACCAACTGGTTTGAGGGGGCCTTGCTGCTGGCGTTGTATGCGATTCTAGCTATTGCATTCTTTTATATCCCCACCGGGCCGCACGGTCGCTAGAATAAGAAGCGGAGTCCGTTGGTTGAACAGTTGGATCCAGATGTGAGGAAAACTCATGGCGAAGAATCAGTCTTCAAGCCAGGCATCGCCGCCTTTACTACCGAACGAAATCGCCACCGTCTGGAACGGCAAGGTTGAAGTGCGCGGCGAACCATCGCGCGTTCGCTGGAACCTTTCGGATCTGGTCACCGCCGACGGGCATCGCCTGCGCTGCTCATTCACCTGCAGCCTTAGACCGTTGAGCGATGCGGCCGAGAAGAAACTGCTCGCCGAAGTTTTTCTGGCCCGCAAGACGTCGGCAACTTCCGAAGACCTGATCGCGTACTTCGCCCCGGCATTACAGTCGGCGGGGGCCAATGTGGCGGCGGGTAAAGCAGTCGCTGTGTGGGTCGCCGACGGCTCGCGTGACGCCTTGGCCGAGGCGCTGCATCAGGCCGCGGACAAAGTCGCATTTGGCTGTGGGCTTGAAGTACTGCCGCCCTACAACGTCGATCTTGAAAGCCCCAGTTTCCAGCAGCAAAAGCTGGAGGCCATGGAACGAAATCTGGCAGAGCAGCGCGTTGCCGGGCAGGTTGAACATTTTGAAAAAGCCGCCGCTCTGCTGAAACAGTTTGATACGCTTCGGCAAGCCGCTCCGGATCTGACCCCGGGTGCCGTGCTGCAACAGATCAGTCCATCGGAACAAGGGGCCATGCTGCAAACGTTGCTGCTGGCGGCAGGCAAAGGGAAGAAAACCAAAGACGTGTGGGCCGTCGCCGGACCGTACCTTGTGAAGATCGATCCGCGTGTTTCTCCTCCCAAAACGGATCTCGTTACTCTTCCGGCGACGCTTGGCCCACTGCGGAGCGTACAGCCGGCCGAGATTGACGGGCAGACGGTAGTGCTCGTCGGCGGGCGATCTGGCGTGATGATTTTCCATCCAGAGCAATCGGGAGAACCGCAGGCCTATGTGGATTCTGAGGTCGTCTCCCAGATGGGATTTAGCCGCGCCTTGGTTTGGCGAAATGGGCTGTGGGCCTGCCACGGGGATGCGGGAATTGTGGGATGGGATTTAGGCACACCTGCCCATCCGAAAACGGTTCTGCGGCCTGCACACTTAGCGCCTTCAGCCCCGATGTCGAGTTCGTCCAACACCTCCATGGAGCTGAACAAACCGGGTTCACCACGCAATCTCGCGGTGTTGGATGATTCTCGTCTGATCTTCAGCATCGGTGAACGGCTTCTGACGCTCAATGCCAAGGGCCAGGTAGCAGCACTGCCAATTGAATCGAAAAGCGAAGTGGTGGCCATTCTTCCCGATCGCGGGAATGTCTACGTCGTGCATGAGGATGGCAGTATCGCCACGCGGGAATTGGCGACGCTCAGCATAGTCGGTGAAGAACGTCGCGGTGGAAGAATCAACGCCGCCACGGTCTTGCCCTGGCTGGGCAGTGTTCGGCTGCTGCTTGTTCCGGAAGACGGGCCGATCCAATGTCTCGGGACTGAAGATCAGCTTGTCACGCAATATTGCAGCGCTCATCGCGGCTTGAGAATCGTCACCGCCGCCGCCGACTGGGTGGTTGCCGTCTCTGCCGACCGTCAACGACTGGTGATGTGGAACACCTGGGATGGCCGCAAACCCACGATGGAGGTTTCCGTATCGGCGATCGCGCGGCATCGGGTGGCGGATGTGGATTTCGGATAATCTCCCCTTCAACATCCTGCTCTTTGCGCGCTAACAAGTAGCAAGACAAGTCACCTTTACTTTTGGAGTCCACCGCATGCGCCGAATCGTTCGCCTATCCATCATTTCTCTTTTAGCACTAGGTCTTCTTACTACCTCCGCGCAAGCAGAGGCGAAAAAGAAAATTGTATTTATTGCCGGGACACCCAGCCACGGTTTTGCCCAGCACGAACATAACGCGGGTGTTTTGTTTCTTGCAAAATGCTTGAACGAAACGATGGGAGACAAGATTGAGACGGTCGTTCTCACGAGCCATCTCAGTGGCAGCGGTAAGTGGATCAACGGTTGGCCGAGCGACCCTGCGGTCCTTCAAGACGCGGCGGCGGTCATCATCTTTTGTGACGGTGGTGGTGGACATATTGCCATTCCGCATATCAAGGAGATGGATGCCCTCACCGCCAAAGGCGTGGGCGTCGGTTGCATTCACTATGGGGTTGAAGTTCCCAAAGGTGAAGCCGGTGATGCCTTACTGCGTTGGATCGGTGGATATTTTGAAACCTTCTGGTCCATCAATCCCCATTGGAAAGCGGTGGTCACATCGATCCCCAATCATCCGGTCGGCAACGGCGTCAAGCCTTTCTCGACGAACGATGAGTGGTACTATCACATGCGATTCCGCCCCAATATGGAAGGCGTGACACCGATCGTCGCCGCCATCCCGCCTGACAAAACCCGCGAGGGCAAAGATGACGCACACGGCGGTAACCCCGAAGTCCGCAGCGGCATCGGCAAGAGCCTGCCGGAAATCATGGTTTGGGTCGCCGAGAATAAAGAAACCACCAACCGTGGTTTTGGCTGCACCGGCGCTCATTTCCATTTCAACTGGGCTCAGGACGATTATCGAAAGTGCATTTTGAACGCGATTGTCTGGACCGCCAAGATCGACGTTCCCGCCAATGGCGTGGAATCCAAGCGTCCGACGGTCGCCGACTTGCTGGCGAACCTGGACTCGAAGAAGCACTCGGATAAGGAATCCGACGAGGCGATGATCGCCAGGCAGATCGAAGAAATGAATCAGCCGATCAAGAAGTGATTCGGTTTCTGCTTATTGCCGCACCTGGAAAAGAGGCAAGCGTTTTCTTCCAAATCGATGGAAAGACGCGTGCCTTTTGCGTTGCCGCCAGGTATCGCATGGTTTGCGTCATTCTTTTATTTTCTCGCGTGTCAGTTCTGATCGTGCGGTTCTTATCGGTTGTGCAGAGCGTAAAAAGTCATATTTCCCAGAAATTTGCGCGTGGCTGATGACTGTGATCGGCATAGTACCCCGATCTGATGGTTAGTGATTTCAAATACAAAACTATGCCGGTTCACGTCGATTTTGATCGCGCTGTTCGCGCTCGGCAGGGAGGCAGGGGGTGCCGATGCGCCGCCGGCCAATCTCTTTCCGATCGGGGTTTACTGGCAACCGACCAGTTCATTTGATGTCTGGAAATCGCGCGGGGTGAACACGGTCATCGGCTTCTACAACAAGCCGGCGGATATGGCGGCATTCAATCAGGCGGCGGTTTCCAAAGGATTGTGGATGATCCGCAATCCGCAGGCGAACCCGGCTGATGATCTCCATCAACGGAACCTGCTCGCGTGGGCTCATGCCGATGAACCGGACATCAACCATGTGCCTTCCGCCACTTTGGCCGCTGAATACGCGGCGTGGAAAGCTGCGGATCCAAGTCGGCCGGTGATCGTGAACTTCTCCGGGCAGAACGCCCAATATCAAGCGGATGGACTGACCGACGCACTGTATCAACAGTACAGCCAGTCTGCGGATTGGATCAGCAACGATGTGTACCCGATCACCGCCTGGAATCATCCGGACTGGATCGACAAAAACGCGAAGCTCAATCTGCGCGACCCCGCGAACAACGGGGGTGTGCCGTTCAACCCGGGCAA
This sequence comes from Tepidisphaerales bacterium, assembly GCA_038230975.1. Lineage (GTDB taxonomy): Bacteria > Planctomycetota > Phycisphaerae > Tepidisphaerales > Tepidisphaeraceae > JANXVV01. The sequence continues at coordinate 4,141 of JBBRMF010000134.1, forward strand.
TTCCGTCGACAAGCTCCGCGCGCTCTCCGGCGGGAAAAAGCAGTTGGCATACATCGAAACGAGCTTCCAGAATATTGGCAAAGGGCCGGCGAAGAACGCGCGCGGCGCAACCGCCGCCGAAGTGCGCGGCGAGACATGGGATGCCATCATTCACGGCGCGAAGGGCATCGTTTATTTTTCGCAATCCTTTCATCCCGACAAAACCGACGCCACCCCAGCTGCTGTCGCGACGGAAATCACGAGGACCGATGCAAAAATTGCGGAGATGGCAGCCGTGCTGAACAGCTCCAGCGATGCGAATTCAAATCCCCTTTCGCTCGGCGGTGGACTGGAAGGCACATGGCGGGAATACAATGGGAAGCTGTACTTCTTCGTCCTGAACTTCTCTCACATCGCCGCGAAAAAAGCCAAGGTCACGCTGACTGGAATCGCCGGGCAATCAGTGATCGATGTGGTAGATGAATCACGAAAACTGACGTTGAGTTATGGTGCGATCACCGACAGTTTCGCACCGTATCAACTTCATATTTATCAGGCTGCAATGAGCGCCGGGTTCGCTTCGAAGGTTCACAACTCAACCATCTCGTCATCTTCCCTTGCTGTATCCACCGCCGTGCCAGAACCATTGTCCATGGCAGGAATTGTGCTGTCGGCCGTAGCGATCATGCAGCGACGCAGGCGTTGATTCGTTGCGTCGTCCTTCCATGCAGAAAAAAATCGCGGTCCGGTTTCTTTGGAAACCGGACCGCGCGTCATCCTCGACTGCTTCGGACCGTGGGTGCTCTACCCGAACGTCGGGATGACTCTCCACTCTCCATCACCGGGGTTAATTAGCCGTTCTGGAGCAATCGCTTCACATCGTCATCTTTTGTGTCGTTGTCGTTGGAATCTTTTTTGTCATCTCCACCGTGATTCTGACCCCGACCCCCAAAGTCGCCAAAACCTTCGAAGAAGTGCGGCTGGAGTTGGACGTTGTCCACCAGCAAGTCAGAAGCAATAGTCCCGTCTCCCACATTCACGACCCCAAAACCAACGGTGTATTGACCGTTCTTGGGCAACACCAGGATGTATTTGCCGTACCCGGTTTCGGACACGAATCCGGTTGTGTCCGTTGCGTTCGTGGCTTTCAATGCGCGTGAAAGCTTGAAGAGCTGCGTCTTGCCGCTCAGCGTGACCGTCACGAACGCGTAATCGGCGTTGCCATTGGCGGCTTCGTTTGTCAGGAAATCAGCCTTGAACGTAAGAACGTCGCCACGTTTGGCGGTGATGTTCTGTTTGATGGCGGAACCATTCACGGCGGCTTTGCCAGGGGCGCTCAATGCACCTGTATCCAAACCCAGGAATGATTCAAGGCTTCCTGCACTGGTAGGAAGGCTGCCACCATTCGGTATCTGGGCGTTTGAAATGACTGCCTGCGCGATTTTCCCATCGGGGATCGAATGAAAGTCGGCGGCCTGCACAAATTCATTGCCGGCAGTCTGCCAACCCGTGAAATCCGGAGAGGTGGTGAAATCCCCATTGACCGGTCCCTGCCGGGTGACCGGCCCTGCACTCGGAGTGCCGGCGAAATTGGGAATCAACAACGTCTTATTGAACAACGGAATCTGAATCGGCGGCAAGTTGCCGGACAAAAGTCTGCGATTCTCAAGAGACTCCACTTCAAATGAATTGGGCTTCATCATTTCGCTCCTCAGCAAAAGACCTGACGTTTGCAACGCCATTGTGCCGCGAACTCTCGTCGCACATGAAATGGATTTAGTCGATGAAGATGAGAACCAGATGAGAACGACCGATTATTTGCAGTCGCTTCACGATGAAAATGCGTAATCAAGGCTTTCTTTGCGAGCGGGATTACGCAACAAAAATCGCGCATATCCCCCTGAGGCAGAAAAAATAAGATTTAGCGCTTGCGATTCCGCAATAATTATAGTAAATACTAACTTATTAATTCCGCTTGTCGGGTTAGCGGATTGCAGAAGCAGAAATTCAATGGTGAGGTTCTAATGGAATCGACTATGCCGATCGAGTCGTCGAGCGTTTTAGATCAATCTTCTGAACGCCTCATCCCCTTGTGGCTCAAGCTCGCTTATACCGCTTTCGTGGCGGTACTTGTTCCGTTTTACTGGAGGGCCTATACCCCCTGGAACTTCCTTTATTTTTGTGATGTCGCCCTTCTGATGACTCTCGTGTCGCTGTGGACGGAAAGTCGCTTTCTCGTCAGTATGCAGGCTGTGGCAATCCTGCTGCCACAAACCCTGTGGGTGATCGACTTCATTGTTCGAGCCTCTGGTTTTAAGCTCCTGGGGATGACGGACTACATGTTCAATCCGAATTTGCCCCTAGGCACGCGTTTTCTCTCCGGTTTTCACGGCTGGTTACCACTTCTGCTGATCTATCTACTAGTGAAGTTGGGATACAACCCGCGCGCATTCCGATGGCAATGCATTGCCGGGGTGGGTTTGATCCTGTTTTGCTTCTACTTTGCACCGAAAGCGCCAGCGCCGATCAATCGGCCCAATATGGCGGTCAATGTCAACTATGTATGGGGGCCTGACGATAAGCACCCGCAAACTCGAATGCCCCCGGGCACTTGGGTCGCGTTGCTGTGCGGCATTTTCATCGTAGGAATCTACACGCCAACTCATATCGTACTGCGGCGGGTATTCTCGAAAGTAGAGTGAGAGTATTGTTGTGTAATCCTTGAACCGTTCGGGGGCGATCGGCGAAGAGCCGCCGGGGTCTTGGTAACCGATGAAAAACTCTAAAGGAAAATGACATGGATACCGCTCTTCCACTTGAAACCCAACGCAATGCGACAGAAACCGATTCACCGATTCCAGGTGCGAACTGGTCGCTCGCACTTCTTCTGGCAATCAACTTGTTCAATTATGTCGACCGCCAAGTGCTGTCTGCGGTCGTGCCGACCATCCGCGAGGAATTCAATATCAGCAATGCAAAGATCGGCTGGGCGGGAACGGTTTTCCTGCTGTCGTACATGATCATCTCTCCGATCTTCGGTATCCTTGCCGATCGGATGTCGCGTTGGTTGCTGGTGGGGATTGGTGTCATTCTCTGGAGCCTGGCCAGCGGTGGGACCGGGCTTGCGACTGGATTTGGAATCCTGCTTGTCACGCGGTGTTTTGTTGGAGTGGGAGAGGCCGCGTATGGCCCAGTTGCCCCAACCATACTTTCGGATCTCTATCCGGTAAAAGCGCGCGGACGAATTCTCTCCTGGTTTTATCTGGCGATCCCGGTGGGTAGCGCGCTTGGATACTCCCTGGGTGGCGCGATCGCCTCTCGATGGGGTTGGCGAATGGCCTTCTATGCCGTAGTGCCACCGGGCATTCTGCTCGGAGTCTGGGCGCTGTTCATGAAAGATCCGCGCGTCGGAGCAACCGACAAGACGCCCCCGCGTAAAGCCGGATTTGCAGATTATGGAATTCTTTGGCAGACCAAATCGTACGTTCTGAATACGCTCGGGATGGCCGCGATGACATTCGCGATCGGCGGTATCGGGTTCTGGATGCCAGACTACATTTACGGCCGAATGCAGGCGGCCGGTCAACCGCACACACTCGGGCACATCAATTCCGTGTTCGGGGTAATAACGGTCGTCTCCGGTCTGATCGCCACACTTACCGGTGGCATGGCCGGCGATTGGCTCCGCAAGAAATATAGTGGCTCCTATTTCATTGTTTCCGGCATTGCGATGCTGCTGGCCTTTCCGCTCTTGCTGGCCGTGCTGCATACGCCATTCCCGTTCGCCTGGATCCTAATCTTCCTGGCGGTGTTCTGCCTCTTTTTCAATACGGGTCCGACCAATGCCATCCTCGCAAATGTCACTCATCCTTCCATCCGGGCAACCGGCTTCGCGATCAATATTTTTGTCATTCACTTACTGGGCGACGCAGTCTCACCGCCGCTGATTGGGTGGATGAGCGACAAGCGAGGGATGAATTTCGCATTCACGGTCGTGTCGATCACGATCCTCATAGGAGGGTTGATCTGGCTCTGGGCGGCGCAATATCTGGGTGAGGATACTGAGCGAGCGCCGAATCGGTTGAAGTCAGAACGTGGATTCGACGTGATTTTTAAGTGATTTTTCTGCGCGCAAGTTATTTCTTCAACGAAATATTCACGCGAGTCAAAACGAACCAAATCCCAAACGCCAGTAGCGGAATGAGTATCGCCAGAATCATCATCTTCGATCGCTGCCAACCGCCTTTCCATGGCTCAACTGCCTTGAGTCGTTCCGCACGACCTGTCACTTGAACCTGATCCGGATGATCCAGATCATGCTTCAAAGCCATCGCGTTCGGATAGCGGTCGGTGGGGTCGCGGGCAATTGCATGGAGGATAATTTCTTCGACCTGCGGTGTGATATCCGGATTGACTTTGCGCGGGGCGACCGGATCACCCGTCAGCCGCGCATTCATAATGAGAAGGGGTGTGTTGCCCTCATACGGAACCGTGCCGGTCAGCATTTCATACAGGATGGCTCCCATGCTGTACACATCCGTGCGAGGGTCGCCGCGCTTGCCTTTGACTTGTTCCGGGGCCATGTAATCGGGGGTGCCCATTGCGGGTTGAAAAGCGCCAAACGTCAATCGACGACTCCCCTCCACTTTAGCGATGCCGAAATCCATGATGCGGATGGAGCCGTCGTTGCAGATCATGACGTTGTCGGGTTTGAGATCGCGATGCACGACATCATGTTCGTGCATGTAGTGCAGCCCTTCGCAAATTCGGCTGGCGATTCGAAACGCATCCGGGGCGGGCATCGGGCGGACGCTTCGCATCAGATGGCCGAGGGTCTGGCCATCCAGATATTCCATCACCATGTACGGGCGGCTGCGCGTTCCGTCATCGGGATCAACCTGCATGATGTACGGGTGATTCAGCCGCACACCGATTTCCTGTTCACGCTTGAATCGGCTGTAAAAATTGGGATCGCTCTCCAAGTGCATGAACGGCACCTTCAGCGCGACGGCGCGACCGGTTTTGGTGTCCGTGCCTTTGTAGATGGTCGCCATTCCGCTGCGGGCGATGGTGTCATTGATCGCGTAACGATCGTCGAGAAGTTGGCCGGGTTGAATATCCTGTCCCATAGAGAGTTCCGGTACTTTCTGGTAGATCGGCAGCCCGCGATAATAGCTCATCCGCTCGACGTCTTTTATTTCCGCAACCTGCATCGTCAGGTTGTCATCCGCGCCGCGACGTTCAGCCAGTGCGATCATCTCCCGGCAAGCCTGCTCGGCGGGCAATTTAGTAACTGCATCAAAAATTTCCTGCTCGGTGACAAAGCAATACAGTCCGTCGCAGGCATGAATCACATATTCTCCCCGATGCACGCCCAGCGTGTGATAGTCGGCCCGGACAATCGGATCCTGCCCCACGCTTCGCGTCAGAATGCATCGCAACTCACTGCTTTTGGCTTCCTCAACGGTGATCAACCCCAGTTTTACCTGGACGCCTGCGTACGAGTGATCATTGGTCACCCGCCGAATGCGTCCCTGCTGAATCAGATAAACCCGGCAATCGCCCACATGACCGACATTCAGTTCATCGTTACGCAGAAGTGAGATTGAAAGCGTCGTCGCCATCCGCGAATGATCTTTCATCCGCCGATCGTACACCGCCTGATTGGCGGCATTGAACATTTGAAACAGCAGCGTCCCGGGAAGAGTATTCGGCTTGGCGTTCTGGAACTCAAGGATAGCCGCCTCGCACGCAAGCTTGCTCGCAATCTCACCCCCATTTTCCCCACCGACACCGTCGGCGATAACGACCGCGACGCCACGGTCACGACGCCCCTTGGCATCCACCGGTTGGTCATGGCCGATACTGTCTTCATTGTGATCTCGAACCGGACCCGCTACTGAGACCGCCGCGTAACTGATCTGCATACCATTCTTTCGGCCCGAGTTGCCCGCAGGTCAAAAATGCCTTGCGTGTCACGCCGGTGTGTAAGAGTCATACTGTAATCTCCCCGGTTCTGAAATCCTGCGAATCGGGTGACAAATGTCAATCCCGCAATAATGGTCCTTTCATGCGTAACAAGCCAAATGCCACTGCCGGGTATCCATGGTCAGAGCTGAAACACCGCACGTTTACCAAGCAACTGAACGTCACCCCCTACCCGAGTGCTTAATTTAGAATCACCTGTCGAAATACTTCATGTAAAGCAATGAACGTCGTTCCCGGAGAAAATCTCTGCCTATCCGAACACCGCTTTCCGTCCGATACTGCGTGTAAATACAGACGCAACTACATCATTTACAAATCTTTACACATAATCTAATAGCCGACCTGCCGGGGGACAGGAGTCATTCGATTGGATGGCTCTTTCGCCATTATTCTGCATCGGCATGCCGTTTGATCTAGCACATTCGAGCAGATTTAGATTTTTATAAGCAAATCATAGACAGCAAGTCCAGCGACGTAAGCTCGCCGGATTTGGGTTGAGATGCACAAGAATGGTGTCGGCTGTTTTCGAGGTTTCGTGAATCGCTAACACGACCCTTTGGATTCGCGGCCATAGGGATCAGTGAACTGATCCAGGCACCATTCAGCGGCTTCCTCCCAAACACTGTAGAAAAGGAGATCGGTCGTGGCAGAGTCAACCGCTTCACCAACCGCCCCGAAAGCAACGCTCGGGCTGACAGGCCTTACATCTAACGCAATGGCGCTGATTGCGCCAGGTGCGTTCTTGTGGCTTACATTCGGACCTCAGGTGCTCACCGGAGCTCCGGGTGCAGGCATGTCGATGTGGTTTGGAATTCTCGCGGCATTGCTTCTTTGCTTGGCTACGGCTGTTGCCTATGCCGAACTATCGAAGCTTTATCCGGGTGCTGGCTCAAGCTACTTCTTCGCCGAGCAGGCATTCTTATCGAAAAACAAGGCGTTCAAATGGGCCCGACTCGCCAAGTTCATGGTGGGCTGGGCGAGCCATCTTTATTACTGGGTGTATCCCGGGGTCATGGTTGGCGTAACCGGCATCATCGTCGGTTACCTCATGGGGCAGTTCTTCCCCAATACATTTAGCTCGGGTGTTCCGAGCCCCATCTTTATGGCGATATTCTGCGTGTTTTTTGCTTTCGGTGTGGCGTACATCGCGTTCCGCGGTGTGGGCGGAACCACCGGGGTCAACGCGGCGATCAACATTGTTCAGATCACTGCCCTGGTCATTTTCTCGATCATGGCGATCAGTCATCGCGTTAAACATCCGGAAGGAAGCAATGCTTATGTGATGGATTCAACCGGCAATCTCACGGAATTTGTACAAGCGACTGAACTGGATTCAAGCAAGACCATTCCCGATCCGACAGACCCGAAAAAGACCATTCAGGATCCAAACGCTACGATTCCAAAAGTGGATAAAGACGGTCACGCCGTGATGACGACTGAAAAAGTCACCATCAGTTACAAAGGCGGGATCCTTAAGGATGACAAAGGTGTTGAAACTTACAACTATCATGAGAGCGCCAAGTCGGTCATTGCTCCGCACAACTTTGGGTACATCATTATTCAAGCTTGCGTGGCGATTCTGATCCTCGTCGGATTTGAATCCGTCACCGCGATGGGTGAAGAAGCCAAGAACCCGACAAAGGATATTCCGCGCGCCGTCATCCTTTCCCTGCTGATCCAGGGTGGATTCTGTTATGCATTGGAATACTTCGCGGCCAACTACTTCATGCACAGTGGGTACGGTGCGACCGCCAACGCCGGTTCCTCTTCGGCACCTTTAGGTGACATGATGCAGATGGTCGGTGCCTGGGCGTTTGGAAGTATCAACGCCGGTTGGTGGTTCATGATGGTTCAGGCATTTACTGTGGTGCTGGCACTCGTCGGCACGACACTTTCGTGCTTGAGCACCGGGGCTCGCGTGACCTACGCCATGGGGCGAGATGAAGAAATGGGTAGCCACTTCGGCATGCTGCATGGCCGCACGTTTACACCGCACCGCGCCATCTGGACACTCGCGGGGATCTCGGCATTCATCGGGGTCTGCTCCATTGCCACATACTTTTGCGGCCCGCTCGTGGGCGATGGCTACAAAGCGACGATGGAAGCGCTACCCAAGAATTTCTGGTATTCAATCGGAACTCACAAGCTAAGCCATGATACGGCCGCGATGATACCGCAGAGCTTTCTGGCCATCAGCCTGATCAGCAACTTCGGCACGTTCATGCTCTACATGATGACCTGCATCATCGCGATCGTGGCGTTCCGGGAGCACCATTCGTTCCACGGATTCAAGCACATGGTCGTTCCTATCTTCGGATTGTTGGCCAATCTCCTGTGCATGGTCTTCTACCTGGTCGGACCGTTCATCGTGCCGGGAATGAGCTGGAAGGAAAGTTACATCGCACTCGGTGTGGCAGCGCTCTGGGGCATCTACGGTGGAATCTACTTCGTGGTGACCAGCAAGAAGAAAGGCAAAGCGATTATTCTCGAATCTGCGCCGCGATCGATCCCTGCTTGATCGTGACTGAACGACTGAACTAAAGTTGAGTCAATCGTGGCATGGTCACCTCAGGTGACCATGCCGCTTTTTTTATTCAGACGCCTCGATAAATATCTCTGCTTTGTGTCGCGTGATCGTGACTTTGTAGTCTCGATAAAGCAACGCTTTAAAAAGTGAATCCCACGGAAACGATCCACCGTGGTGAACCTTCACTTTAAAAGCTCCGGCGTTTTCCTCGACGGCCCCCATATGTCCGACGATATCACGAATGACGATCCCAATTTCAACATCCGGGTCCATGACAAGCGGCGTTTTTTTGGAAGGCGTTTGTTCTGCCATATTGATCTCCTGCCACCCACTCTATCCAAGGCGAGGCATGGCGAGAAGCGGTGCTGTCGTTACGGCCCCACCTTGTTGCTATAAACCAAGCGCTTTGTGTCGTTGAGGAATCTCGATTACAAGGCAGCTGATTGCCGTCACTTTGACTGCGATCGGCCACCTATGGGAAGGTAAACGGATGATTCATCCCATTTCGCATCGCTACAACCACCGCATCGCTTGCCAGTTACTGGGAGCGGTATTTCTTTTTTTTCTGCTTGTGTCGAATCATAAAATACAGGCTCAATCGACGCAAGGCGGTCCCACCACATCAGCGATCACGATCGGCGACACTTTCTCGGGCTTGCCCTCTCATGCAGATGTTTCCATGCCAGGTTACAAACCCGGTGAAACCGAATCCAACATCGTTCATGCGTTCTACTCCATTAACGTGGTTTGGGTGTTGATTTGCGGGTTCCTCGTGATGTTCATGCAGGCGGGGTTCGCACTTCTGGAAACCGGATTATGCCGCGCCAAAAATGCCGCGCACACGATGAGCATGAATTTCCTGGTCTATCCGCTGGGAATGATCTCATTCTGGGCTTTTGGGTTTGCGCTCATGTGCGGCGGTTCCAATGGTATTCCCGCAGGAGCCACCGCGCCGCCGATCGGTGGGCCAGGGGGTATCGGTGGAGTGCCCGAACTCAATCACATGGTCTACCTGACAGTGCTGGGCAAACCGTTCGGCCTGTTCGGCACGAAAGGTTTTTTCCTGTCTGGGACCAGTCATGATGCAGCGATCGCGGTCTATTTCCTGTTCATGATGGTCTTCATGGACACCGCCGCGACGATTCCC
>JBBRMF010000135.1:0-13745 GCA_038230975.1 Tepidisphaerales bacterium
CCGGAATCGCTTGTATTTGCCTCGCGTCCAGCGAACCAACCGCCGATTGAGTGCGCGGAAAGCTCGCCTGAGCGCCGTCGGGTAGTACCTTCCATAGTAGTTGACCCATCCTCGGATTTTCGCATTGAACATCCGTGACAGGTCGATGAGCTCCTTGTGGATCATCCGCTTGCCGTCCTGGCCCGTTACGGCCGATCCATCGCTACTACGGGTCGTTCCGTCCCTGTGCCTCGCCTTGGTATTCGGCCTCGCGGGTTCCCCGCTTGTGCCTTTCCCTTGCCATCGAGACGACAGGTTCCAAGGTTCCGTGCCTGAGCCTGATCCACGCTCGCGCCGCCTTAAGGCCGGGTGTCGCACCGGACGCAAACAGGTCTTCGCCGGTACTGCTCCCGGGGCTATTCTGAGAACCCGGTTTTGACACCTTCTGTTCTGTTTTTCGACCCTTCCAGAGCGGTTCACTTACGTTCGCCTTCATGGATCGCACCTGACGCGGTTGAACCACGCCTTTTAAACTCGCCGTTCACCACGACGACTCTTGATCGACGCAGCGCGAGCCGGTTTGCAGCCAAGCCCTGTCGCTCGGCTGCGAAAGGACCATCTTTCATCTCAAGCACAGCTTCTCCTTGCACACCAGAATGCAACAGTTTTTGGGGTGTCTCAAAGTACCGGATTTCACGGTTTTTGCAGCGTGCGGCTGGATAGGTCCTACTTTTTTGCTCGCAAATGGGGGTCGGGGCGACCTTTTGATGTCGAATCGGTTTTCAGAGCGAAATTAAAAAAAGGGACAGGGTTCGACCCTTTTATCGGGTGGCATTCCGTCCTTTAATTCGCCACTCCGTGGCTGAGAATCAGAAACCCGGAACAGGGTCGCAACGTGTGTAAATTCTCAAAAAGGGGACAGCACTTAATCGAGAAAATCGCATGTACCGCAGGCACCATTTTTCTTAATCATTACATCACAAGATGTTAACGAAAGTTTAATCGTTGATTTCACTCGCGCGATTTTGGTATCTACTTCGCAACTAATGGACCGGCGGAAAACTCTACCTGAGTGTCCGGGCTTTTAGAAGGACCGCCGTTGTATCGGCGCTGGAAGAAGGAGAACGACCATGTTGCGAAATCGTATTTTGGCGGCTGCTGCCGCAATGTCTGTTCCGTCGATTGCATTGGCCCAATTGGCCCAATTGGTTCAGGGACCGAGCTCATCGCGCACTCCTTACATCGTCCCGGTGACGCCGCAAGTCGACAAGATCACGTCGATCGTCACAACGACCGACCTGGTCCAAAAGACGGGCGCTGCTCCGGGCACCACCTATGAAGTCGGTGGAGTGCCGGACGGTCTCGGTGCCTATGACAACCTTGACGGAACGTTCACTGTTCTGATGAATCATGAAATTCTGACCAACGCCCTGGGTGTGGTTCGCGATCATGGCAGCAAGGGCGCCTACGTCGAAGAGTTGATCATCAACAAAGCGAATCTCGCCGTCGTTTCGTCATCGGATCTGATCAAACAGGTCGTCGACGCCAGCGGCATCGTTCACAATGCTGCCAATGGAAATGCCTTGGCGTTTGGTCGCTTCTGCTCGGCGGACCTGGCTCCCGCCACGGGCCTGTTCAACACGGCGAGCGGTTTGGGCACCACTGAGCGCCTGTTCATGCACGGTGAAGAAGGTCCGTCAACCGGTTATAATCTCGCGTCGGTCGCCTCCGGCGCGAACAAGGGCACCAGCTACATTCTCAAACAGTTCAACTTGACGACGAATGGTTCGGGACTGACGGGTGTTGGCGCTTGGGAAAATTCACTGGTCAACCCGTACATGCAGGACAAAACGGTCATTGCCGCTAACAGTGATGGCGGCACCGGCATTATGAACAACACGGTCTCTATCTATCAGGGCACCAAGACCAATACCGGCACCGAAGCCGAAAAAGCCGGTCTGACCAACGGCAACCTGAAGTTCGTCAACGTCACCGGCAGCACCGCTGAAGTGGTCAACACAACCACCCGTGCAACCAACATCATCAACGGCACACGGTTCACTCTCAATGACAAAGCCTCGACCACTTTCTCCCGCCCGGAAGACGGCGCGTGGGATCCGACCAACCCCAATCGGTACTACTTCGTCACCACCGATCGTTTGGACACGAATACTGCGCCCGGTGGTGGTCAGATAAACCCGACCCTGGGTGCCACGGGTCCTGGTGTTGTTCAGACAGGCATGTCGCGTCTGTGGCGTTTGACTTTCGATAACATCACCAACCCCGATGCAGGTGGAAAGATCGATCTTCTCGTGGATGGCGGCAAGCCAAACCAGAAGGTGCAGATGTTCGACAACATCACCCTCGACCGCGATGGAAATGTTTTCCTCAATGAAGATCCTGGCAATTCCAACTACAACGGGAAGGTCTGGAAGTACGACACCGGTGCCGATGCGTTGACGATGTTGACCAAGTTCGACACGGCTCGCTGGGGCGACCTGACTTCCGCCACCTCGCCCTACTCGAACGACAAGGAAACGTCCGGCATCCTGGATGTCACCAGCCTCTTTACCAACACGCCCGCGCTGGGCGAATCATACCTGTTGACGACCGTGCAGGATCACTCTTCCGATCCGGGTGTTTCCGATGCAGTGACTACCGAAGGTGGCCAGTTGTTGCTCGCGCACGTCCAGACCCCCGAGCCCACCAGCCTCGGACTGATTGGCACTGGCATGGCCATGTTGCTTGGCCGTAGCCGTCGTCGCAAATAATTCAGCGTAATCCAAACACGCTTCCAGTTTAGGGTTCCACAGGTCGTGGTACTCCGAGACCTGTGCCTCGCAGTCGCACAGCACAGGTCTCGGAGTTCTCCTAAGTTAGCGCAATTTTCAGTTTGGTGTAGCGGAATTGATCTTGTCTTTCGTAGGGTCCGTTTTAGCGGACCCTACGAAGAACGCTACAGCATCTTGAAAACTGCTATAGAAGCTTGACAGTGCGCTAGTTTCTATTCACTCGGCAGGAGGGCATTTTATGAAGAACAAATCCGTATGGGCGGTTCTTGCCGCGCTGTTGATTCCTTCCATCACTGCATCGGCGGCTGTGATTACGCTGGTGCCCTCGCGCGACACCACGTTGTTCGCAGAGAACCCCGATTTGAATCTTGGGGCGTCAGACCTGATCGCGGGCACCACAGGCCGCAATGGTGTGATTGCCAGATCTCTTTTGTATTTTAACATTGCCAGCTCAATTCCCGCGGGCAGTACGATTACCGACGTCACCTTTCGAGACAAGATTATCCGGCAGTCACAGGCAGGGGCCGATAGCGCCTACGAACTGCACCGATTTCTGAAAGGATGGACCGAAGGATCTGGAACCGGTAACGGGTCATCAGCAGCGCCAGGCGACAGCACGTGGAACAGCCAGAGCCACGGGAGTACTCTGTGGAGTGCCCCCGGTGGACAGGCAGGCGTGGAGTATACCGCAGCCCCCAGTGCGGCGGGACCGGTCATTGGAATTCCGAACATCATTTACTCAATCTCGTCGACGCCGTCGCTAGTTGCTGACGTGCAGAACTGGCTCGATGATCCTTCGAATAATAATGGATGGTTTTTGCTTTCCTCCTCCGAAGGTTCCACCGGCACGGCGCGGCGATTCTCTTCGCGGGAAAGCCTGGCCAGCGGCGGAGTGCTCGATCTCACGGTCACTTACGCGGTTCCCGAACCGTCCATGGCCGGTGTACTGATGCTAAGTCTTTGTGTTTTGCGCTCGCGAAAACGGCGGTCGTGTGTTTGATCGGTGAATATCGAGCGTAGTCGGCCGCTTGGCCCCTTGGAGGGTGGTCGACTACGCTCACGCCGTTGTAAGACAAACCGCCAGGACGACGGAGACCTTGCTCGAGTTCCATCCCGCTAAAGAGTATCGATCCTTTTTTTCCCCGCCGGTGACCTTTACCGTTGATCAGGTCATCATATTTTTAAAGTGAAGTTAAATGGAAGGGGACAGCGGGCAACTTCGATATTGACGAGCATTCAGTTTTCTTGATTAGCCATGAAGTGGCGTCAGGTTCTAGCCCACGACGTAAGTCTTGGGTAAATGATCTCCGGGGAGGTTTTCTTTCGCCACTCCGTAGCTGGGAATCAAAGGTCGTGCGGGGATGCGATCCGTTTCCCACTTGCGTCGTGGGCTAAAATCTCGTCGCCGCTACGCGGCTGAATCCGGCAATCCATCCACGCCGTACAGTGCAAAGATCGCTTCATCGATCCGGCGTTCGTGGGATTCGATGTCGCCTTCGAGAGTGCGCGTGTCGCGGTCCGAGACTGCCGTCGCCAGCTCGGGTTCGGAACCGGCTGTTAAAGCGGCGCCTACGAAGGCGAATCTAGGGTTTGGTCCATGAGAATTTTTTGTCCGTGACGGGGAAAGCCAGGGTGTCGAAGGCGCGGGCGGGTTGTTTGCCATAGAAGCGCCAGTCGGCGAAATCGAGGAGTGCGGTCCAGTCGCGGAGATTGTGTTCGTGATTGCCGGCTCGCCAGGCGACACCGATTTGTTCGCGAACGCCGAGGAAATCGAAGACTTCGCGGGCGGCCAGATAGGATTGCTGCGAGCCTTCGGGGTTGGCCCAGAGATCACCAAGGCCGGAGGTTTCAAGTAATGCGCGCGGAGCGACAAGGGCTTTGATCGAATGCTGATCGATGGGCAATTGATCGACATGCCCGATGAATTCTGAAAAGTGCGGCTCAAACCAATAGGGGAAATTCTTGAGAATGTTTTCGATCGCTTCACTCTTGGGAGCCTGAAAACGGTAGCAACCCGCCCCTCCGCAACCGGAACCGTTGGGGGCGGTGAGAGCGACGCGTTCATCGAGTGCGCCGGCGAGCAGCACGGCTTTACCGCCGCGCGAATGGCCGGTGATGGCGATGTGATTCGGCTCGACATCGGGGCGCGTTAACACGTAATCGACGCAGCGTTCGTAGCCCCAGGCCCAGATGGACATGGCGCTGCCGTTGTAGTCGGGCCAGGCGGTGTAGATGCCGCCTTCGCGGGTTTCTTTTTTATCAACGGCGAGTTCGGTGCGGTCGAACTCGGCGAGAATGTATCCTCGCTGCACCACGGCGGCGGCGATATCGGGTGTGACGAATTTCCAATACCGGTCGCCGCGCATATTCACGTCGCCGCGAATGATGATAGGGAATTTTGCGGTGCCGGGGGCTTTGTCGACCGGTGCCGCGGGAATGAACAGGTGCATGTGCATCGTGATTTTGTTATCCGGTCCCATCGTCAAAATGACATTGGTTTCCGTGGCGCCGGGCATTTCAGCGGGGCGCGTGGTCGGGGCGGATGAGACCACGGTAGCCTTGACGTTGGTGACGGCTGGCGGAAGTTCTCCGTACTCATAGGTGAGGACGAGGTCGATCAGTTCCTTTCGTCGGCGCGTCCAATCGGCCGGCGACTTGACGGGAGTGCCATCGTTAAACAAAAAGGGGTTCGGCAGTTCTTTGATCGCGGGTAGTTGTTCGAGCGATTTTCGCGACGGTTTTGACGGAGTATTAGAAAGCACGTCGTCAGCTCCAGCCAATGAACACAGGCAACAGATCAGCGACACAGACAACAAATAACGCGCGACGGCGTTTGAGATGCGGGATGGAGTAGATCGCATAAAACGCGATGGTAACCGGAGAAGTCCCCATTCAGAAATGCGGGACGTTATTTTATCGGACCCGATGGAGTCAAGGTCCAAGAATGATTGTGGCCTTCAAAATTGTAGCCAACCCGAGTTGCTAAAGACGATCTTCCAAGGGTTTACGGTAAACCCGAGCATTCTCATGGCCCGTTTGTTTATGGGCACGTCCCCAAGCCTCGAAATTTGGGCTATACTTGGGCGTGATTCGACGAAGAACTGAGGCGGTGCATCCGCCGTTGAGATTTAAACTATGTTGTACAACCACCCTCCCCGGAAATCGTCTCCTTCTAAATCGACTTTAGCCGCGAATCATGGTTTTGCCATGGAATCGCTAGAGGAGCGCAAGCTCATGGCCACCGGGCCATGGGTTCCGTTCGCGCAGATCATCGGCCAGGATCAAACCTTTGCGGCGTATCCTTATCTGGATGGCGGCAACCAGACGGTTGCGCTGGTCGATCGCGGTGTGGATTATCGTCACCCACAGTTGGGCAATGGTACTGCCGGACCGGGAGCGAAGGTCATCGGCGGTTATAACTTCCGTGATAATAGCTACAACATTCTGGATGACTATGGCCATGGCACGGGCGTAGCCGGCATCATCGCCGCTGACCCATACACCTACGGCGGGTACAACCAGGGTGTGGCCGCCGGGACGCATTTGTTGATGTTGAAACAGGAGAGCAGCGCGAACATCAAGGCGGCGCTTGATTTCGTGATTCAATATCACTCTTACTACAACATTCAGGTCGTCAACCTGACTGACTTTATTTCGGATGTGCTGCCGGGTTCCTATAACGGGGATCTCTATACAAGCGAGCTCAAGACGCTTCACGATTTGGGAATTTTTGTCGTGACTCCGGTCGGCAACGGTGAAACATTCAACAACCCGTCGGGAAATCATGTCCCGATCGACTTGCCGGCCAGCAGCCCATACGTCTTCGGTGCCGGTGGAATTACGACATCGGATACGATGTGGCCTGATTCACGCCGTGGTGCGGGTCTTGACGTGTTGGCTCCATCCAGCAACGTGACCATGACCTATTACCTTGAAAACAAGGTGAACGGTGTGGGCGTCAACGGATATGACCAGTACGACGACAATTACACCGGCACCCGGGTGCTTGCGAACTACGCGCAAGGCACGAGCTGGGCATCGGCGTATGTGGCAGGGACGGCGACTTTGCTGAAGCAGATTAATCCCGCGTTCACGCCGGATCAGATCTCACAGATCATCACGCAGACTGGCGATCAGGTGGCAGACAACGAAAATCCATCGGTTTTCTATCCGCGTCTTAACATCAAGCGCGCGGTGGATCTGGCCTTCCAGATGGCGGATGATCCGTACGTCGGCAACACAAACTTTGCGACGGCCACATCATTGCCCTATGGCGGTGGGGTCGGATCATTGAGCAACCTGAAGTTCGTCATCGGGCATCCGGACAACTTTGCGTTTAACGTCACGAAAAGGCAGAGAGTGACCATCAGCGTTCCCTATAAGGGGACAGGGTCGTATCCTTTCGTGCTGCTTTTCGATCAGAATCAACAGATTGTCGCTCAGATCGGGCCGGGTGGATTAAAAACCACGTTGAATCCGGGAGCGTATTTTGTCTACGTGAGCGCGACGCAGACTTTGCCTGGAACTTACAACGTTTCTGTAAGAGGCGGTTCCGCATTCGTACGTGCCGTGGCGGCGGTGGTGCCGGCGATCGCGCGAAGCGCATTCCAAAGCACTGCCGCCTTCATCAACACCCCCATCGCGAGCACGACGACAGCGACGGATGTGCTGTTTACGAAGAAGGACACGACGATTTTCGCATGAAGTCCGAAGAAGATTGTTCGAAGAATCCTATGGAACATCGGCCCGTGCCAGGTTGGCGCGGGCCGATTGTTTTGCGGGTTATCATTTGTAAGCGCGATTCAGGCGAAGGTTTTGCCGATAGATCTTCTGGATGAATGAATCAGCAAACATCGCTTTGACGCACGAGCCTGACCACAGCAACAATCACGATCTATTGGAGGGACGTGCCTTCCTCCTTGGATTGGCTGCGATCGCGCTGATCCCGGTGTGGGCGTTCAAATATTTCCCGACGACCGATGGCGGAGCCCACGTCGCCAACGCCGATGCGCTGCTCCAATATTTTCGACCTGCGGGCGCGGCTTACCGTCAGTATTACGAACTGAATCATTTGCCGGTCCCCAACTCGCTCGGGCATTTTGTGCTGGCGATATTGATGTCTTTTCTGCCGCCGCTCGTGGCTGAAAAATGCTTTATCAGCGCATATGTCCTGCTGCTGCCGCTATCGGTTCGGTATGCGGCTCAAGGTGTGCGGCGATCCGGGGGATGGCTTGCCGTGCTGGCCGTACCGCTTTCGTTGAACTGGATTTTCCATCAGGGCTTTTACAACTTTCTAATCAGCGTCTCTTTCTTTTTCTTCCTGCTGGGATATTGGCTTCGTCGCCGCGAAACGATGAACGTAAAGCGCGCGGTGATGCTCGGGTTGCTCGCGCTTCTGCTTTACGCGGGGCATTTGCTTTCCATCACGTTGGCGTGCGCGGCGATTTTTATTCTCGCAGTTTGGTTCACAGCCGTCGACGTATGGAAACGACGAATCTGGACCGCCCACTTCAGTACGACCGTGGCGGGAGAAGTGAATGCGGAAACGGAGAGCACGGGAATCTGGCCGGGCATTCGATCGCGCCTCGTCCTGACTTTTGCGGGACTCCTCCCGGCGATTGCGTTGGTCTTCTGGTTTCAACATCGCGGTTTCGCGGGCAAACCGGGAAAAATGATCCTCGGCATTCTCAAACCCGAGTTCTGGAAAAATCTCTTTTCGCTCGCGATGGTTGTTTCCTATCGATCTCGCGTTGAAAAACCGCTGGCGATGTTGCTGGCGTTTATATTCATCGCGTTGCTCTCGACCTTCCTGGTGAAGAAGTTGCTGGATCGACGCTGGAATAGTCTGGACGGCCTGATCTTCGTGCCGCTCGCGTTTGTCGCGCTCTATTTCACGCGCGGGGACTTTGCCTCCGGTCAACTCTTCATTCCACAGCGGTTGGTGTTTTATATTTACCTGACCTCCCTCTTGTTTCTGGCGACGCAAACATTCTCCCTGAGGATCATGCGTGCAATCGCGATCCTGTCGGTGATTCTCGTGGTTTCGCTGACGGCTGCCCATTGGCCGGCATATCGCGAATACAACGTTCAACTGAATGACTTTCTGGAAACCGCCGAGCGGATCGAACCGCAATCGACGCTGCTGCCCCTGATCTTTTCACCGCGCGGGTTGCCGATGGTGGTGGATGCGGATGGTTTGCGCTCAATGCCCTTCTACTCCGCCGCGGGATATGCCGCCGTTGCCAAACACGCAGTTGATCTGCGGAACTACGAAGCCGGGCTCGACTATTTCCCGGTTCGATTCAAGGCGGCTCTCAATCCATACAGGCATCTGGCCGTGATGAACGGAAAACAGAACGGCCTGGAAATGGTTCCGCAGCGTATCGATCTGCCGAAGTACATGAGGCAGACGCAAGGTCGCGCCGATTACGTGTTGATCTGGGCGGTGTCTGACAATCTGAAAAATCACCCCGACACCCGTGAGATCTTTCGGCAGCTCGCCAATGACTATCAGCACGTCTATACGTCTTCTTCCGGAAGATCAGAATTGTGGAAGTTGTCGCAGAGTCAGCGCTAAAAAAACCGACGACAAGGTCGATTTTCCCCTTGAACCCATGGGGGTTTACCGTCGATGATAGCGTTGTGGCAAGGCACAGTCGTTTCATCATTCGAACGTTATCGGTCCTGCTTCTGGCGATGCTCGCCGGATGCGATCGTTCTACTTCGGACACGCCCGGCAATACCGCTGCCCAAGATCACGATCAGGAGAAGGCCGGGCTGGTGGTTGAGGTGACTCCGATCACCCCGCTATTGCCGCGACTGCGGACGCATGTGGCCGTCGATTCGCACGGCAACATTTACTGGATTCAGGAAAGCGACCCTCTGCCAGACGGTGGTGATCTTGTATTCGTCATGGGCAGCAGCGGTGTGCCGCAGACGATTCCGTCGCTTGAAACACCACGCCTGTTGGCCGCCCTGTTTCCAAATGATGCGCATCATGGACGCGGCGCAATTCGATCCATGGCGGTCGGACCCAACGATGACCTGTACGTGCTGTTCACCGGCGGGACTGATCGCGAAGCCATCTGCGCCTTGGCGCGGTATTCTCCGATGACCGCCAAAGTGAATATTGTGGCCGATACGCATCGGCTGATGATCGACAGCAACATGGGTCCGTCGATCGATCTGGCGCGCGGCACTTTGGTGGCCAATCAAAACGAACTTTGGCTATGGCTCCGCCATACCGATGCCGCCGCCGTCTTGCAAATCGTACCAACCGAGGGTGGAAAATCCGTCGCACTACGGCAGGTCAAGATCAAACCACCTCCGCGCGCGGTCGTCGGTCAACTGACCAGCGAGCTTGAAGATCTGGCCGCCGGTCCCGGGCAGTCGCTGTATTACGTGGATCGACCGCGTGCGATGCTTTGGAAAATTGAAAGTTCCGGTGAATTCAATTCCCTGCAATCGCTGGATGGTTTCTCCCGTGAACTAACCGCACCGGCAATTGATGAATCGGGACGAATGTGTTTTGTGGCCGGGTACGGTGAAGCCATGGCCGCCAAAGATCCCACGCCGTTTGGCACATTCACCCCGGAAGCAAAAAGGACGCTGATGTGGCTGCAAATGCCTTATCCGGCCGTGATGCGGATTCAAGTCGACGCCAATGCGAAGTCGACGATTTTCTCGATCACCCGCGATCATTTTCTCGCCCCCCCCACACTGCCCCTGCAGGATTTGCAGCCGCGCAATCTGATATTTGATCGGACGACTGGCACACTGATTACCTTCGACGCGACGTCCGGAGAATTGCTTCGACTGAAGGTCAGGACAAAGTAATATCGAGTTGTGGTGAACCGTGAGAGGTTGGGTGGGTGTACTCGCCCACCGATTTGCCGTGTGACACGGAGGGTGGGCGAGTACACCCACCCTAAAGAAATCAGTGATCAATAGTCGCAATGTTCGAGGGATATTCTCAATCCGATATTTCCGCGCTGCCGGTCAATAAATTGGCCGCCGCCTATCAACCGCGCCGTGTCTGGGCGGCGGCGATTAGTATCCTTTGGAATATGATTTTAGCCGTCTGCTTGCTTGTAAGTCGCGGGGAATGGCGTCTCTACGACCGGCTTGGAAGTTACGCCAGAAACACTCATTTCTCGCACGGTCTTGGAATTGTTCCGACGTACATCGCTGTGCTCTTTATCGCATACTCCGCGCTGAATTACCCGATCGATCTGTGGTTTGGATATCTTGAAGAGCGGCAATTCGGCCTGGCCAAGGATGGCATCCGCGCCTGGACCCGCGACTGGCTTCTGGGGGTTGCACAACATGGGTTGCTGTTTGTCATTGGCACGTCACTTCTGCTGTTGATTCAGATGGCTTTCCCGACCCACTGGCTTCCCTATTTGGGGTTGCTGCTGTTGGCGATTTTCATGCTCTCCACCTATCTCGCAGGGTCGTTGCTTCCGCGCGGGCTATTCCAGTTGGAGCCGATTCAACCGGCGGACCGCGAACGAATCACGAATTTGATTCACGCATCCGTTTCAGAAACCCAGGGCCAGCCGACTTCCCCGGCCCGATTCATCCTTCCACCCACGCTTATCTTCAGCGCTCCCAACCAGCGCGATTTCTGCGGCGGCCTGATGGGGTTGGGAAATCGGCAGTTGCTGCTACTAAGTCGCTCCACTTTATCCATCGCGAGCGATTCTTTACTGCGATTTGTATTATTGCACGACTTGGGACATCGAAGATATCACCATTTGCTCCTCTCGACGTTGGCAGGTTGGTCCTGGGTGATGCTGGGAATGTGCGGAAGCCAGTTTCTGATCGGGAGATGGTCCCCGCAATCGATCGGGCATCCACCCTTTATCGCATGGCTCGCTCTAACGCTCAGTGTATGGATGGCACTTGGAGAACCCGTTCTGGCCTACCTCGGACGTCGCCTGGAATATCAGGCCGACCGCTTCTATCTGCGGTGCGGCGGCACGCTCCAGGAAATGCGAACCGCGTTGGAGGAACTTTCCAACCGCAATCATGCCAGAACCGAGGGGCTTCGGCGGCGGCATACTATTTTCCATCCGCTGCCGTCCGTTTGGAATCGCCTTCATGCCGCTTCGCAATATATCAATGCGATCGACCCAACCGCCAGGAGTCACTGATGCTTCCGCTTCCGCGATTGATTTTTCGTTTGACGATGTGGGTTCCGAATCTGCTTTGTCGAAGCCTTCGTGCGCAGGTTGGCAAACCCCACTCGTGGTTTCTTCCGCAGGGATGGGTGTAGGAAATGACGAATGACCTGCGGAGTACCCGGGGGAAGGGAAGGCGGATAGAATCGATCCGCTATGGCATATGACACGTACGAATCCCCGCTCGCCTCGCGAAACGCCTCGAAGGAAATGCTCCGTCTTTTTTCCCCGCAGCACAAATTTGGCCTTTGGCGACAGCTTTGGCTCGAACTCGCTCGGGCCGAACGCGAACTCGGCGTCACTCGCATTACGGAAGAAGCAATCGCGCAGATGGAGGCCAAAGTCGACGACATCGACTTCGCCCGCGCCGCCGACTGGGAAAAACGACTGCGGCACGATGTGATGGCACATGTTCACACATTTGAAGAAGCCGCCCCGGCCGCGAAAGGGATTATTCATCTGGGGGCGACGAGCCAATATGTGGTCGACAACGCCGACCTTCTGATTATGCGGGAGGGGATGCAGTTGATCGCCATACGCCTTGCCAATGCGATCGACTCGTTGGCAATCTTTGCGCAGAAATGGAAAAATCTTCCGACGCTGGGTTACACGCATTTTCAACCGGCGCAGCTCACAACCGTCGGGAAACGCGCGACGCTCTGGGCGCAGGATCTGGCTTTAGATCTTGAGGAGATGGAATATCGCATTGAATCCATGCGATTTCGCGGGGTCAAAGGCACGACGGGCACGCAGGCCTCGTTCATGAGCCTGCTCGATGGCGACGAACTGAAGGTCGACATGCTGGATGCCATGGTCACCGAGCGATTTGGGTTCAAGGAATCCTTCAATGTCACCGGCCAGACCTATCCGCGAAAAATAGACGCCGCGATCGTTTGTTCGTTGGCAGGTGTGGCCGCCAGTGTGCATCGATTCTGCAACGACATCCGCCTGCTCGCCGGGATGAAGCAGATCGAAGAACCGTTTGAGGAAGAACAAGTCGGTTCCAGTGCGATGGCTTACAAGCGCAACCCGATGCGCTGCGAACGGGCCACAGGCCTGGCGCGGTTTGTCATTTCACTTTCCACAAGCCCGCTGCAAACTGCCGCCGAACAGTGGTTCGAGCGAACGCTGGATGATTCGTCGAACAAGCGTTTGGCGATTCCGGAACCCTTCCTGGCGATTGATGGCTGTCTGCAAATCGTGCTGAACGTCGCGCGCGGTTTGGTGGTCTATCCAAAAACGATCGAATCCGCAGTGATGGCCGAGCTTCCTTTCATGGCCACCGAGGAGATCATGATGGCCGGGGTCCGCGCTGGTGGAGATCGTCAGGAATTACACGAACGCATTCGTACGCACAGCCATGCGGCGTCAGAGATCGTCAAATCCCAGGGCAAGCCGAATGATTTGATCGAGCGCCTAGGCGGTGATGATGCGTTTTCCAAAATCAAGTTGTCGGAAGTTCTTCAGCCTTCGTCTTACGTGGGCCGCGCGCCGCAACAGGTGGATCGATTCTTGAAACAAGTGGTCGAACCCATCCGACGTCGGTACGCGGATAAGCTGGGTCAGCAGGTGGAGCTAAAAGTCTAAGGGATTTGTTTTTTCCAACAGGAATTCGAACTCTCAAATCTTCTATTATTTAGCCGACTCGCTTGCGAGCCGTGTCTAAGTAGCAGGTAGGGTGGGTGTGCGCATTCACCATTTTGCTCCGAGCCACCGGGAAGAGGGTGGGTGCGTACACTCACTCTCCTAGATCACTTTTCAGCTTGGTAGGTCGCTTAGGTGTCGGGGTGCC
>JBBRMF010000136.1:0-13633 GCA_038230975.1 Tepidisphaerales bacterium
CGCGCCATTTTCCCTGCTCGCTTGAGATTTTAAGATCGAGTTGCATTGGACCCAGCGGGCGCGGATTGCGGGATGGGCCAAGTTCCAATGAACCGGCGAGTCGACCGCTGAGACCCTCGGTGACTGGGAATATTGAAATCAGTTTGCTGGCGTCGAGCTGTTTCCATTCCAGCTTTGCCTGGGCTTTCATCAGATCGTTGAAATCGTAGCTTGCCGTTCCGGTGATCGTTCCGTCGAGCGTTTTCACATCGATCTTGCTCAATGTGACTGCGCGACCGCTAATATTGCCTTCAGTGCGAATGACTCCGGCATCGGCTCCGCGCACGGAGGGATACAGATCCAGCTTGAACGGCCCGCGATATTCTCCGGCGCGAATGTCCGCTTCAATCGGGACAACTGTCTGGGCGTAGGTCAGCAATGAAACGCCGGGCAATTCAACGGGCCATGCGGAGGCGCTGGCGGTCAGTTGCATTTTGGAAGGGGTCTTGAGGCGGAAGGTGGATGAACCGTTGATCTGCCCGCCGGTTTTTTTGTGTGCGATGATGTGATCGAGGGTGACCGTGCCGCCGTTGGCGTGGATTTCGCCGGTGATGTCGTCAGCGGTGATTGATCCGGCGGCAAAGTCGGTGATTTTCCACGGGACTTGAGTATCGATCTTCAATTGATCGAAGTGAAACTGAGGCGCTTGAATGGTCCAGGTGCCGGAGAGATTGCCGCGCATTCGTGCCGAGGTGTTCAGGAAATGATCGACTTGGGCCAGTGGAAGATTTTGCAGATCAACCCCCATTACCGCAAGATGGTTTGCGTGGTTGTAATCGGCGCGGATATCCCAGATACCCTCGAGAAGATGCAGCTTTTCAGTGTTGATTTTGACGACATAGTCCAGCGGATTGCCTTTGGCGGGTGAGTTGGCGGTGCCTTTGAGAACCATGGATACGTTTCCGATGCGCCGACCGCGGACGAGGATATCGTGTCCGTCAAGGTCGCCGTCCAGGTCGAGCCGGAATGGCCATGCGCCGCCGTGCAAATGAATCGAGCTTCGGAACTCACCGCCTTGCATGACGACACCGGCATCGTAGGCGTTGAGCGTGAATGGCGGGTACCACATGTAGAGCCAAAGCTCCGCCGGTCGACCCTCGGCAAGATACGAGATACTGCCCGTGGCGGAGATTTGGACGCCCGTATCGGTGCGCGCGTAAAAGTCTTTGATGCGCGCCCAGTTCTGTTTTTGGGGCGCGTTGAGATCCCCGGAAATGTCGAGGGAGAACTGCGTTTTGACCGCAGCCGACTCGGAAAGCCGCCAATCCGCACCGCCTAAGAGGAACCACCAATCGCCACCCTTGGAGCCATGTGATTCCGGGAAGTGATAGTAGCCTTGACCTTCCAGAGAACCGCGCGGTCGACCGGGCGCGAGTGTCCCCTGCGGCACGGTGATTTGCGCAAGCGTCAGTGCACTTGGAGTTTGTTCGACTTTGGCGGTCAACCCATCCAGATTTGCGGTGAAGCTCGCCTGGGTGAGAAGCAGCTTTTCGGCAACGATTTCCCATTGAATCGCCGCCAGGGATTTGCCGGTGCCTTTTATTTTTACAGCAGTGTCCCATTTATAGTGGGATGAATTCGCCTGGCTCGTCAGCGTGGCTTCAACCCGCCTTATTCCCGGAAAGTTACTTCGGGCGTGCGCGACCAGCGAACCATTTTGCGCAAAATCGGCGGGGGCGATCAGGTTATGCCATTCAGAACTCAGGTCGCCGGATTGATCGCTCCAGTCATAATGGCCGGTGACCAGCATATCGCCCGCGGCGACATTGAGGATGAGATTCTCCAGGCGCACGGCTGATCCTTCGACGACCATCGCGCCGGATTTGATGGCGATCTCCGACGGGGATTTTGGCACCCCCGCCAGCACGAGCGAACTCGGGCGAATGCTGAGCGCGCCGGCTTTATATTCGACATTGAGCGATCCTTTGGCGGAGGTGGGGCCGCTCTGAAATGGCGTGAGTTGAAGTTGCCCGTTGACCGCGCCCTGGTTGACGACACCGCGCCATTGACCGTTCAAGGAGGCCGATCGAATGAAATCGTGCGTGCCCGATGATGCATTCACCAGCCAGGGTCGCAGCGTAGGCTCAAGATTGTTCAGAGTGAGCGTGACTTCATGCTGCCATTCTCCACCCGGTGCCACCTTGCCAACCAGATGCATCTGGGGCTGATCCACCAGGCCGACCGACACATCATATCGCCACACCAGCGAGCCCTGTGGAACCCCGATCAGGTTCAGCGGTTGCAGCGTCGCGGTTTGACCCCCGCGATCAATGATGTTGATCGTGCCATTGCGCACGGCGATCTGTGGGATTTCGGCTTGATCCGCCTTCCTGGCGTCCGCAGTATCCAACGCCTGTTGACCCCCTCCGGCACGGCGGAGCAGGTCGAGCACCTGGCTCACATTCCATTGCCCGTTGGAATCCTGTCGCACCATCAACTCCGGCGATTCAAATTCAAGGGATTGCAACTTGACGGGTCGGCCGAACAAAATCGCCGGCAGAATCGTGTGCTTCACATTCAGCGATTTGACTCGTAGAAAAGATTCTCCGGCCAGCGGTAGCGAAAGCGTGACGCCGTGCAGTGAAGTATCGCCGAACCAACCCGTCCTGAGCGATTCGGCACCAATCTGCAACCCGAGCGCGCGCTGCACTTCGCCGAGTACCAGATCGCGCGGCAGATTCGTGGTCAGCACGATCTGCACTGCAATAATCGCGAGCGTGATCAAAATCACGAAGGTAATGAAGGCGCGGAGAATCCAACGACGCATGGGTTTACTGTGTCAGATCATACGGGTGTGGGCAAGAGGGAAAACGGATGTCGGGCGTGAAGGGTGTAACTGCCATTTGTAGCGGTGCCTGTTAGAAGGTGTTGAGAACAAGATTTGGGTTTCAACGCACCCGGCCACGTTTTCCGAAAAACGATTTCACGGAAAATGGTGTGGAGTCATTTCGTTGCGGGCTTAAGAGTCCAGGCTTGCAGTCGGGCCACTTCAAGCACTTTCGGTGCTCGGAAATTGGCTTTATGAATGATCCAGTTACCGTACAAAGCCGGGCTATCTTTGGCGACACGGCGGGCGGTGAGAAGCTCGACGTTGTTGCCCAAAACGACCGTCTCGGGAGTTCGCCGGGTCTCTTCGTATTCGACGTACGCGGCGGCTAGTGCGGGAAGGAAATCGGCGGGGGCGATGGCGTCGGGCCCGATGAAAACGCGGGCGGGGATGCGGTGTTGTGATCGCAGAAAATCCCGCACGTCAAGGGTTGCGTCGAGCATCGCCGTCCAGCGAATTGGGGCACGGACGGACGGCTGCGTTGCGGCTAATGGCGGGCTGGCGTCGGGCCCGAGCAAGCCGGGAATCGTCGCGAAGGAATCAGCCGGAGTTTTTGGGGCATCAATGATTTTCCCGACGGCGAGCGTCAGCAGCGTAAACTGCTCGGCGGGTGAAAAAGTTTTACGGCCGATTGTCTGATAGTCCAGCCCCTTGAAATCACTGGCCAGAATGCGCTTGGCGAGCGTCATCGCTTCGGCGGCGGTGGCACCTTGGGTACGAACTGGATCCGGATACAGATCCGGCAGATCGCGGGCGGTGACGAAACGGACATCGCTTCGGGCTTTTATTGAATCGAGGTATTTTCCAAATCGCTCGTAGGCACCTTCGGTTTGCTCAGCCGGACGTTGGCGCGGGGGCTTCCATTCCTCGCGCGGCGGATTGGCACCGCGACGAAAATTGACGCCATCCCAGAAATCCTCGTGAACCCATTCGCAGGGATGATAGAAAATGCTGATCAATCCACCGCCATTACTGGCGAGGCGATCGGCGATTGATGCAAACTGTTTCTGTGCTTTTGGCAGCGCCTCTGGATCGAACAGCTCCATCCGAGTTTCATTCGGTCCCATTTTATAAACCATGATTGCGCCGGCATACCAGAACGGCTGGCCGTCCAGACCGACATGGCTGCCGGAATCGACATAACAGGGGATGCCGGAAGATAAGACGCCGCACTCGGGCAATGCGGCGATGGCCTGCGATGCCCATGAAGAACCAGGTTGGCCGTAGCAGCAGAGCGTGGGAACGCCGAAGATCCGCCGGACGTCGATCGCGCCCTGTTTTTCGCGGCGGACGAATTCTGCCATGCCATCCAGCAATCCGCAGTCGGCCAGATATTCGGTCGGCGTTGGATGAACTGAATGCAGGTTTGAGTGATATCCGATTTCGTGCTTTTTGAGGGCGTCGATCACGTCAATTCGGTCACGTTTTTCCAGGACACGGGCTTTTTCACCGACGACTTTGAAGGTGGCGCGGATGCCGCGCTGGGTCAGCATTTCGGCGAGGCGCTTGGCGGCATCGTCATCGGCTGGCAGTAGAAAGTCTTCGGTATCGAACCAGAGGATGACGTTGACTTCTGGCTGATGCGGCGTGGCTTGGGCGCGCAGGGTTCGCGGAATCGGCAGGAGAGCGACGAACGCGGTCAGGAGGATCGATCGCCGGCGAATGACCCATTTCAAGTTGTTCATGAGAACCTCGAAGTGATTGTCTCTCTTTCAACGCAATCCCCAGGGCGGGATTTACTTTTCCGTTGTCGGGACATTGCCGATGGTGCGCGGACCGGCGCCGAAGAACCAGGAATCATCGCGGATGGTGCGGCCAATGAACGGTCCGGAACTGGTGACCACTTCACCGGTGTCGGCCCAATACGCCACGTAGGCGACGGCGGCAAACCCGCGCTGTTTTGTGTTTTTGAGGATCGCCAGTTCAGGTGTGAGGAACGGCACGGCCGTAGCGACCGAGCTGCTGCCGGAGTTGATTCCGGGGATGGGGATGGAGGGCAAACCGAGCAGGAATTCCGTGCGGTTGATTCCGACGCCACCGCTGCGGACTTCGATGACGATTTGGGCATCCTTGCGGTCGGGCACCAGTCGTACGCCGCCGAGGAGCAGTTTCGATCGCATTTCACCGATGACAAAGGCTTGTTCCGGAGCATTGAAGTAGGAAGAATCCACCCACACTTTGCGATCGCGGAGGGTATCAGTGGAAAGCTGCGCCACGGCTCGGGCGGCCGCGGTGGAGAGCAGGAATTGTTCATCGGCGGTGCGCGGGGGATCGGTGATGCGGATGGTTGCGCAACCGGTGGAAAGAATCATGCATGCCGCGCCTAGTGCGAAGTAGGCAATGCGCGGAGTCAGCATACGAAACCAGACGTTCATGGAGGCACGGTATTCGGCGGAAGCGTTCGTGGCAATGGAGGGAATTATTGGCGCAGACTTCGGTAATGCGCGCAGGCGGATGTCGTTCTTGGAAACAACTCCGCCATTTCCGGACGTGGGCCGTGGCAGATCTTTCCTTGACACTCCATTTTGTCCCCGCTACAAACTCTCCGCGCACCGTTGTAAATCGTCGCCCGAAGGACTAAAACGGCGAAGGCTTGTACTATTTTTCACAGTGTTCCGAATGGCCCACTCGATTTTGATCTCAAATCTCGCTGCCGCCTGGTCTTTCCCGCTTGCGGTAGGGGAGCGGCAGCAGACGTTGTTCGAGACGTTCATGGGCCGCAAACCGGAAACGTGGGAACTCGCGGCGCAGATGTTTGTGACGGCGGCGATCTTTCTGGGCGTTGTTTCGGTCGTCGCGATGTTCTGCATCTGGTGGGAACGAAAAGTCGCCGGGCATATTCAGTGTCGACCCGGTCCCAATCGCGTCGGGCCGATCGGTTTGCTGCAATCATTGGCGGATGGTTTGAAGTTGATGGTCAAGGAAGATCTGGTTCCGCCATTCGGAGATAAGTTACTCTTTAGATTGGCTCCTTATCTGGCATTCGCCCCGGCATTTGCGGCGTTCTTGGCGCTTCCGTTCGGGCCTAATCTCGTGGCGGCTCCGGGATTGAATGTGGGTGTGTTCTGGATTCTGGCAATCCTGAGCGTCGAAGTGATGGGCGTGATCCTCGCGGGCTGGTCGTCCAACAATAAATGGTCGGTCTACGGTGCGATGCGAGAAGCCTGTCAGATGGTGAGCTATGAAATTCCGCTGGGCATCTCGATCATTGTCGGAGTCATGACGGCCGGCACGCTGAACATGGTGGAACTTGGACATCTCCAAGGTGGTGGGATCCACACTTGGCTTATCTACCGAAATCCATTTACATTCCTGGCGTTCTTTATCTACTTCGTTTCAAGTCTGGCCTCGAACAAGCGAGCCCCGTTTGATTTGCCGGAATCGGAATCGGAACTCGTCGCCGGTTTTCATACGGAATATAGCGGCTTGCGATGGTCGTTCTTTTTCTTTGCGGAATACGGTGCCATGTTCATGGTCGCCGGAATTCAATCGAGCCTGTTTCTGGGGGGATGGCAGGATCCGTTCGGAATTCTGGGTTACCTCTATCATCAAGCCACGCAGAATCCGGAAAACGTCAACGGCAACTTGCTGTTGATCGTGAATGTAGTCGGTGCGGGAATCTTCTCGGTGAAATGTCTTGGATTGATTTTCGTGCAAATGTGGATTCGCTGGACGCTGCCTCGGCCGCGCATCGATCAAGTGCTGTATGCCTGTATTAAAGTGCTTCTGCCGATGGCGTGCGTGATGCTTCTCGGTGCCGCCCTGTGGCAACTGCTCGTGCCGGAACGCAACGGCGTGCCGTGGTGGGGCAACTATCAACCTTTCAGCCTTGCCACCTGGCACGGTGTGATGGCGTCCTTGATCACGCAGATCGTTCTGACGTTGGTTGGCCTGAGCGCATTTGCGGCGACGACCCTCTGGGTGGTATATGCGTTTGCCACGGGTCGAAATCTGAAACAGCGTTTGACCGACCCGGCGATGATCGTTGAAGAAGTAGTGGCTTGAAAGTTGTGCGGTTCGTCTTGAGCTTGCGAAAAAATGGTGGCATGGGCGTCTCGCCCGTGCTTTCTCAGGAAGAAAACGCGGGCGAGACGCCCACGCCACCTAAAAATGCTCAAGTTTATTGCGGACTGAATTGTGTTAAGACAAAATAACGGTCCGCAATGCGGACCCAACTCATGATTATTCTCGCTCAAACCTCGACTGAAGTGACAACGGCAGTGCTGTTCTACCTGTTTGCCGCCATGTCGGCAGGGGCGGCGGTGGCGATGGTGCTCTCCAGAAACATCGTCCGTACGGCTGTGGCATTGCTTTTCACACTTTTGGGTGTGGGCGGGCTGTACTTCCTGCTCGATGCCGAGTTTCTGGCGGCGGTGCAGTTGGTCGTTTACGCCGGTGGAACGCTGATCCTGATTATTTTCGGGGTGATGCTCACCAGCAAATCACCGTTCAGTAAGTTTGAGCCCAAGCTGGTGGAAGTGATCGTCGCGGTGTCGGTTGCGTCTGTATTGCTGGTTGCGCTTCTGATGGCGATCAACAATTCGATGTCAACCTTCGGCACGGATACGCAACCGGCCGGTACTCGTTATCCGGTGGATCTGCTGGGACAGGCGTTGCTGGGTGATTACCTGGTGCCGTTTGAATTATCGAGCGTGCTGTTGTTGGTCGTGATGATCGGAGCTGCTTACCTGGCCAAAGGTCGCAAGCATGAAGTTGAGGCGGCACCGACTCCTTCAGAATTATCGCGCCGGGCGAAAACGTGGTCATGAAGGTGACAAGATGAGTGTGGAACAATGATCCTCTCGCAGTCAACATTTTTAACCATCGGCTTACAGCATTATCTGATGCTGGCGGCGTTCATGTTTGTGTGCGGATTGCTGACCATGATGGTCAAGCGAAATGCGATCGGGATTCTGATGGGCGTTGAACTGGTGCTCAATGCCGCCAACGTCAACCTCGTCGCGTTCAATAAGTTTTCGTACGCCACGTCCGGTGGCCAACCGTTGTTGACCGGGCAGATCTTCGCCATTTTCGTGATCGTTTTGGCCGCCGCCGAAGCCTCGGTGGCATTGGCGATCTTTTTGAATTATTACAACAACTTCTCGACGATTGACGTCGAACGGGCTCGAAGCTTAAAAGGTTGATTTAATCAACTGACAGCGGACCACTGACCACTGACAACTGACATGCCTTTACCAGCACTACTACTCATTCTCGCGACGCTGCTGCCGTTGGTGTCGTTTGTGATCCTCATGTTCATGGGCAAGCGCATGGGCAACCCGCTGGCCGGGTATGTCGGAACCTCCATGATCGGCGGCAGTTTCATCTGCTCGATCTTGGCGATGATCTTTTGGCTGGGTGGTGGCAAGTATCAGGATGGTATCCACGGCCGCCTCCTCGATTACGGAGCGGGCATAGGACCAATCAACCTGCCGATGCGATGGGTTCCGGTGGGTAGCGGTATTGCGCAGGATCACCCGGGCTATCTGGATGTCGGTGTCTTTGTCGACAGTCTGACCATTCTGATGTTCGCGATGATTACTCTCGTCGCGACGCTGGTGCATGTGTTCTCGATCGCTTACATGCACGAGGACAAACGCTTCCCGCGATTCTTCACGTACCTTGGCCTGTTTTGCTTTTCGATGCTTGGTCTGGTCATCGGCGGGACGGCTCTGCATCTGTTTATTTTCTGGGAATTGGTCGGCCTGTGTTCCTACCTGCTGATCGGTTTCTGGTACGAAAAAAAATCGGCGAGCAATGCCGCCATCAAGGCATTTGTCACCAATCGTGTCGGTGACTTTGGTTTCCTGATTGGCTTCGGAATCCTGTTTTATCACGTTGGGAATGTCAGCCTTCCGAACCTGTGGGCATTGCTCGGTTCAGCCGGCAACGGTCATCCGATCACATTGCCCGGTGGTGTGGTTTTCTCGACGACGATGCTCACAGTCATGGGCATCGGCCTGTTCTTCGGCGCGGTCGGTAAAAGCGCACAGTTTCCGCTGCATGTCTGGCTACCCGATGCGATGGAAGGCCCGACTCCAGTGAGCGCTCTGATCCATGCCGCCACGATGGTGGCCGCCGGTGTGTATTTGGTAGGCCGCATCTTCCCGATTCTCACGCCCGATGCGCGGCTGTTTATTGCCATCATCGGATTAGTCACCCTCACGATGGCTGCCCTCATCGCGGTCGCTCAGAGCGATATCAAAAAGGTTCTCGCGTTTTCAACGTTGTCGCAGTTGGGATACATGATTATGGCCATGGGGATAGGCTCATGGGTCGGGGCATTGTTCCACCTGATCACGCATGCGTTCTTTAAAGCCCTCTTGTTCCTCGGGTCCGGCAGCGTGATTCATGCGGCTCATCACGAGCAGGAAATGCCTCAGTACGGCGGGCTGCTTCGAAAAATCCCGGTCACCGGAATTACCTTCGGAATCGCCGTGTTGGCCATTGCAGGCACACCGCTGATGTCCGGGTTCTTCAGTAAAGATTTGATCCTTCACCATGCCGCCGCATTTGCGACGTTGGCGACGGAAGAAGGTCGCTCGAAGTATTATTGGTTGTTCTTTATCGTCCCGACGATCATTGCGTACGTCACTGCATTTTATATGACGCGCTGCTGGATGCTGACATTCTGGGGCAAGCCACGCAATCAGCATTTGTACGATCACGCCCATGAATCCCCGGTGCTGTATGTTCCCCTATGCGTATTGGCGTTTTTCAGTATCTTCGGCGGTTACTATGTCGTGCCGCAGTTCCTGAAAAACTCGATCATCGAGGCCAAAAGCTACGTGCAGCGGACGGACCCGCAATTCTCGGGTTTCGATCAGGCATGGCCGATTGCGGCAACTGAAAGCGGTAGCGCCGCTGAAGGAACTGACGAGAAGAAGCCCGTTGCCCATGCTCATATTTCGGCGTCAGAAGAAGCATTTGAGAAGAGCGAATCGCATGTGGCGCGGTTCACGTCATTTTTGTTTTACGGATTTGTCGGCGGAATCGGTTCGGGCTTCTTGCTGTATCGCAATGGATACTCCATCGCCACGAAGTTGCATTCTACAAAGCCGTTGGGCTGGATTCACACCTGGCTTTATCGGCGAATGTATTTCGACGAGTTGTACTCTGCCGTGTTCGTGGCGATCGTCATGGGTCTTTCGCGATTCCTGGCATTCTTTGACAAATATGTGGTGGATGGCATTGTGAATTTGGCCGGTTGGTCCGTGAAGGGTGCTTCATCCTTCGCCGGATTGACGGATAAATATGTCGTCGATGGCGCCGTGAACGGGATGGCTACCTTGTCGCAAGGCCTGGGTTCGATCGTTCGTGCCCCGCAGACGGGCCGAGTGAGGATGTATGTGACCGTGTTGATGGTCGCCGTCGCCCTGGGATTGGCCGGCGCGATTATCGTGGTGTTGTCGCATTAGAATTTTCCGGTCCCTGCGGTCGGGAGTACGGGTAGTCAAATTATTTAGCCGGCTTGCTTGCGAGCCGCGTTGACGAGACCTTCGAGGATACCGGACACGGGCCGCAAGCGGCCCGGCTAAATTGATTCGGGAACTAAAATAGAAACATGGGCGTTTTTGCCCATGCCATAGAATATGAGCAACCATCTGCTTTCCATCCTGATTTTTCTGCCGACCGTCGGCGCACTGTTGACGCTGTTGGTTAAGGGCCGCGACAACATTCGTTGGGTGGCGCTCGGCACGACGATCGTCACGTTTCTCGCATCGCTTCTATTGTTCGCGACGTTCCATTGGAACAACACACCGGAAGCCTTGAAGGAAAGCACGTATGCCTATGCGGGTCATGGCGGAGTCGTGCAGATGGTTGAATCCGCCAACTGGATCCCCGCATTTAATGTTCAATACAAAGTGGGTATCGACGGCCTCTCCTTCCCGCTCATCATTCTCAGCACTTTCGTCTGCGTGTTGGCCTGTATCGCTTCATGGAACATTGAGAAAATGCCCAAGGGGTATTTTGCACTGTTTCTCTTTCTGGAAACGGGCATCCTGGGTGTCTTTCTATCGCTCGACTTTTTCCTCTTCTATGTTTTCTTTGAAGTTTCCCTGCTGCCGATGTATTTCCTGATCGGTATCTGGGGCGGTCCGCGGAAAGAGTACGCGGCGATCAAGTTCTTCCTGTACACACTGGTCGGTTCAATTGGTTTGTTGATCGTGCTGATCGGCACTTATCTCTATAGCCGTCAGATTGTCGAAGGTGGAACTTTTGATCTGGTGAAACTCGCCAGCCCGGAATTCCAAAAGGCACTTGGCCCGGTGATCGGCGGGCTAAGTGGAACGGTCGCCAAAACATTCTTCATTTTGTTGATGACCGGCTTTCTGATCAAAGTGCCGGCGGTGCCATTCCACACTTGGCTCCCCGATGCCCACGTCGAAGCCCCCACCCCCATCAGCATGATTCTGGCCGCCATCCTGCTCAAGATGGGTGGGTACGGTATTTTCCGCATCGCCTATCCGCTGTTTCCCGAAGCGGCAAAGCAGATGTGGTTGCTGATTGCGGTCATCGGCGTGGTCAGTGTGATCTACGGCGCGATGTGTGCCATGGCTCAGACCGATTTCAAAAAACTTGTCGCTTATTCATCCGTCTCTCACATGGGATTTGTAACCCTTGGCGCGGCGATGATGACGCCGGCGGGTGTCAACGGTGCGCTGTTCATGATGATTGCCCATGGCGTTACCAGCGCCATGATGTTCTTCGTCGTCGGTATTGTTTACGAACGAGCGCACCACCGTGAACTCAGCCGCATGGGCGGGTTGGCGACAACGATGCCGATTTACACGGGCTTTTCGACGGTCGCTTGCTTTGCCAACCTTGGCCTGCCGGGTTTGTGCGGATTTGTAGGCGAAGTGATGGTCTTGCTCGGAAGTTTCCAGGCCGCCCGTGAAGGGTCGATCCTGCGAAATGCGGGTGCGAATCCGAATACGATGCTGACTCTTTCGGTCATCGCCTGTTTCGGGGTGATTCTCACAGCCGGTTACATGCTCTGGACCGTGCAGCGCGTTTTCCTTGGACCGGAGAAACCCGAGCAGAAGAACTTCCCCGAGGTCGATCAGCGCGAACTGATCGTGCTCACTCCGCTGGCGATCATGGCGGTTCTTCTCGGTGTACTCCCGACCGCTTTCTTCTTCGTCTTCACGAATCAGACGGTGGCGGGATTGTTTAAGATTTTTGGATGACAACTGACAACGGATCATAATGCTTTCCGCCATTGGCGCACCATTTATTCCTCACTGGGACGAACTCAAACCGTTCGTTGCTGACCTGTGGCTTATCGTGACGATCGTTGCGGTGTTAATCACGCCGTTCTTCACCAAGAAGAGCAATCTTGCGTGTGCGCTCGTCGCACTTGGGGGTCTGACCGGCGCGCTGCTCTGTCTGCTGGTGATCGGGGCCGGGCCGGATGTGGTCGGCAATCACTTTCGCGGTTTGCTGGTGATCGACGGTTTTGCCATCTTCTGGAAAGTCCTGCTCATCATCTTTGTGATGGGTATTATCCTCATGTGGCTCAGCGTTTCTGCCTGGGGAATGCACGAAGGTGATGGACCGGAATTCTTCACGCTTTTACTCGGCGCAACCCTTGGCATGTCACTGATGGCATCCACCTCGAATCTGCTGATGATTTTCCTGGCAGTGGAACTGGCCAGCTTGCCCAGTTATGTGATGGCCGGCTTCCGCAAGACTCACCGGGTCGGGGCTGAAGCTTCTTTGAAATATGTATTGTTTGGCGCGGCGACCAGCTCCATCATGGTCTACGGCTTGTCCATTCTCTACGGGCTCTACGGTACGCTCGATATTCACGGCACCAACGGTTTGGCGGTTCGAATGGCGGCGTCGACCGGCGGTGGGGCATTGTTGGCAGTCGCGATTTTTGGATTGATCGTCGGGCTCGGCTTTAAAGTTTCGGCAGTGCCGTTCCACTTCTGGTGCCCGGACGTCTTCGAAGGCGCAAGCGTCGATGTCAGCGCGTTCCTTTCCGTGGCTTCCAAAGGTGCCGCGCTCGCGTTGCTTCTTCGCGTGTTGATGCTGATTGCCAATGCGTTTGGCTATCAGAATGCACCGCATGTGTCGTTAAGTTCCATCGCCGCAGTCATTGGGGTGCTCGGTGCGGTTACCGCAACGGTCGGTAATACGGCCGCATTCGTGCAGACGAACATCAAGCGGCTTTTAGCCTATAGCTCAATTGCCCACGCTGGATATATGCTGTGCGCGCTTTCATTGCTCGTGGCTCACAACCATGCGATTACGGTCGGCAATCTTAATACCCCCGCGCAGGCGATACTGCTCTATCTGGCCGTGTATATGTTCATGAACCTTGGCGCGTTCACGGTCGCCGGTTTAGTCGCACGGCAAACGGGCACGGAACTAATCTCCGAATATTCGGGCCTCGGCCGCCGTTCACCTATTCTCGCGGCTTGCATGTTCTGCTTTATGATCAGCCTGATTGGCCTTCCCCCGTTCGCCGGGTTTGTCGCCAAGCTCAACCTACTGCTCATTCTTTTGAACAACGGTGGATGGTGGTGGGGGTTGGTTATCGCCATCGGCGTGAACACAATCCTGAGCGCCTTCTACTACTTCCGCGTCATCAAGGCGATGTTCCTTGGCGACAATGAAGAAGCTGCTTTTGTTCCCAATCCATTGGGCAGCGCAATTGCGATCTGCTCGGCTATGATTCTGATTTTGATGTTGATTGGGTATGGTCCGTTCACGAATTTGACGAAGAATTACAGCCATGTGTACGGCGTTGAAGGCGCA